>CALVSR010000001.1 GCA_944359075.1 uncultured Bacilli bacterium
TCACTATTATTGACACTAGCATTTACCGTAATACTAGATGTACTATATGGTACGGTTAATGTATAACTTATCGTATTACTTGCAAAGGTGGGCGATATAGCATACCCTTCAACACTTAAACTCTTTAATGTTGCATCACTGCTTGCTTTTCTAGTAATTACCACATTGTATACTTCTATCAATCCACTTTGTGATGTTACCGTTACTTTAAATGTATTACTTCCTACATTTAAATTTTTACTTCCAATTCCTGTTACGATTGCTACACTAGATGTTGCTTCTGCATGAATTACTGCACTGGTTACATTATTTTCTACCGTTAAACTATAATTATTATCATCTACTTTTACGATTGTATATCCTTCTACACTAATACTTTTTAAACTAGTATCGGTATCCTTTTCTCTCGTTACTGTAATATTATATGTTCTTGTTGTCGTCTTATCTTCCGCTGTTACTTGAATATCAAAACTATTTTCTCCTACACTTAATACTTTGCTTCCTAATCCTTCTACATTCGATACACTTTCCGTTGCTTCTCCTATTATTGTGATGGTATCTATATGATAGGGAACACTTAAACTATATACCAAAACATCTTTAGAAAAAGTTGGAGTTATGGTTTGACCTTCTACCCCTAAATTTTTTAAACTTGCGTCTGAATTTGGTAATCTTGTCACTTTTACGGTATATGTTTTCTTACTTCCACTTTGGGATGTTACTCCTACGTCAATCGTATTTTCTCCTACATTTAAACTATGTTCTCCATCACCAGAAATACTTGCTACACTACTATTGGCTCTTGCAGTTACTATAGTGGATGTTACACTATTTTCTACCGTACAGCTATAACTTGTCGTATTACTATTAAAGTCTGGTGTTAATGTACAGTTTGTTAAGCTTAAACCACTTAATGTATTATCCGTATCTTTCTCTCTTGTTACGATAATCGTATAGATTTTCGTTGTTTTATCCCCTGCAGTTACTACTACCTCTATAGTATTATTTCCTACGATTAGTTTTTTTTCTCCTGTTCCTGTTAAATTTGCTTCGCTATTATTCACACTAGCATTTACTGTGATACTTGACGTACTATATGGTACTGTCAGTCTATAACTTGTAGTATTACTACTAAAATCCGGTTCGATACCATATCCTTCTATTTCTAAATTCCTTAATGTAGCGTCATTACTTGCCTTTCGTGTAACTACTATTTTATATATTTTTACATCCCCGTTCTGTGCAGTTACTGACACCGTAATCGTATTCTCTCCTACTATTAAAGCTTTATTTCCATCGCCAGAAATTCTTGCCACACTACTAGTTGCTGTAGCACTTACCGTAGTACTAGCAATATTATTTTCTACCGTACATGTATAACTTGTCGTATTACTATTAAATTTTGGTGTTAATGTACAATTTGTTAGGCTTAAACTACTTAATGTATTATCTGTATCTTTCTCTCTTGTTACTGTTATCGTATAGGTTTTCGTTGTTTTATCTCCGGCAGTTACTACTATCTCTATAGTGTTATCTCCTACAATTAGTTCTTTTTCTCCTGTTCCTATTAAATTTGCCTCACTATTATTAACAAGGGCATTTACTGTAATACTAGATGTTGCATAGGGAACACTTAAGCTATAAGTTGTAGTATTACTATTAAATTCTGGCTCTATATGGTATCCTTCAACATTTAAACTCTTTAGTGTCGCATCACTACTTGCTTTTCTAGTTACCGTAATTTTATAGGTTCTTGAACTTTCATTTTGAGCAGTTACGATTACATTTACTGTGTTGTCTCCTACTTTTAATTCTTGCTCTCCAATTCCATGAATCGTAGCCACACTGCTATTGGCACTAGCACTTATTGTAACATTACTTACACTATTTTCTACTATACAACTATATGTCAATATTTCACTATTAAATTCGGGCACTAATGTGCAATTTGTTAGGCTTAAACTACTTAACGTATTATCCGTATCTTTCTCTCTTGTTACGATAATCGTATAGGTTTTCGTTGTTTTATCCCCTGCAGTTACTACTACCTCTATAGTATTATTTCCTACGATTAGTTCTTTTTCTCCTGTTCCTGTTAAATTTGCCTCACTATTATTAACAAGGGCATTTACTGTAATACTTGACGTACTATATGGTACTGTCAGTCTATAACTTGTAGTATTACTACTAAAATCCGGTTCGATACTATATCCTTCTATTTCTAAATTCCTTAATGTAGCGTCATTACTTGCTTTTCTCGTGACTACTATTTTATATGCTTTTATGCTTCCACTTTGCGATGTTACCGTTACTGTAATGGTATTTGTTCCCACTACCAATGCCTTTTCGCCATCTCCTAATATACTTGCTACACTACTATTGGCTCTTGCAGTTACTATAGTGGATGTTACACTATTTTCTACCGTACAGCTATAACTTGTTGTATTACTATTAAAGTCTGGTGTTAATGTACAGTTTGTTAAGCTTAAACTACTTAATGTATTATCCGTATCTTTCTCTCTTGTTACCGTTATCGTATAGGTTTTCGTTGTTTTATCACCTGCAGTTACAGTTACAGTAACTATATTTATCCCTACTGCTAAATTGGTATTTCCACTAACTTCCACACTTGCTTCACTATGGTTCTTTTCTGCATTTACTTCTAGATCCGTTACAGAATATGGTACTGTTAAAGTATATTCTATTATATTGCTGTCAAAAGCCGGATCGATACTATATCCTGTTACACTCAAACTTTTTAAACTTGCGTCACTACTTGCCTTTCTAGTAACAGCAATCGTATAGATTTTTTGACTTCCATTTTGTGCCGTTACTGTAACATTAATTACATTTTCTCCTACATTTAAGCTATGCTCTCCATCACCAGAAATTCTTGCTTCACTACTATTGGCTATCGCTGTTACTGTAGTAGATGTTACATTATTCTCCACTGTACAATTATAACTTAATGTTTCACTATTAAATTCTTCTTCTATATTACAGTTCGTTAAACTTAAACTCTTTAATGTGTTATCGGCATCTTTTTCTCTTATTACTCGAATGATATAGTTTGCTGTTACTTCTTTGCTTGCACTAGTTACTTCTACTTCATAATCATTATTTCCTACTCTTAAGTTTGTCTTTTCGCCAATTCCGGTTACTTCTGCCCCAGTAATAGAAATATTTTGAATTGTAACCCTGTCGATACTATATGGTATCGTTACACTATATATATTTTCTTCTACATAACTTAAACGATATCCTGCTACTTCTACATTTTGAATACTTGCATCATTTGATAGCTTTCTATTTACTGTAATTTGTATCTCTCTAGTCATTCCATTCTCTGCTGTTATTTTTACTTTTATGACATTGATTCCTATATTTAATTCATAACTTCCTAAACCTTCTACTATCTGTACTTCTTCTTTTTTACTTCCTACTACTTCTATGCTTGCTGTTTCATACGGCACTTCTACTGTATAAGAATTCATATTATCACTATATTCTGGTGTTAAACTATATCCTACTACTCCTAAGCTTGCTAATCCGGTATTTCTGGATTCTTCTCTTATAATTCTTAATATATATTCTTGTCTTTTCTCTTGATTTGCACTGGTTACTATTGCTCTATAAAAGTTTTCTCCTACTTTTAAGTTAAATTCTTCTATGGTTTCTGAAAGGCTACTTGCTGTACTCATTCTAGTTACTGCTGTATTCATTTCTTTCATGCTAAGCGGTTTTACTAATGGTAAAGTATCTACCATTACCAAACTATCTAATGCCGTAATCTCTACTGTTGCTTCTGTATTCGTTGGTATGACATCAATATCTACTGTATCTACTTCATTGGGTACGGTTACTGTATATTGATATTCTTCATTGCTAACATTCGCAAATAGATATTTTTGATTCGCTACCACCCTTTCTACCCCGGTATCTTCTGGATTCGTTGGTTCTGTTGCTGCCATATTTCTATCACTATTGGCATACACATTGATTCTAATAGCCCCTTGTTTTCCTATATATGCTTCATCGCTCCAATCAACATCTTCATTTATCCACATTCTTACTCTAAATTCTTTTAGATACCCTTTCGTATTCTTCAAAATCGTTTCCTGATAAACAGTTTTCCCACTTGCATTTTCTATTATAGTATCACTATAATCTGCTAATGTTTTTACTTCCCCATTACTGTCTAATGAAAAACTTATTTCTTCTTCTTCCCCGCTCGTAATATCCGTTAAATAAAACTTAATCGCATCTAGTGGTAAATTACTCCCTTCTACTTCTTCTGCTACTACCTCATATTCCAAATCACTTCTGGAAAGACTAGATTCTACTTTAAAATCAAATACATTTCCTTCTCCTTCTTTACTCTTTCCTTCTTCATCATTGATTGGAAATGCATCTGTTATTGCTATTCCATTCCCTATATTTTCATTTTCGGTGTATTTAAATGTAATAGACCCTAATTCTATACTATTTTCTCTACTTCCCTCTCTTACATAACTAAAGAAAGAAACACTTACCCCTATCGTTATTAAAATTAATGACAGGATTAGTAATAAACTGATTATTATTTGCTTACTTCTATTTTTCATAAGTCACCACTATTCTTTATCTATAATTTTAAACTTTCTGTAATGGGATGTCAATTCCTGCTTTGGATTCTGATAAAACAATGTGTTATAAAAATAGACTTGTAAAAGTATTTATATCAAATTTAAATAGAAATAATAAAATAATAGAGGCAACTATAAATGGACCAAAAGGAATCAGGTGTTCCCGGTCTAATACATAAATCAAAATAGAAACTGGCAAAGCAATACTGCTAGCTATAAAAATCACAAAAATTCCTAAAATAGGGTGCAACACTAAACCTGAAATGAACATTAATTTTACATCGGCGCCACCTAGGGTTTCTTTCTTAAATAACCAATTACCAAAAAGCATAATAAGATACATTACTAAAAAAGTAAGAAGCCCACTACCGACTTGTAGAAGTCCATCTTTGAATCCTAGATTTAAAAAGTTAACTATTATAATGATAATAGCACAAGTAAATGTTACTTCATCTGGAATAATCATATAAGTCAAATCACTTACAATTACAATGCTAAATAAAGATACCAATGTTAAAGCAATTATCAATTCATAACTAAAGCCAAAGGAATAGAAACAAACAGCAAACAAAGCGCCTGTTATAATTTCAATAAAAGGATGAAAAACAGATATACTGGCATGACAATTTCGACATTTTCCTTTTTGTATCATGTAAGATAAAGCAGGAATTAACTCATACCAACAAAGCTTTTTACCACAATTTGGACAATAAGAATGTTTTGGTTTTACAATGGATTCTCCTTTTGGTAATCGATATCCTATTACATGATAGAAGGAACCAAAAATGGTTCCTAGTATAAAGAACACAATCAAATATAAAAACATTATATATCCCCCTAATTCATATTCCCTACAGCTCCATAAATGTCAAACATTGGAATTACAATAGATAATAATATAAATCCTACTGCTATTGCTAAAAAGATAATGGTAATAGGTTCTACTAAACTTTTTACTACTGTAATTGCATTTTTATGTAAACTACTGTAGTGATCTGCTACTTTTTCCATCATTTCACCCAACTTCCCTGTTGATTCTCCTGTTACTAACATTTCATAAGCAACTACAGGAAAAGCCCAATGTCCTCTAAAAGATTCTGAAATCTTACCACCTTTACTAAGAGTATCTAAAGTGTTCATAATAATTTCTTTATAAACTTCATTGTTAGATATTTTAGATAAAATTGCCATACTATCTGTAATATGAACACTATGATTCAAAAGTTGGGAAAAAGTTCTCGTAAACATACTAACTTCACTATAAATTATAATTTTTCCAATCACAGGAGTTTTCATTAACAGAGTTTGCACAGCCTTACGAAACGACTTTATACTTTTATAAGCAGTAATCAAAATAATTAAAAAAGCAGCAACTGCAATAATAACTCCTACATAGTATTGAGATACAAACTCACTAGCATTAATTGTAAAAACAGTAATTGCTGGGAGTGAAGTATCCATATCTGAGTACATTTTTACAAAGCTAGGAACAATGTAAACCAAACAGAATATTACAACAATAATCGATACTATAAAAATAATAAGGGGATAAGTAAGTGCTGTAATCATTTGTCTTTTAGTTTGATCGATGGATGTATAATAATCACTCATTTCATCTAATATGGTTGGCAAATCTCCTGTCATTTCACTAGCTTTTACCATATTAATTAATAGTCTCGGAAAAACATCACTTTGATTCTCTAAAGCTGTACTAAATTTTTCACCAGCTACTAAGTCATATACAATTCTTTCATATACTTTTCTTTTGGATGGCTTTTCTGTTTGCTTAGCTAGAATACGAACAGCATCTACTAATGGAATTCCAGCTTTAATGTATGTAGATAATTGCGTAAGCGCAAAACTTAGTTCACTGCTCTTAAAACGAGTCCCAAATAAACTGAGATCCATATCTAAACTAATCTTTTTTCGTGGTTCAATTTTGATTACTTCATATCCTTCATTAATCAAAAAAGCTTCTACTTCACTTATACTTTTTGCATCGAATGAACTTTTTATGATTTTCCCTGCTTCATTTTTAACTTGATAATTGAATGTTGTTAAATCTTTTTTATCCGCTTTTTTATCTGTTAATAATTCGTCTATATTATTACTAGAAGAAATAGTTCCCATAGTTTCTTTTAATAATTTTTTCTGTCTTTCTTCTTTTTCTATTAACAATTCTTTTTGGATTTGTTGTTCTTTCGATTTTTGTATTAATCTTATGGGAAAACTAAAAATATTTTTCACCATATGATAAGTCCAGATAAATATATTCATACTATCAACCCTTTTGCTACTTCCTATTCTATTTTAAGTATAGCATATTGTTGCTTTTTTTTAAACTTTTTTTTGCTTTTTCATATAATAATACAAAAGGAGTGAGATTATGTTTGGAAACGGTTTCTATCATCCTTATATGTATCAACCTTATTATCAAGCTGCCAATATGGCCAGAAATTTAGGCGGTTTAAGTGGTGCTAGCAGTATTGCTAGAAATGGAATCGGAACAGGTCTAGGAAAAGGTCTTCTAAGTAAGTTTAGTTTTAGTGGTTTCCTAAATGGTGCTAGTAAAACCTTGAATGTAGTAAATCAAGCTATTCCCATCTTCTATCAAGTGCGACCTATGATCAACAATGCTAAAACGATGTTTAAAATTATAGGCGCAGTACAGGATAATGATAGTCCAAAGAAAGCAATTTCTCCCAATACTAACAACAATGAAACGCATACAACGATAAGTTATGCTACTCAAGAACAAAACAACATGAACCGAAAATCTGAAAAAGAAAATGATGTTGCCACAGAAAATCCCGTTTTCTTCATATAAGAACTATACAATTTTAGAAATTGCTCGTAGTTCTTTTTTTAATTGCCATCTTCTTTCAAAATATTTCTTTGGTAGCAAAGACAGTAATTTTTCTTTCTGTTCTTGTTCTTTCTTTAAATATTCTATGAATAGAGAATCTTTCTTTTTAGATAAAACAGGACCATATAGATAATCGTGGTAACGGTATTTTTTTTTGCCTTTTTGAAAAAGTATAATTGGATAGATAATATTTTTATCTTTTACTAAGGTTTCATCAGCAATATAAAACCCTAATTTGCATATTTCACGTCTTACTTTATCCGCATCACTATTTGGAGATAAGATAATTTTATCTACTTTTTTATATTTCTCTTTGGAATATTTTAGAATTCCTATCATGTTGAGTCCACCCATTCCAGAAATAATGATTGTATCAATATCTTCTTCTATGGGATCGATACCAGATCCTAGTTTTAATAAAATTTTATTTTCTACATGATATTTTTGAATATTTTCTTTGGCACATAGAAGAGGTCCTTCTTTTATATCAGAAGCAATTACTTTCTTTGGTGTTTTATTTTGAACTAAGTAAATACTTAATAGAGCATGATCACATCCGACATCTATCACAGAACAATTTTCTGGTATTAAATTGGCAACAGCCAATAGTCTATTATTTAATTTCACTTTCATAATATCCCTCTATCTCATTATAGCAGAAAAAAAGACTATTTCTAGCCTTAGTTTGTTAAAAAATCTTTTAGTTTTCTACTTCTAGATGGATGTCTTAATTTACGAAGTGCTTTGGCTTCGATTTGACGAATTCTTTCTCTTGTAACACCAAAGATTTGCCCTACCTCTTCTAGGGTTCTACACTGTCCATCATCCAATCCAAAGCGAAGTCTTAATACTCTTTCTTCTCTATCTGTTAGTGTTAAAAGAACGCCACTTAATTCTTCTTTTAACATTTCACTAGTTGCATATTCTTCTGGAGACATGGTTCTTTCATCTTTGATAAAATCTCCTAGATGAGAATCATCTTCTTCTCCAATTGGTGTTTCTAAAGATACGGGATCTTGACTAATTTTATAGACTTCACGAACTTTTTCGATACTGATTCCTAGTTTTTTGGCAATCTCTTCATCTGTTGGTTCACGATTTAATTCTTGGGTTAATTGTCTTTGTACACGAGCTAATTTATTAATAGTTTCTACCATATGTACAGGAACACGAATGGTTCTAGCTTGGTCAGCTATGGCACGAGTAATGGCTTGTCGAATCCACCAAGTTGCATAAGTAGAAAATTTAAATCCTTTCGATGGATCATATTTTTCAACGGCCTTCATTAATCCAATATTTCCTTCCTGAATCAAATCCAAAAATAGCATTCCACGTCCCACATAACGTTTGGCAATGGATACTACAAGACGAAGATTCGACTCTGCCAACATCTTTTTTGCATATTCATCGCCCTGTTCTGCTCTTAGTGCATACTCATATTCTTCATCAGAAGTAAGTAAATTAATTCGCCCTATTTCTTTCAAATACATTCTAACAGGATCATTAATTTTAATATCTTTAGATAAAGCTAAATCTTCTAGATCAACAAGTCCACCGTCTTCACCGTCATCGTCATCCATATCTCCTTGCTCTGAAGTAATCTCAATATTATTGTCTACTAAAAAATTATATAAATCATCTAAAGAATCACTATCTACATCTAATCCTTTTAACTCTTCTGCTAATTGTTCATAAGTAATAAAACCATTCTTTTTTCCTAATTCTAATAAACTTTGTTTTCTTTCTTCGAATGTTTTAATTTCTTTTGTCATTATAGTCAACTCCCATTTTCACTTTTAAATGTTTGATTTTAGTCTTGTGTTTAACTCCGTTATCTTTAGTCCAATTTTTGCTTGTATCATGACATCGTTTTCATTTTCCATCTGTTTTTTTAACTTTTTAATCTCCTGTGTGATTTGATATTCGCGAAGGGTTTGCATGTCATCCAATAATTCTTTCTCTGTTACCTCTTGATTAAGATCTAATTCTAAAGCCTTTTTTAGCACAGGTAAAAGCTTTTCTTTATCACTTAAATAGGTATAAAAATCGGCTGGTGTTATTATACCATACTTTTGATAATAATAAGAGATTTCACTTGCTAAAAAACGTTCTTCTTCGTTTGGAAAATTAATTTTTCCCTCATTATAATAGTTTAAACATCTCTTATCTACTAACATATAGTATAAAAGTGCATAGGTTGCTAGGTAATATTTATCCTTTTTGATGGTAGGTGCTTTTATAGTAAATGGTTTTTCTTCTTTTCTTTTCTCTTTTTCTTCGTTTTCTTTCAAGAAGGACAATAACCTTTTTTCCAAGGTATTATAACTTATATCAAACTCTTTTGCAAGTTTTTTTAAGATAAATTCACGATGAATTTCATCTTCTATTTTACTAGTTTCTTCCAAAACACTGCGAATATACTCTGTTTTTTCTAAATCACTATTTAAATTTATATTCGATTTTAAACGTTTTATGCGATAATCACTTAAGGTTATCGCATTATTTACTAAATTTTGAAAAGCTTCCTTTCCATATTTCAAAATATAGTCATCTGGATCAAGTCCATGATCTAATTCGACTACTGACACTTGACATCCTAACTTTTCTAGCTCACTTCCATTATCTAGGCAAGCTTTTCGGCCCGGTTCATCACCATCAAAGCTTAAAATCACATGGTCTGATAAACGCTTAATTAAAGCAGCTTGTTCTTTGGTCATAGCTGTTCCCATAAGACCTACTGCATTTTTGATTCCTGCTTCTTTAGAGCGAATCACAGCCATAAAACCTTCCATCACAATTACTTGATTTTTGCTACGAACAAATTCACGAGCTAAGTGATAATTATAAAGTGTTTCTCCTTTTTGAAAAATTTTAGTTCCTTTGGTATTCACATATTTATTTTCTTTTATACCATCATAACGCCTACCAGAAAAACCGACTACTCTACCATTTAAATCATATAAAGGGAACATAATTCTATTCATGTAAACATCTTTATCTTGATTAGATAGCCCGATATCGTTTAAAACATTTAAATTATAACCTTTACTAACAAGAAGCTTCGTTAAATGATCATTTTTGTCTAAGCTTAAACCAATTTTATATTCTTGAATCATTTTTTCATCAATCTGGCGATTTGATAAATATTCTTTCGCTTTCTTAGCATAACTACTATTCATATTATTTTGATAATATTTATGGGCTAACTCATAGATTTCATATAACTTATCATATTTAGAAGATTTTTTTTGAATATTTAATCCTTTTATTTCTACCCCTGTTTTTTGCGATAATATATATAAAGCTTCTTTAAAAGATACATGCTCGTAATCCATAATAAAATTAAATACATTGCCACTAGCACCACAGGAAAAGCAGCGATAAATTTGTTTTTCACGAGAAACACTCATAGAGGGGTTGGTATCATCATGAAATGGACACACTCCAAAGAAGTTTTTACCTTTTTGTGTAAGAGGTAAATAGCTAGAGACAATATCTACAATATCTACTTTACTGCGTATTTCATTAATCACATTGGTATTATCCATAACTCACCTCCAACAAAACATATTATAACACCATGTTTCGACAAATTCTACCGAATTTTCGTGATAAACTCAAGACATGAAAAATTTTAAATATATTTTGATTAGTAGTATCATCATCTTTGGTTTAAACTTCTTGGCACACTTTGTGTTTGATATCTTTCAAAATGATATCATAGCTGTGTTTTTTCCAACCAATGAAAGTATTTTTCAACATATGAAAATGATATTTACTTGTTTTTTTATTTTTTATTTTATCTTATTTATAGTAAGGAGGAAATTTCATTTTGAGAATGTTTTTTTAGCTAATCTGATAGCTAGTATTAGCACAATAGCATTCTTTTTAATCATTTACATTCCAGTTTATTTAAGATTTGGAGAACATATGATTTTTACTTTTATTTTATTATTTATCTCTATTCTATTTGGACAATATATATCCTCTTCCTTCTTAAGGAAAAAAGATTATAAACAAATAGACATTCTTAGTATTATTTTAATCTCTATTATCTTTATAATCTTGGGGTATTTAACTTATCATCCAATGGAAAACTTTATATTCTGGGATCCACAACATGAAACCTATGAAAGAGTCTTGAAATAGACTTTTTTATTTGGAATATTATACTCTTGTATCCATTATTGCTTCCGAAAATTTATTATTTCCCATAATTAGATTTGTTCATTTAATTCAAAATTTTTCTTTTCTTCTTCCACTGCTTCTATCAATTCTTGTTCTGTTGGTAAATGTAATTTATAACTAGCCGAAAAAATATTTTTACTATCTTTAGGAAGTGTATATTTTACAACAGTTTTATTTTTTACTGTTGATAGTAAAATGCCAACTGTTGGATTTTCATCAGTATTTTTTATTTCTCTATCATAGTAATTTACATACATTTGCATTTGTCCAATATCTTGATGTGTTACTTTACCAATTTTTAAATCTATTATCACAAAACATTTAGCCAATCTATTATAAAATACTAAATCTGGATAAAAATGATCTTCTTCCAAAGTAATTCTTACTTGTGAGCCTACAAACATAAATCCACGCCCTAATTCAAGCAAAAATTCTCTCAAATGTTTTAATATATTTTTCTCTAAATCCGTTTCTAAATATTCTGTATTTTCTTTAATATCTAAAAATTCTAAAACGAAAGGATCTTTTACCAAATCTTTCCCTTTTTTTATCACTTGACCTGTTTTGGATAATTCTAAAACTTTACTTTTATTTTTGGAAAATATAAGTCTTTCATATAATAGTGAACTAATTTGTCTTTCTAATTCTCGAACACTCCAATTAGAATTTATGCACTCTTTTTCATAAAAACTTCTTTTATTTTGTTCATCCACTTTTAATAGTTCTAAATAATGGGACCAACTTAATTTGGAAGACACTGTCTTCCAAATTGGATATACCAAATAAAATTTTCTCATAGTTCTTAAATTTCTGGAAGAAAAACCCTTACCAAATTCATTTGTTAGTTTTAAAGATAATTTTTCTAAAATATTATCACCATAACTAGCTCTTTCATCGCCATGTTGAATTTTCATTATAACTCTTCCAATATTCCAATATAAATGAAGCATTTCAGTATTTACAGCAGAATAAACTTTATTTCTACTGCTAATTACTAATTCTTTAATATTATCAAATATATTATTAATCTCATTTTCCTCTTTTATTAAATGATTATCCATTCATTTCCTCCCATCTTTGCATAAGAAATCAACATTTTTCCATTCGTTTTTACTATTTTATTCTTAATATTATTATACTGAAAATCTTTTCGTTATTCTCCATTAATATAGTTTTTTTAAAATAATATTTCATTAAAAAAACAAGCCAGCAAATAAGTTTAGCTTGTAATGTTCTTTATTATTTTTTATATATAATAGGCCTCATATTTATACTTTTTTTAATAATTTAACAGTTTTTTTATTTTCTATCTCAGAAACTTGCAAAATTCCTTTTCTAGATTGTGCTTTGATATCTACATTAAAAATAATTTGGTCATCAAAGTCATTTTTATGTTTTTCTAACAAATTTAACCAATCAGGAGAAATCTTATCGGCAGGTATTTCTAAAGAAAGAATGTTTTTTATTAACATAGGACTAGGGTCTCTATTGATTGAATAACTAAATACATCATCTATACCATCCCAAAATATCAGTGAGTCATTACCTAAAGGAGTCCGAATCCAAGCCGAATTAAATTCTAGACGAATTGTATCATGATTATTATTAAAAAATCTATTCTTTAATTGCATTAAATCAGATGAGAACAATTCATCAATAAGATAAGAAAATTTATTTTGATCTATGATTTCTACTATAGGAATATATTTTCTGCCATCAACAGGAGTTAGCATATTATCATAAACAAGCTTATACAATTCCTGTTCTTGTTTTTCTACTACAAAAATTGCCTCATATAAAAATTTACTATACCAACCATATTTTAGATATTGGATTTTTTTTAGAATATCAAGATATTTTTTTTCAACAAACAATCTTATTTTTCTATCACATACACCTTGAATCCCATCATTATCTGAAAGTAGTCCATAAAAGTAAAACTTCCTATTTTCAGACTGAATACTTATACAATTATTTAATTCATCTAATATATGTTTACATTCTTTATACTTCTCTCTTTTAATCTTGTCTCAATCCATTTATCATCATAGCCACGCTTACGATAATAACCAATGGCTCTCTTAATCGCTATTTCAGGATCAAATACTTCATCAATTCTTTCACTACCTAGATTTGCTAACCAAACTTTAAAAGGCTCTGCTTTAGGACTAGGTACTGATTCTATCAGTCTTAAAATTCCTTTTGTATCTAATGTATCGGTCAAATAGTTTTTCCATCTTTTTAAGATTTCATTTTCAGTTGTACGATATTTTCGTACAACTGGCTTCCTTCTTCTATCAGTTTTCTTTTTAAATCTGACCAATATCTTTTTGGAATATTACTATCAGTTAAAGCACCAATGACATCCACTACACAAAAATAATACTCTTCCTTTTCACTATCCCAGATACTTCTAATTTCACTACCTTCAAAAAGATTTGATATCGTTTCTAATTTACCATCTTTCATTATGAATTCCCCCTCGTATAATACTTATTACTATTTAAGATTTATTGTTTCATTTCTGTTTTTATTTCTTTTACAAATTTTTCTGGAGTTGGTAGTTTTTCAGGCATAGTACTGCCAATTTCTTTAATGGCATTTCTAACAGCTTTACCTGCTTTATAATGTGTATCACAAGCTTCCTCTTCCCCTTTAATTTTTTTCTTATCAAGAACATCTTCTGTTTGAGTAACTCTAAATAAATTAGCGGCTAGTTCCGTACTACCCATTTCTGTGATTTCTTGTTTTCTAGTTTGAATCGCAAAATAAGTTTGTCCAAGGGCAATTACTTCTTTTTTGGGATTACCATTTTGTACAATTAAATAACAAGCATATCTTGATAGTTTGTAATCAAGAACATTTTGAATATTTCCATTACCTCCAACTATCGGCTTGTTGAGTTCAACAAACTGTTCAAAGACCTCATTATTGCTAAGTTTACAAGCAATCATTGCCTTTCCTAAAACTTTCTTAAAATTTCTCCATTCTTTATATTCCAATACTTTTTGAAGCTCTCTGGCTTCCCAATATTCAACTCCGTTTTCATCAATGTGTTTAATACTTTCAAATAATTTATCACTATATAAAATTTCGTTTTTCAAATTCCTTTCCTCCCCCTTAATTTTTATATTCCCTTTTTATTCTTTAGACTAAGGCGTAATGTTTTGATATCTTAGCAAAAACCTCCTTTTTCTCATATTTCTCCCGACAATAACACGCTATAGTATAATCTTCTTTGCTCCTCCTACTATGGAAGGTTAGGACTCTTTGCATTTTCATTATATCGTTTTGGTATCTAAAATTAAATCGAACAAACCCCATTTATAAAGAAAAAAACAAGTTTTATAGAACCTGTTTCTTCCCATTTTTATATTTTCTTTGAATAGATTTTTCTTAGAAAACCACTACTTACAACTTCGGTTTTCACATATTCTATCCCTAGTTTGTGGATTAGTTGATTACTAGCAATATTATCGGGGTGAGCCATTGTTACAATGTAATCAAAATGATTATCTTTTGCATAACCTTCTAATATGCCCATAATATGAGTCATAATACCCTGTTTACGATATTCTTTTAAGCACAATGCACCACCTAATTCACAAACTTTTTTACCTTCCAATCCTAATAACTTAATGTATTCTTGTAGCATATCCTGTTGTACATAAAGTTGACCCATGGCAACTAATTTGTCACCATCATAAGCGCCATATAAAGGTGCATAACTTTCATCAAACATTTTTTCATATTCCCATTCTTCATAAGGAATAAAAAATTCAGGATTTTCTAACCCCCCAATTACAGTATTAATTAATTCCCTAACCTTGCTTGCTTCTTCCTTAGAAATTTTTCTATACACTAGATTCATTTCGTTTCCTCCTCAATCCAATTCAAATATCCTTGAAAGCCATCTACAATATCATACATAATGATTTGTGGAGTTTCATAACTATGTAATTTTAATATTTCCTGTTCTACTTCTTTATATAGATTTTTCTTAGATTTTATTTGTAGCAAAAATTCCTTACTATGTTCAATGTTTCCTTTCCAATGATAAGAACTAGTGATATTACTGAGCTGACAACAACTGACTAGTCTTTTATCAAGTAGTATTTCAATTACTTTATTTGCTTCTTCTGCTATTGCTTTTTTTTAATTCCTAAAATCATTCTTTATATTTTTCAAACCATCTTCCATGTTGATTTTTGTTGGAATAATGTATTTTGCATTTACTTTATGTGATATTAAATTTGTTATGACTTTCATTGCTCTTGAACCATCAAACCATTTTGGATTATCACTATTTTGTCTCACTTTATCTAATGAAGCAACAAGAGCATTTCTATCATATTTATCACTCATATCTAATGTTATCATATATTTTTGATTTTCATTTAAATATAATTCATTATTTAATAATTCATATCTAGCATTGTTATACCAATATAAATGGTCACCACCTGCTAATATTAAAATTTCTGCATCTATATCTATGTTGCCAATTAAATCATCTACATAATTATATACTTCTTCAAATGTAACAGTTGGTACATCTTCCTTTAAACTATCAAACTTGTTTGTGATATCTACAACACCAAAATTATAATATTTTTTGTCTATTACTTTTTTATTTTTTACAAATATAAGCTCAATAGAGCCACCGCCTCCAATAAATACGCAAATATTTTTATCATAATCTATGTCATTATAACAGCCAAGTGCTGTATAATATGCCTCATCTTCTTGACTAACCACTTCAATTTTTAAATTATATTTATTGTATAATGCATTATTTATTTCTTCTAATTCTTCTTTAGAAATATTTCTAAAAAACTACATCCATAAATATGAATATTTTTTGTATATTCTAACGATTTATCTATGATTTTATATAATTTACCTAAATCAGTTGATATTATTTTATTCTCTTTTTTATAATTGTTTTTAAATTCAATAGTGGTATTGTTTTCATATATCACTTTATTATCTTCATAAACATGTGTTTTTGTATTATTACTTCCTATTTCTATAATAGCAAATTTTTCTTTCATATTCATAAATCCTCCTACCATTTTATAAGTATCTACTTAATTGGGTATATTTATTTTTCATCATTATCGATTTTCCCCTTCAACTAGCATTAGATGCTTTTTTAGTTTATCGAGATTTGAAGCAATTGATAAAAGATAAGGAATATTACTTACTAAATCTATATCATCTATTTGCTTTATTGAAGGGTCTAATGGTAATATTCTTTGTTCATATAATTCTTGATTTAATAAATCTTCTAACTTATCTACTCTATCTGCTACATAATTTTCAAAATAATATAAGGTCCAAACCTTTTTAGATTTAGAATATTTTAGTTCAAAAATCGGTAATAACTCATCAGCTATATGAACATCATTTAGGCGAAAAGTCTTTTTATATTCATCTATTAAGATTTGCTTTCTTATATTTTTGGTATAACCTCTTTCTTTTTCATAAATTTCCTTGTATACTTTTTGATATTCTTCAATCAATTCTTTGTATGTTATATCTTCTTTACTAAATTTATAATTATCAATTGTGAATTTATGATCCAATTCATAAAAAGGGTAAAGACAGTCCCATGTACCTGGATTTGTATTATATACAACAATTCCTGATTTATTTTTATAACAAACATTTGTGTATAAATTCATAGCATTATCCAGTCTAATTGGTAGCATTTCTTTAGGTACTTTTTCATTTAAAATGTCTTTCGTAATAATCATTAATTTTCCTTCTTTCCCTTATCTATCGCATTTGTTTTTTATCAAGCTTCATTTCATCATAAAATTCATTATAAATTTTATCTTTTAATTGTTCCACCATGACATTTTAATTCATAAACTTTAACAGTGCCTTTATGAATGGTTTCAATTCCCTCAAAATTATCTAAATTACCATTTACTAAAAAGTTATATTTATAATCTCCATTTTGATAATTTTTTGGTCCTCTAACAGGAATTACTTCTGTATCTTCGCCAACCATCATTAATGCCGGTCTTAAAGCTTTATCCATAGCTTCTTCGCTAAGTGTTTCATCTAAAGTTAGCCCATAATAATTCATTCCCCAAATAGGTGTTTCTTCAGTTAAATATACGACTTCTTCTCCCATAAATTTTGTTCCACCAAAGTAAGTGTCATGATATATCATCCCATTGTTTTCATAATGATAATCGTGAGAACCCTTTCTTGAAGAAGTCACTTTTTCTGCGTTTTCATTGGCATAAGTATGTTTTTTTGCCTCAATTAAAAAATTATATAAATCTTCTATTTTCTTTTCTTTTATCAATCTATCCAAATCATAAATTCCATTAGGTTTCTTATTTTTCATCATCAATGCAATAGTTAAAACATCCTTTGCAAGTTCCTTAAAACCAATAACTCTACAATTTAAATCTGCAACTTTCCAATCATTAATAAGTTCATCATATTTTAAAAAGGATTTAATTTCTACTTTTTTGCCTGCTTCATCTAATACTCTTTTGGCAATAACTTTCGCGGTTTCACTAGGTATCTTTTTTGTTTTATAATGTGTTTCAATTAATTCAATATTTTCTTCTTCACATCTTTTAGCATACTCAACAACATCATCAATAAATTTTTTTACTTCAAATCTAAAGTTGCCTCCTCTAAATACTGGGATTATATTGGATGCTTCTTCGAATGCTTTCATTTGCTCATCAGTTAATCCTGCTGTACCAATAATAATTGGTTTTTTCATTTTCAAGGCATAATCTAATATTTTGTTAAAACTATCTTTGTGTGAAAAATCTACAATCACATCAAAATCTTCTTTTACGCTATCTAATTCATCATAGTGATAGAAATTATTATCACTTCTACAGATACCTGCAACTATTTCTACTGAGTCACTTGTTTTAGCAATTTCTAATGCCTCTTTTCCAGTTCTGCCTGTTATTCCACTCCATAAAATTTTAACTTTTTCCATATTGATTATTCTCCTTAGTTATTTATATTTTTAATTCCAACTTCTGGTATCATGACATCTTTTGGAGTATCAATGATAAATTCTATTAGTCTAGCCACTTCTTTGGTATCCAATCCATTAGCCATATTCTTTTGAATATTCATTTTCTGAAACATATCTGTCTTCATCATACCAGGCATTACATCTGTAACTCTAATCCCATATTTAGCAACTTCATCTTGCAACGATTTTGTAAATCCAGTCACTCCCCATTTAGAAGTATTATATACAGTTCTTTCAGCCTTGTGATTGATTCCTGCTTGTGAATTTATATTAATAATTAGTCCATTCTTATTTTGTTTCATAGAAGGTACTACTGCTTTTGATACATTAATTACCCCAAGTAAATTAACCTCTATTACTGATTTTATTCTTTCACTGTCATTTACATCTAATTCTTCTTGAATCCATAATCCAGCATTATTAATTAAGACATCTATTTTGTGATAGTCTGTTATAATTTCATTAATTACCTTCTCAACAGAATGATAATCACTTACATCACATACTTTATATGCACAATGATTCTCATTTGCAACACTTATCAATTTGGTTTTATTGGTTGCTAGAATAATCACATCATTCTCTTTTGATAATACCTCTGCTAAGGACTTACCAAGTCCATCGCTCCCCCCGTTATTAGGATTGTTTTTCTCATAATCTTTTCCTTCATTTCTTTATTCTTATTTTATCATAAGCCAACTTTGCATTCCACTCTTATGAATAAAAAGTGGTTTGAACTCAACTACTTATCAACGAAAATCAAAGTTGCATAATTACTCATTTTCTTTTGTTCACAAAATGCATCACTTACACATAATTCATTTTTGTTTTATACTCGTTTTCAAATTTTTTATTATATGGCAATATCATTTTTATCTACTCTCTTTCATTATTCCAAGGAATGATCGTTAGTAACGGCCATTTATTTTTCCATTTCTTAGTTTTTTCTTGATATTTTTCTTCCGTAAACTGTTTCTTAATGTGACGAATTGTCATACTAAAAATATCGTTTAATCCATAGGGTGCACACACTACTAATTTATTATCTTCTAATCTTACTCCAATACAAGTGATGCTACTTCCCCAACTACTAATAGCATCTTCTAAATTCATATAAGGCGTTATTTTTTACCATATTTTGCTTCATACCATAAATGTACTCTTGCTTCATTTTTCTTCTCAATATTCCAGCTATATAAAGTAAAATGATAAGGTAAAGTATCAGCTTTTACTCTATTATCAACATTTTTTCCAAATGGCACTTTACACAAAGCATAATTAATTTTGCTGACTAAACCTTGAATCTTATCCACTGATTCTTGATTGATTAAGGAAATTAAAGTAACTCTTTCATTCATAAAAACTTTTATCTCCTAGTTTCTTAATTAACCTCTTGTGAACTGGTCTTATAAAATCTACAATATTATTTCCTGTTGCTTCTTCAAATGAAATCCATTTAACCCCTTTGCTTTCATCTTCTCTAAAAATTAAAGGTGTTTTATCATCTGCTTCAAGTAAATACACAACATCTAAATGAGTATGTGCAGGGACATATTTTCCCTTTTTTATATGTCCAGCAATGGGTGAAGCTGATATAGAAAAAATGGAATTATCTAATACTTTAGTCTTTAATCCAGTTTCTTCTTCTACTTCACGAACCGCAACTGAAAGTAAATCTGCTTCTCCATCTGCATGACCTCCTGGAAAGATCCAAGCATCATAGATATTATGATAAACAACTAACATTTTTGTTCTATCTTTATTAACCACAAAAGCACTAGATGCAAAATGCCCAAATTCATTATTTCTCGTTAACACGTCATCAAATGTATCAATCCATTTTAATATATATTCTTTTATTTGTACTTCCTCTTCATCAAAAGGAACATAATTTGTTATTTCTTCTCTTAATTTCATATTAATTTTTACCTTTCCTATATAATTGTATCCATCCCAATTCTAACCATAACTTAATTTCGTCATAACACTGAACTTCCACACTAGGCATTTTATAAACTACCAAGTCAATATTTTTGTTGTATATTAGGTTTTGAGTAAGTCCAAAAGCTAATTCAGCAAATGCAGCAGCACCTATATAACCTTGAAGATTATTTTTATCTTCATTCATAATAAACAATATATCTGCTTGAATGATGCTTTTACAAAAATCCTTATGTATATTAGGATACAATTTCATAAATTTCTCTTTATCTATTGGTTTGGGGTAATCAATTACTTCATAACCCTTTTCTTTAAAATGATGAACCCAATATTTCACTTTATCCTGTAACTTATTACTTCCTGATATCACTACTTTTTTCATAGCATCTTACTCCTAAATCAAACTCTTTCTAGTAAATGTCTCAATATCCTTGTCTATATAAATATCGATAGTGCATTTTTCTACTACTTTTACCCAGCCTAGTCCATTGATTACTAAATCTTCTCGATATTTCATTTCATAAGTTGTTTTGGCTAAATCTTTCATAATGGTTTGTCTACTTGCATTCATTTTTCTTACCTTTAAACCATTGGGAATATATAGAGTAAAACTATTTCTATCCCCTTCTTGATAATCTATTCTACAGATATTATCAATTACTAAGCATTGACCCTTTTTAATTTGAAATGTTTTAGGTTTCATTTCCTTTTTATGAATCAATTTCTTTAACATACTACTATCTACATAGTTTGCAATATTTCCCCTATCTACTAAACCTGGAGTATCTATTAAAGTTAAATCTTTATTTAGGGTAATCGTTACCGTATTTAAAGTAGTACTAGGAAGTGGTGAAATCGTTAATTCATTTTCACTTTCCGAATAATCTTTGATTAATCTATTAATTAAACTACTTTTACCAGTATTGGTATGGCCTACTACATATACTTTATCAGAAGTTTTATACTTTTTTATCTTTTTCATCAACAAATCAATATTATAATTTTTATTCGCACTAATTACGATAATATCTTCATAAGTAACATCTAGCGATTGAATATACTCTATTATTTTTTCATCTTTCACACTTTTAGGAAGTGCATCTTTCTTATTTAATACTAAAATCATTTTATTAGGTAGATATTCACGAATAGCATGAATATCTTTATCTATATTTAATAGATCTACAATATGAAGTACTAAGTTCTTGGTTTTTCCTACTGTTTTTAAAATTTCAATATATTCTTCATTCGACTTGGTTACTACTTGGTATTCTCCATAATTCTTCATACGAAAACATCTTTGACAAATATTATTTTCTAGACTAGTTACATAACCTTCTTGAGTAATATTTTCATTTTGTAGTAAAATCCCACACCCTAAGCAATATTTTTTCTTACTCATAATACTCACCTTTTTTCATAATACTGTTTTTTGCATATCTTTTTAAAATTTTTCCTTCTATCAAACGATTCAAACTAGTAATTTTTAAATCTTTATTACCAAGTGGATCTACTAAAATAGTAAACATTCCATAACGATTACCACCATAGATATCGGTAACTAGTTGATCTCCAATCATACACATTTCTTGTTTTTGAAAACCATATTTTTTTCTTATTTTTCGATATCCTCTGGATAAAGGTTTTAAAGCATTTGCTACAAAATCACACTCTAAATATTCCGCATAAGTTTTTACTCTAGATGTTACATTATTCGATATAATTACAATCTGAAAGTCTTTTTTCAAAGAAACCAATAATTTTTTTACTTCGTCTGTTATGATATGTTGATCAATCAAGGCAATAGTATTATCTAAATCAAAAACTAAACATTTGATACCTAGTTTCTTTAATTTTTTATAATTTATATCTTGTATTCTTTTTTGATACATATTTGGATAAAATTTCATCAAATCACCTATTTCTATTATATATAATTTTCCATTCAATGTAAAAGAAAAGATTCTTACTGCAATTCAGAATCTTTCATAATCATACAATTCTTTCTAACCCTTTTTTCTCCTAGTAAAGCATCATAAAATTCAAAAGCATACTTCATAATTTCATCACAATCTAATTCTGTATCTTTTATTTTTAAAATACATGGTGAATAAATCACATGAAACATCTTCAAATCTATATCCAAAAATTCAAATCCTAAATTCTTCCAAAAACGAATCCTTTTTTCTCGTATTTTATTTTCTATTTCATCTTTTCCTAAACCGATTTTTTCAACCTCACCATAGATTCCTTTATAATTTTTAAAAAATGTTTTTAATATTTTAACCGTTTTAGAACCATACTGTTGATTTTGAAATTCTTGAAAGATACCAAAATACTCTAATAATATATATGGATTTTGATCTAAAGTATGATAAATTAAGAATCCTACTACTATATCATCATCCATAATTTTTATTAACTTTGTGATGCCTTTTAAATAATTCCGTTTGATATTTCTTAAACTTTTTCTTTCTGTTTTAGGAAAAAGTTTTACATAATAAGAATAAATCTCGTGCTTAAATTGTTTATAATCAATCGATACTAATGCTAACATATTTACTCCTTCAGTTGTTGATTTTTTGTCTTACCATATGGGTATCCATATCTATTCTTTCAAAAGTATAACCATTTTCTTTCCCATAGCGAATAATATCACGAAGAGCATCTCTGGTCCAAGTTTTAATATCGTGCATTAAAACAATATTGGCTCTGTTTTTGGATAAATTAGATGTGACATTTTGGTAAACTGCTTCTTTTGTTTTGGCATTATAAGCATCTCCAGAATCAATATTCCAATCATAATATCGATATCCCCGATTAAATAATTCTTGGGATAATTGGGTCATGATTCCTTGACTATATCGTTTACTAATGGTATTACTGCTTCCTCCCGGAAAACGAACGATTTTACTAGTTTGTCCTGTGAGTTTTTTTACCCGATTACTTACACTATTTAAATCGCGGAAATAATTATCTACAGAAGCATAAACTTCGGCATAATTATGACTAGCTGTATGAAGACCTACTGTATGTCCTTCATCATACATTCTTTGAATTAAGTAATCTGGGCCATTATTGGTTACAAAAAAGGTTGCTTTTACTCCTTCTTCTTTTAAAATATCTAAAATAGCTCCAGTAGTCACATTACTAGGGCCATCATCAAAAGTTAAATAAATAGCTCCTTTTTTTATTTCTCCACTATTAGGATCTGTCTTTTTGGCAACAGTCACTTTTCTCTCTACAGTTGCGATATTTCCACTATCATCACTCACTTGATAAGTTAATATATAGGTTCCTTCTTGTCCAGATTTTACTTCACCTGTCACTGATACTTTTTCTGTTATATCTCCACTACAATTATCACTAGCAGTATACCCAGGTTCTTTAAAATCTTCCTCTAATCCTAAATACATGGTTTGATTGCCTTTTAATGTTATGGTTGGAGCTTCTTCGTCCTTTTCGTGAAGGATTCTACTAATAGATGCTGTATTACCAGAAGAATCTTTTACGCTATAAATCCAACGATCTTTTTCTTTTTTGATTTTTACTTTTTCAGTGATATCTCCATCATATTCATCTATAGCTTGATAGCCTATCTCTTTAAATTCAGAATTGGGACAGATATTCACTTCTGTATCTCCTTCTAATGTAATTGTAGGTTTTTCTTTATCTACCACTTCTACAATTCTTTTCTTTTTTACGGTATAAAAACTATAATTAACTTTATAAATTACTTCATAAGTTCCAATTTTATTAGTATCTACAGCACTAGTAATTTCTATTCTATCGGTTAAATCTTGTTGAAAATACTTAGCAGTTGCCCCCTGCTCAACATAAGTATCATGATAAGAGATTTCTATTTTCTCCTCCCCATTTAATTCTATTTTAGGAATTATCAAGTGTAACCCTACAAATATACAAATTAGCAAAAAAAGAATCACGATTTGAATCACAAACTTGTTAGAAGTATGATGCTTTTTCCTGATATCCTTTCTAATTTCATATTCTAATTCTTTTAAATCAGGTCCTTTGACTTGACCCTCTCTTAAAGGCCAATTAGGATGCAAGCGAATGTTTCTTCTTTTTACTGCATTCTTTTTTACTTCCTTCATAATACTCCTTCTCACTTTATTAAAATTCTCTACAAACTTATTCTATCACTATTCAAGATTTTTAATTCAAAAAAAGCATCTATTTTTATTTTATAGACACTTTTATACAAATATACAGAAAATACTTAATTAATCGCTTTGCTTCTCATAAATTCTCTTAAAATTTTAGTTAACGCTCGTTTTTCAATTCGTGAAACATAGCTTCTAGAAATTTTTAATTCCTTGGCTATCATTTTTTGAGTTTGTTCTTTGGTATTATTTAATCCATACCTTCTAATGATGATTTCTTTTTCGCGATCTGTTAATACTTTCAGGTAGTCTTTTAATAGTTTGATGTTATCTTTTTTATTAATTTCATCAATATAATCTGGCTTAGGGGCTTTTAAAATATCTAAGATGGTTATTTCATTTCCATCTTTATCAAAACCTACCGACTCATTGAGTGATACATTTTTCAAATTTTTGTTATTAGAACGAAAGTACATAAGAATTTCATTTTCAATACATCTTGCACAATAAGTAGTAATTTTAGTACCATGTTTGTTAGAAAAAGAATCTACTCCTTTAATTAATCCAATCGTTCCAATACTAATTAAATCATCACTATCTTCTATTCTAGAATCATACTTTTTTACAATATGGGCAACTAGTCTTAGATTGTGTTCGATCAATTTGTTTCTAGCTTCTTTATTTCCTTTTAGATGTTCTTCGATATAATATTCCTCTTCTTCTTTCGTTAAAGGATCGGGAAATACATTATTGGAGTATGATGCCGTAAAAAGAGAAAAATCTTTCCATAATAATTTTAATATTTTTCTTAACATATCATCACCTATTACATGGTATGTCAAAATTTGTCGATGCATTCAAAAAACAAAATGTTAACGATCAAAATATTCTTTTATCACTTCTAAATCACTATATGGTAAGTATTTGTCTTCTATAGCCATATAGTTATCGATTCCTTTTCCGGCTACTAAAATAATATCATTGGCTTTGGCCATTCCAAACGCCTTATAAATGGCTTCTTTACGATCGATCACGATTTCATAGTTGGTTTGATTCGATTCACTTACTAAATCTTTAATAATATCTTCTACTTTCTCATATCTAGGGTCATCGGTTGTAAAGATTACATAATCTGATTTTTCTAATACTAGTTTGCCCATAGGAGCGCGCTTTTCTTTTTCTCTTCCACCAGCACTTCCAGTTATGGTAATAATTCTTCCAGTTTTTATTGTATCCAACAAACCAAATAATTTAGAAAAAGCATCTGGAGTATGGGCATAATCTAAAACAATATGGTAATCTTGACCAAAATGTAAAAATTCCACTCTACCACTTGGTGCTACAATATTTGGAACTTTTTGAATAATTGTTTCTATGTCATAGCCAATTGCTAACAATGCTAGAAAAGCAGCACATAAGTTATAAACATTAAATTCACCTAGCAATGGTGATGTAAACTTATATAGTTTATCTTGATATTTTAAAGTGATGGTGGTATTGTTGAAGGAAAAATCGGTTTTTACAATCTGCAGGCTAGCTTCCTTTTTACCGTAAGTCAAAACAGTCCCCTTGGCAGCTTCTTTTACTTCTTCATAATGGTTATCGTCAACATTTAAAATTGAATAGCCATCTTCACTTACTTGAGCTACCAATTGTTTCTTACAAGCAACATAATTTTCAATCGTTTTATGGATATTTAGATGATCTTCTGTAATATTAGTAATAATACCTACTTTAAAATTTAAATTGTCTAGTCGGTGACGATAAAAAGCTTCAGAGGATGTTTCCATACTAAGATAATGGCATCCACTATCTACAAATCTTTTGAAATAACCATAGAGTCTATCGGAATCAGGAGTAGTATTACGAATGGATTCTTGAAATTTATCACAAATTATACCATTCGTTCCTAAATAACCACATATATCTCTTCCCATTAAATCTTGAATGATAGTAGCAACTGTTGTTTTGCCATTGGTACCGGTAATTCCGATGATGTCTAATTTCTCTTCAGGATGGTCATAGAATCTACTTGCTAAAAGAGGTAATTCACGGTTAGTATTTTCTACTTTAATTATTGGAACAGAACATTTTACCTCTTTTTGAACAACAACGGCTGCGGCTCCATTCTGAATAGCTTCTTCCATAAAATCATGTCGATCCGCGGTTACTCCCATCGTACATACAAAAATATCTCCAGGTACTACTTCTTTCGAATTAATCTTAATTCCTTTTATTATAACATCTTCATATCCACAATTTGGATATAGTTCACTTAACTTCTTCACTACTTTCCCTCCTAAAAACCCTATACGGTTTCATTTTACTAGGATCTTTTTGATATCTTTCATAAAGTGCTAATAATTTTTTCCTAGTATTGAATAATAAAACATATTTCTCTTTGGTATCCAATGTTAGAATGGCACCATTTTCTATTTTTTGTTCCTCTTCCTTTTTGATTATGATCTTTTCATAATTAGGAAAAGCATCTTCTATTTTTCGTAATTTAGTGATATCCATATCTTCTATGGAAACACAATCTTCTAAACTAAAATCTCCCTGCTTTTCTCGCACTAAATTTCTCATCGTGCAAGGATAACCTAGACAATTTCCGATGTCACGAATCAAACTTCTAATATAAGTTCCTTTACTAACATGTACATGAAAAGAAAATGTATAATAATTTTCTTCTTTTATAGGTTCTTTTAATAATTCAATTGAAAAGATTTCTACTTCCCTTTTTGGAAGAGTTACCTCTTCTTGATTTCTGGCATATTCATATAACCTCTTACCGTTGACATGCAAAGCAGAATATTTGGGTACTTCTTGCAAATATTTTCCTTTAAATTTTCTCAAAGCGTTTTCTACTACATTTTTGGTTAAATTCTCTATATTATATGTTTTTAAAATATGACCGGTGATATCTAACGTATCGGTTTCCATTCCTACTATTACTTCGGCTTGGTATATTTTCGTAGTACTAGTTAAAAGATCAATTACTTTACATCCTTCATTTACTCCTAATACTAATACTCCTGTTGCGATCGGATCCAGAGTTCCCGTATGACCAATATGTCTAGTATTTAACTTTTTACAGGCAATATTGACAACATCTCGACTTGTCATATTCTTCTCTTTATTCACAATTAAAATTCCACTTTTCATAGTTATACACCATTTTTAGTATATCAAATACTGATAAAAAAAACTACTTATTAATAGTAGTTTCCTTGTAAAAAGATATAATTTCTTGTCTTAGATTTTCATGAAACACTCTATTTCGAATCATCTCTATTTCTTGTTTATATGGTGGGTAATCCCCTTCGATATACGGTGTTTCTAAAATCTTAGGAATGGTTGCTAATTGTTCATGATAGATAATTTTGATTAGAGAATCAAAACCAATGGTACCAAAGCCAATATTTTCATGACGATCTTTATGTGAGCCTCTGGTATTTTTACTGTCGTTGATATGAATGCAATGGATTTTATCTATACCTATAATTTGATTAAACTCTTCTAATACTTGATCAAAATCAGTTAAATCATATCCTGCATCATTTAAATGACAAGTATCCATACAGATTCCTAAACGATTAGAATAAGTGACACCGTTTAAAATCTGTTTTAATTCATGAAAATTACTACCTATTTCTGATCCTTTTCCCGCCATAGTTTCTAATAGAATCATAGTATTACCATGATACTTTTTTAACACTTCATTTAATCCTTCAACAATATTTTGGATTCCTTCTTCTACCCCTACCCCAACATGACTTCCCGGATGTAATACTAGATATTTCATTCCCAACTCGCTACATCGTTCCAATTCTTCTATCAAAAAAGAAACACCAAACTCTAAATTTTTACGGTTAGCCAAATTGATAATATAAGGGGCATGGACAATCACTTTAGAGATATCTATCTGGTTTGCTTTCATCCAATTCATTGCTTCAATTGTTTTAAAATCATCAATAGGAGATCTAGCTGTATTTTGAGGGGCTCCAGTATAAAACATAAAAGTATTAGCACCATAAGAAATAGCCTCTTGTACAGAAGCTAGCAATTGATCCTTTTTATTAAATGATACATGTGAACCAATCAAAAGCTTATTTTGTTTCTCCATTTCCACTACATTCCTCCTTACTAAATATGGTAGCATTCCAACTAATTTTATTGCCGTTCTCATCTACTGGTTGCACATCATCAAGTCCTGAAATAGTACTGTAACTTTTTACGAACCCTTCTTCAGTTCCACATATAGATTGAATCGTCACTTCCATTTTATTTTTGGCTTTTGCAATAATTTTATCTGTACTAATTTCGCTTTCTATCGTTAATGGAATTGCATAATCTTTAGAATCTTGAGCTGCAAAATAATATTGATATTCAGGGTCTACACCGGTTCCTACATTAATGATAGCTACATAGCTTTTATTATATAAATATTGCCCACCAAATGCGGATTTTTCTTGCGCCTTTTCTAAACTGGCAGCATCTAAAGTTACAATAGTAACATCATTATTTCTGATTGGCAAAGGATATATCTCACTAGTAGCATCATTTCTAACCGAATCAATAAAAAATTCTCCACTAGAAACAAATCCTTCCTTTTTAGAATCCGTAATATATTGAGTTACTTTAGGAATCGCAATACCTAATAATACACCAAGAATCACAATGACTGCTAATAATTCAATTAGGGTAAATCCTTTTCTAGGCATCATTTGGGTCACTCCTTTTATTATATATAATATAACATAACATAAGGACTAAAATTTATCAAGGAAAAGCACAGGAAAAGCACAGAAAAAAAAGACTCATAACAAGTCTTCTTTAGCATTCTACAGAACTATAAACAGTTGCATTCCATCCTGTGCTAGGTCTATATTTTTCTAAACCAGTAATATTATTAATCACCTTATATACGCCATTTTCGTTACCACACATTGAATCAATCGTAACTTTGGTATTAGATGGGTTATTTCTTATAATAGAATCACGTTCTAAATCATCTTCTTCTGTTAAACTGATATTATATCTTTTAGAATCACGAATAGAAATATAATACTGGTAATCTGGATCTTCATCGGTTCCAGCATTAATGATGGCTACATAACTATATTCAGGTAACCAAACTCCATTAAATGGAGATTTCTGCCCACCTTTTTCTAGCTTAATCAAATCCACAGAAATAATAGTAACATCATCTACTCCAATAGGAAATTCGAATATTTCACTAGTGGCATCTTTACGAACCGCGTCGATAAAATCTTTAGATGTAGTGATTAAACTATCTTTTCTAGAATTTGTGATATATTGAGTTACCTTAGGGATTGCTATTATTAATAGTATACCAACAATAACAATAACTGCTAATAATTCAATTAAAGTAAAAGCCTGTTTTCTCATTATCAACACCTCTTTTAATAAACAGTTGTAACGCTAAAGTTACCATCTGCAGTTGTTACTGTACCTCCAACCGTAGGCTTTGACATACCAGTACCACTAGAGATTTGAATGATATTTTCACTTGTTAAATCATCGTAAGCAATTGCTCCAGCAGTTTGAGTACTATCTGATATAGTTCCAATGCCATAACCATCTTGATCTATAGCAGCAATATACATTTCATAGTGTGGATCTTCGGCTGTTCTAGTATTCGCAATGACTATAAAAGAACTGTCCGTGACATATTCTGCACCATACGGAGATGTTTTTCCACCTTTATTTAAATGTTCAATTAAATCATCGAAAAAAATAACAGTTGCTTCATTCGGATTTACTGGAAATTTATAAGTTCCAAGTGTTGCTTGATCCATCGCTGTCGAAGCATAAGATTGTACATTATTAATATAAGTACTCTTCTTAGAGACATTAATATATTTTGTTACTGATGGAATCGCTATTGCCAACAAAACTCCTAAAATAACGATAACAGCTAATAATTCTATTAGGGTAAATCCTTTCTTACTTAATCTTACCTTTTTCATAATAATCTTCTCCTATTCTATTAAACAGTTTAAGTATATCATCTTTTCTTTAAATCAACAATATACTTTTTTAACTAAATGTAAAATTTTGGTAATCCAATATGTAAAAATTAATTAGTATTTTCAAATATTAGTAACTTTGAATATCACCAGACACTCCAGTAATGGTTTTAATTTCTTGATCTGTAGGATTGGTAAAATCTCTCTCAATTAAAGTTAATTTCTGATCACTATCTAGTTCTTCCTTTTTTCTCAAACGAATTCCTTTATTTTTACCATCTACATTGGCTACTAAATTCACATAGTATTCTAAATATCCATTTTTACGTACAACAGCCACATAAGAATTATCCACATCATATGGATTGCCATCTGGGTCCTTTGAAACATCACTAGTACCTACATAAGACAAACGTATTTTTAAAATTTCTGTTGAACTAGGTTTTTCTATATTACTATTGCTAATTTCATATTCTACTTGAGTAATTAGTTTTTTAGCATCAGCCAAATAAGTTTCTTTCTTATTTTTTTCTAACACAGATGTAACGTTAGGAATTGCAAGTAACATAATGATTGATAAAATAATAATTACTCCCAACAACTCTACTAGCGTAAAACCTCGTCTGCTCATATCTTACCTCCTCGTATTGTTATCATTATAAAACGAAATCATAAAAACTTCAATGCTTTTGATTATAAATTCATTTGTATTCTATTTTTATATTTTTATCTAGAATCATGCAAAATAGTATATTTTTTTCAGATTATCCAATAATAACATTAGGTGATATTATGAACAACCATTCTATTTGGGAAAATGATTTGCACAATCAAAATCAAGCATCAAAGAAGAAAAAATTAGATTTACAAACAGATATTCTGATTATTGGTGGTGGAATTACAGGAATTACGACTGCTTATTTTCTGAAAAACTCTGATCAAAAAGTTACACTAATTGATAAAGGACTAATTGGAATGGGCGTGACCTGTAAAACAACAGCCAAGCTCAATTATTTGCAAGGAATTATCTATCAAGAATTGGAAAAAAATTTTGATCAACGAACGAGTAAGCTTTATTTTGATGCGCAACAAGAAGCTATCGACCTCATTACTAAAATAATCGCAAAAGAAAAAATCGAATGTGATTTGCAGCAATGCGATTCCTTTATTTTTACCAAAGAAAAAAAAGGAATTCCCAAAATTGATAAAGAAAAAGAAATCTTAGAAGGATGGGATATCAAGTGCGGAACCGTTCATCAATTACCCATTCATTTTCCAATAGAATATGGTATCGTAACCAAGGATACTTATACTTTTCATCCACTTCAATATATTCAAGCATTAAAAAAGATTATCCAAGAAAAGATAACTATTTACGAACAGGTAATTGCTTTAGAAATTACGAAAGAAAAAGATCTTTTTCAAATCAAAACCAACCAAGGAGTAATTTCTTCTAAATATGTAATAGTAGCATGTCATTACCCTTTTTTCTTATGGCCCGGCTTCATTCCTGTCAAAACTTATATCAAAAGAGAGTATGTAAATGCTAGTAAATTTCAAAAAAACTGTAGTCCTTTTACTGCAATTAGCATCGATTCTACATTACACTCTATTCGTTTTTATAAAGATTATATCATTTATGGTTCTAATCAACATCGCTTAACCAATCAAATTGACTATCAAAAAAATTATCAAAAAAGTAAAAATGATTTCAAACGACTTTTTTCCAAAGAACCTGAATATACTTGGATGAATCAGGATGTCATGTCCAATGATAAGCTACCTATTGTTGGAGTGATAGATAATAATAACCACAATCTATTAGTCGCAACTGCATTTGGTGCTTGGGGAATGACCAATGGAACGATTGCAGCCAAGATATTAGCAGATATTGTTTTAGAACATCCTAATCGATATATAGCATTATTTCAACCAAAAAGAAAAAATATTACTAGTGTGGTACAATCTATAATTGGTGTTCTTCACTATTCAAAAGTCTATTTGCAAACCACCATCAAAAAAAATCCTGTATTTTATAATGATCATGTATATATTATAAAAATCAATGGCAATTACTATGGTGTTTATTACGATTATTATGGTAAAAAGCACATTGTCCATCATAAATGTCCACATATGAAATGTAACTTAGTATTTAATGATGAAGAAAAAACATGGGATTGTCCTTGCCATGGTTCCAGATTTGATATCGACGGAAAAGTATTAGAAGGTCCTGCCAATTATTCTATTAGTGTCAATTTTCAAAATGAGTAGTAGAAAATATTATACAAAAAAGCATCTATGATTATTTATTTTCTCTACCACTAAATCTTTCTATGGCATTTTTCCTATTTCAAAATATAATATATTAGAGAGGAGTAATGATTTTATGTTTGGTGGATGTGGATGTAATCAAGGTTCTTGGTTATGGATCGTATTAATTGTATTTTTAATTCTTATTATTTGTAGACAAGATAGAAGACATGAATGCTGTCCGAATCATTAATCTATAATAATTTTTTAAGATCATTTTAATATTATAAATGATCTTTTTTTAACTTAGAAATAGATTGAAAACTCACCTATTGGTTTCTGATTCTAATTCTTTATCGATAATCCACTTTATATCCTCGATGGATTTTTCTATATTAAAACGACCATTCCCTACTGGGTAGTAAACAGAATAAAACTTATATTCTGTTCCATTTATCTTTTTGGTAAACGGCTTTTTTCTTACTTGCGATACTGAAATTTTCTGACCTAGCACAATGGAACTAACTTGATTACCGAATAAAATAATGACAGTCGGTTTGATGATTTCAAATTCTTTCTCTAATAAATTTAAATATTTTAAATAAACAGAATTCGGTAATTCTCTAGCATCTATTTGCGTACATTTTCCTAAATTGGTAATAAAGTATTTATGCTTTTCTACATTATGATATACTTCTTCTGCAAATGCTTCTGTCCATTCGCTACCTTTCATTTGCTTGATTTTACTATAAAGCTCTTGATCTATTAAATGGAGAGTATAAAACAAATCCCAAATATTTTTGGTTCCTATCCATGGAGATTTCAATCCTTTCCATTCTTTAGAAGAGGCAATATTTCTACTAGTAGGATTCATAAACACAAAGCAAATATTAGGATGATCATCACATCCGCCATTATAAATCGAATCCAATTCTTTGGCACCATACTTTTTTTGAAGTTTATCATATTCTCTGTTTAAATCTTGTAAATTCATACTACACTCCTTTATACTTTAATAATATAGCATATCCCCATCTTCCATTCAAGTGAATAGATTACTAATCACATGTCATCTTTTTCAATAAAGTAAGCGATTCTATAAAATAAAAACTACCTACTACAGTTAGTAAGCAGTTTTAGATAAATTTTCATTTGCGCTTCTTAATATTCGAATAAAATGGTTAGCTTCTCTTACCACATGATCTGCTAAAAGTGGAATGATAATACTTCTGATCTTACAACTTAGAATTCCTTCTTCGCCGGTTACTTTGAAATTCCTAAAATTTATCGTTTCTTGTAAACTAGTACTGGTTAAAGAAACAGGATTATTACTATAATTTCTCATAATTATCTCATATTCTTCTGCATACCTATCGGCTGTTAAAATCAATTCTTTTTCCGTTGGATCTAATAAACCTCTAATAAATTCGGCATGTTCTTTCATAATGTTATTCCAAAACATTTCTTGCTCATAAATATAATTTTGTGTAAATGGTTCTCTGTTTTCAATTTTACTTAATAAAGTATGATACATTTTGGCTTCGTTCATAATATGCTCGATTAATAGTGGATAATTGGTAGTATACATTTTACAGGATAACACCTGGTTTAAAATATCATTCTTAAACTGAATTAAGTTTTGTATGATTGGTAACCATTTCACCAGCAGAAAGAAATTCTCTGCTAATATTACCATTCGCCAAACTAATTGCATTTTCTAAAATATCTGCAAATGCCTGTTGAAAATCATAGGCTACTCTTTTCAAACTTTCATCCTTTTCAGTAAATGCAGCTCCTAAAAAGAAACTGTGTTCTTTCATAATGCGATCAAAAAACAAATGTAATTCTAATGATAACCTTACATAATCTTGACGATTCATATTTTTGCTCCTCCTAATAATTTATATGTATATAAATAAAAGAAAATATCTTTCATATACTAAATTTTATTTACATATGAATAACTATGAAAATGAAGAAATGGGTGAAAAAATGAATAAAAGAATTGCGTTGTATTTATTGGGATTTTGTACACTAATGATAGTAAGCTTTACTTGGATCTTTTTTAGTCAAAAAGAATCTTTAGTAGAAACAAATGAACTTACAGCTACTGTAATTTCTGTTAATGATAGTCAGATAACGATGCAAGATCATAATAACATTATTTATACATTCCCTAACAAAAATGTGAATGCAGATATTGGCTCTAGTATCGTAATTGAATATTCGGGAATTCTTGATAAAAATACAGAAATTCAGGAAAGCAATATTGTTAGTTATATTCCTTCTACATTGGCAACAGATGAAAATGGAATCCCAATGACATGGTTGGATCATGGCATTTTTAGTAAGTATTATATTCTAGCAAATAATAAATTGAAAACTTTATCTTTAGATGAAAAAATTGGACAATTGTTTTTAGTTAGATATCCGGATACAGATGCCAAAGAGGCTTTACAAACATACCAATTCGGTGGATATTTATTCTTTGAAAAAGATTTTACAAATAAGACAGAAACAGAAGTAAAAAATATGATCAATGAATTACAAGAGATTAGCAAAATTCCGTTACTAACAGCAGTGGATGAAGAAGGTGGAAAAATAGTTAGAGTTAGCAGCAATTCGAATTTAGTAGCTTCACCTTTCCTATCTTCACAGCAACTATATACTTTAGGTGGTTTCGCCATGATTACACAAGATACTATTACCAAAAGTAGAGTTTTAAGCAATTTAGGTCTTAATGTAAACTTAGCTCCTGTTGTGGATGTATCCACCAATTCGAATGATTACATTTATGAACGTAGCTTTGGACAAAACACAGAACTTACTTCTACCTACGCTAAAACAGTCATTGAAGCTAGTAAAGGAAATGACGTTTCATACACATTAAAACATTTTCCCGGTTATGGAAATAATAGTGATACCCATGATAATAATTCCATTGATAATCGTACATTAGAAGATATCGTGAAATACGATTTACCACCATTTGAAGCAGGAATTCAAGCTGGAGCAGAAGCGGTTTTAATCAGTCATAATACTGTTGTGAATATCGATAAAGATAATCCCGCTTCTCTTTCCGCTAGTGTTCACAATTTGCTTAGAAATGATTTGGATTTTACAGGAATTATTATAACGGATAATCTAGATATGGGTGCTATTTCTAATATTGATGATGCCACTGTAAAAGCAATTCTAGCAGGAAATGATTTGATTATTACTACTGATTACAAAACCAGCATAGAAGCAGTAAAACAAGCGCTTTATAACGGAACAATCAGTGAAGACTTAATTAATAAACTAGCATTCAGAGTAATTGCATGGAAATATTATAAAGGACTTATGTATGATAATCAAAAGTAAAAGCGCATTTTATCAGATTGCGCTTTTTTAGTTTAAATTTAATTTTTGATAAGGAATTACTACTCGAAAACTGCCATCAGAATAAGGAGCCACTTGATATTGTTCAAAGAATATAATCAATCCCTCTTTAGAAAAAGCAAAATTTCTAAAATTCTCTAACCTTGGTTCCGTTCCTTCCATTAGCATATCTTTCTGAAAATAAGAGGTTTGAAAACTAGGATATTTTTTTAAAATCGCTCTACTTTCTTCTGACAAGATTTTTAATAAGTCTGCATTATCTTTTGCTAAATTAGAAATCGTAATAATTTGATTTTTTTCTTTGTTATAAGTAATTGTATGAATGGTATTATTAGGATGAGCTCCCCCTGTATACACGGAAGTAAAGAAGACGTAAGATAGATAGAATTGATAGGAATATTTTTCATAGTACATATCTAAAGTATAAGTAAAATTAGGTTGTATAGTACTTTTTCCGTATTCCATAAACTCATCTAAAAGAGAATCTACATATTTTTTTATTTCTTGATTCAAAATAGAATATTCCGTTCTTGGATAAGTTATTCTAATTTCATTTTTCATATATTTCACCATTATAATTTATGTAAAAAAGAAAAAAGAGTAACGCTTACCCTAATCAAATCTATTAATCACTATCTAATTCTTTTCGTTGTTACATCGTTAAATCAGTCGCTTTAGAAATCAGCTCAATATCTAGTTTTTCCTATTGTCATTTTATCTTTAAACTAACTCATAAAAACATCACCTCATCGGTTTGTCTATATTATACTCAAAGTTTTCAACATTAGAATCTAATTTTGATTCTTTTCTAGTTGCAATAATTTCTCTTTTACTTCTATCCCGCAAGCAAATCCCGTTAAACTACCATTTTTGCCAATTACTCGATGACACGGCACAATAATTAATAAAGGATTATGATGAATGGCTCCTCCCACTGCTCGTACTGCTTTTGGATTTTGGATAGCTAACGCAATTTCACTATAGGAGATGGTTTTGCCATAAGGAATTTTCAAAAGTTCTTGCCATACTTGTTTTTGAAATTCGGTACCAATCAGTTCTATTTCTATATCAAAATCTTTTCTTACTCTTAAAAAATATTCTGTTAATTGTTTTTTGCATTTCTCTAAAAGGAGAGTTTTTCCTACTGGTTTCTCTCTTCTCGTTACTAATGTAATATTCGTAATTTTAAAACTTTGCTCTTCTATTTCTAGAAGACCAATGGGAGTTTCTAAATAATCGTAATTTTGCATCGAACCACTTTCTTTCTTTATAAAATTATCTATTTCTACTGTCACTATTCTTCCATTAATAATTTTGTAGTCTCTATCAGGTTCCAAAACAAATAGATAGGGGTTAGTTGTCCTACTCCACCTGGAACTGGTGTTATCATGGATACAATATTTTTTACAGATTCAAAATCAACATCACCAACTATTCTTCCATCTAAGTCATTCGTCCCAACATCTATAACGATTTGTCCTTCTTTAAAATACTCATCAGTAAAATATTTAGCTTTCCCAATTGCTGAAATAATAATTTCGGCATTTTTCATGATCTCTTTTAAGTTTTCTGTCTTAGAATCACATAAAGTTACTTGATTATCTTTTCTTAAAATCTGATATAGAGGCATTCCTACTAAATTACTTTTTCCAATAATTACTATTTTTCTATTTTTTAATAAAATATTATACTCTTCCAAGACTTTTAAAACAGCTCTAGCAGTACATGGTATCATACAAGACTTTCCTTTTAATAATCTTTCTTGATTTTCTTTTGTTACTCCATCTACATCTTTTTTATAATCCATATAATTTACTAATTCCTGATAATCAAACTTTTTTAAAATAGGTTTTTGAATCATAATACCAGTAATATCTAGATTCTCATTCAGTTCTAATATCTTCTCTATAATCTCTTCTTTAGGGGTAGACTCATTATAATTTATTTCTATCAATTCTATTCCTAAGTTTTGAGCTAATTTCCTTTTACTTCTCAAATAAATATCATTTTCTTGAAAATATCCAATTTGAATGACTGCTAAAGTAAGTTTGCTGTTTATGCTTTGTTTTAATCTTAAAAGTTCTTTTTCTCTAATATTTTTACATTCTAATATTTGCATTATCTACCACCACCTATTGATTAATTTCTTCTAGGTAAAACCTATCATTATTTTATTTCGTACCTTTTTACTAGGGTGTTTTCTTTCTCACCCGTACGTAGTTGCTCCTTTAATATGGAAACATAAAATGGATTAGTACTAATATAATGAATACCAATACTATTAAAAAATTCTAAATTTTCTAGATAATTTGTATGTTCTCCACAAATACCAATATTAATATTTTTATTTCCTACTTTAGCTCTATAAATTGCTTCATTCATGAACCATTTTACTTCTTCATTTAAATAGCAAAAATCTGTATCTCTTATATCTCTCGACTTTTTCGTCACACTTTCTGTTAAATCATTTAATCCAAAAGATATAAAATGTACCAGTTGTGCAATCTTATCGCACTGATATATCGATTCTAAATTTTCTATCATAGCTCCTAATCTGTAGTCTATTTTGTAAGAATTGTTTATATCTGAAATAACATTTTTTATATACTCTAGAGAATACAAATCCTCTATATAGGGAACTAAGATACTTACCTTTCCACTGTATTTACTACATATTTCAAAAATAGCTTCTATCTGAGCTTTTAATAGTTTAGTATGATGATATTCAAAATATTTTGCTCCTCTTATATTTATATCAAAATCCCAGTAATAGTGTTCCTCTAATTCTTCTCTTGTCATTACAAAATATTTTAAAATATCTTGGATTCTAAAATCAAATAATCTTACTGTTATGGCTTCATCAGTAAAACTACTAAAAATTAATTCTAATAATTTTTTTTGTTTCTCTTTAAAATCTTCCAATAAGTTATCATTAACCTCATAATCATCTAATAAAAATAGTGAAATATATTTTTCTTTCTTTTTTCTTGAGTAAAATAAGGTTTCTGTTCTAACTAATCCAATCCCATCTCGGTTGGTAGCTAAGGTTTGTTCTATCATTTCCTTTGTATCAGCGTTTGCTAAAATCATCAGATTAGAATCCTTTTTTTCATATTCAGAAATAATAGTTTTAGCAAGAATGGGATCTCCAAATCCATTTATTTTTGCTCTACCTTTTTCATTAACTTGAAAAGAATTTCCATCTATATCACAAGCTAAAGTTAAATCCATATCCTCTAATTTTGCAATAGAGTGCATTAAATTGCATACTTTTTGATGACCAAACTTTGTCCGTGTTGCATCCACTTTACTCAAGTCAATTACTTCATCGATAGTAGCATTTCTTAAATTAGCATATTTGATACTATCTTTATTTTGATTGACATTAATTAATCTTACTTTTCTTGTATTACTACTTAAATTAATACACGATGAAGCTGCTCTGCTACAGTCAATAATTATTTCTCCTTCAAATGGAAAGGGAAACCTATCTATATCTCTTACATTAGAATAATGTCCGCTAATAGCAACATTATTTTCAAATTCGTAAACTCTTCTACCAACATTGACCCATTGTTTATATTTTTTATCATCTGGAGCAATATTCATATAGGCTTCTCTTGCTGACATAGTTCCATCCATTACCTGTTTCACATCTTTTTCACGAAAACCTAAAATAACCATAGATTTGATAAATAATTTTATCCTTTCTTGCTTTGATAATTCTTCCCACCCATCTGCATATACATACTCTAATTCCGGTTCATAGATTTCACTATTTTTAGGTTTTAATAAGTCTGTAGAAGTATAATTATTTTTATCATCTACATTAAACATAATTGCATAATCAAACTCTAATTTATCATCTATTACTTGCCCAACTGTCAATCCTAGTTGAGTATACATCCTACATTCAGAGTGATTAGCATACCCACGATGGCCCCACACAATTCCATCTTTTATTCGAAAAGTATCATAACTTTTGTGATTATAGGTATAGAGACGCGGAAACAAATCACACTCAAAACCAATATAATCTAATTTATCCTCATATAAATCATAAGCAAAAGAAATTAACTTTACTAGTTCTGGTTCTTCATTCTTATAACCGTTATCTAACAACATAATATGATTCCTCCTTCATATTACCAAGATAAATATTTACCATATTTGGTATCCTTTATGATAACTTATTCTCAATTCAAAATCTAGTAATATTACTTCATTTACTGTCTCTGATTTTTATAGTAAAACGAAATTATATTACCACCAACAATATTATACTAAAGAAAAAAAGATACTTCTATCTATTTTAGAAATATCTTTTGTTAGCTGTTTAAGGAACCCAACATTATTCTAAACTTCGTTTCATGACTCCATAATCCAATTAATTATTTCTTTCTTAATCATATAGTATTCTTCCTCTTCAAATTGCATATTTGCAATACAAAATCTTTTATTAGAAATATGAGAGCAAAAAATACACTCATATAAATTGGAACAATCTTGAATAAATAAAGAATTACTGATTTTACCAGAACATATTACATTATAACTATTGCTACAGCTATTAGAATCATCTACTCGAATACAAAAATTTAAATTCGTACTTCTCTGACTAGCTAACGTATAAGTACTATCATAACATCCATCGCAAAAAATAATATTGTTGCTATCCCCGCAGTTTGTTGACTGATAAACATTTTCACACCGATAGATAGGGTCACTTTTTATAACATTGGTAGAATTATAAACTCTTTCTGTTGTTGTATAGTTAATACTTTTCCATATGCTGATAATATCTTCTAAATTATTTACCTCTTTTTTAGGTTGCATCCATCCTTTTTCATTGTCCCAAGTTTCACTATTATTATTGGTAATATACTGATGAGAGTTGATATTAGCAGTCCAAGTAACTTCATTCGTAGTAGAATCATATACTTGTTTTGGTAGTTTAATATCAAAAGCATATTTATTTAATATTTCCTCTAAAGAATTGGTATTATTTTGTTCAAATACATTATTAAAAATTTTATTAATTATTTCCAAAGCTTTCCTATCATTCATTATTTTAATTCCTTTCTACTGGTAGAAGTTTCTTTTAAAATATCATTTAATTTTACATCACATTTAAAAGAAAACCTCTTTTTTAATGGAGATACTTCTTCTAATGAAGTATCATGATTCTTCTCACTTCTTTTTCTCGGAACAGATATAAAATCTAAAGTTGTACCTTTCATGGCAGAATATAAAACAGTTCCATTACTAATACGAACAATGCAAGTTCGATTGGGTAATTCTGTTAACAATTTTATTTTATATTCTTTCGTATTTTCTAACGGTATATTGATATCAAAACTATCTACTAACAAATTAGCATCTAATTTAGATACACGAAAAATATAATAATTTAAGACATTGGCAAATATTGCATCCTTTACTTCTTGACTAACTTGATTTAAATACTGTCCTGCTACAAATAATGACAAATTATATTTTCTAGCTTCTGATAAAAATCTACATACAATAGGATTTTCAATAATAGAAATTTCATCTAAAACAAAAATAATATGTTCAGAATAAGTATAAGACTGTACTAATCCTAATAACTGTTGCATCACTAATCCCGAAATCGTTTTCGTGATTTTATCTCCTAATTTAATTCTATCTAATGAAAGAATTGTTAGAAAGTTGTCTTGAATACTTTCTTTTAAAGTACTAAAATTCATTTTATCTTCTCCAAATACTGGTAATAGTTGCATCTCATCTATAAAAGAAATAATAGGTGAAATAGCTTCTCCATAAAAATTTGTCTTTATAGAACTAAAATCATTCAAAAAGAATTCTAATACATTAACTGGCAATTTCATCTTATATTCTCGAAGTAAACTCGATCGAAACTCTACGTCTAATAACAATTTTCTTAAAACAGCAAAATTAAAATTTTTACTGATTAATAAAAAGGAAATGGAATATCTTAATACTCTTTCTAATTTAGAATTATATTGATCTGCTATTAATGTTTTAAATAGCGATAAAAATAGTTCTGTTTGAGAGACATAATCATCACTGATCGATTCAAATAAAGAAATAGTATCTTCTTCTTTTTTAAAATCAATAATCCTAGTATCTAAAAGGGCTCCAATATCTTTTTCTAAAGAGGCATGAGGATCGATTACTACAATTTTATATTTTAACTTCTGTTCTTTATTTTGATAAATACTATTTACAAGTAGACTAATAAATTTACTTTTTCCGCTACCACTAGAACCTAATATTAGAGAATGGCGATTAAAATCATAACTATTTTGATCTAAGTAATAATTTCCTTGTAAATACGGAAATGTATCAATTTGTAAGATAGCAGAACCAGAGTTTTGGTTTAAAAGATTTAACTGCTTTTCTATTTTTAAATATTTGGGTACTTTTGGATAAAAGAAACGTTTATTTTTATCAAAATCAATACTAGCAAAAAAAGAAGGAATGATAAAACATTTTCTTTTTTCTATTTTGTCGTGATAGTCAAAGTATAAAGAAGAAAAAGATAAAAAGCGATTTTTAGAAATTGGCAAAATTTCAATCACAATATATTTTAAGATTCTATTTTTTTTACTTTCGTAGTAACTATAAATATCCGCAAAATTATCATTTAAATCACAAATTACTGGAAACTTTTTTTTGATACCGATAGATAGAATTTCTTCTTTTTCTATTTTCTTTAATAAAAAATCTTCCATATTATTAATTGTAGTCGGCAACACATGATTACTTTCTATTAAATAACGGATTTTATTTTTTTCACAACAGATAATAAGATTCCATTTTCGAAAATAGCCATTATATTTAGAAATAATATGAATAAAATCTAGCCATTTTTCGTGTGAAACATTTGAGTTGGTTAAATAAATTTCTGTTAAAACCATACTACCACCCTCTGAGGAAAATATAATAAATATTCATTCTATATTAAAAGAAAAATTATATTTTCATATTATACATATAGATACTTGGCAAATTCTAGGAAGTTAGAAAGTGTATTTTTATTTCTATATTTTTATTTCCATCAATATACTCTAATTCATAATCATATTTTCTATTATAGCAATCAATTTCCTTTTCATATATTTCTTTAAGATTTTGTTCTTTCCCTTTAAATATTTCCCATTCCTCTATTTTTGGCAAATCAACTTCGATATAGCAGACATCAAGACCATTTTTAGAAAAATCAATAGATTTTAATTTCTGTAATGTATCTTCATCATCAATTACACCTAAAGCATAATCAAAATAATTTTCAGTCCAATTCATGCCAAGACCAACTATCTTCTCATTATCTAGAATAGATGTTGCTGTATCCCAAAATTTACCTAATACATCAACCTGCTCCCAATCAATACACCTAACTCTTGTCTTATAACCTTTATATATCATATTTTTATTCTTCCCTTCACTATACCATCTTTCTTCATTAATTCTATACTCCTCTCATGTTCATCGTCTGCGCCCTTAATATTAATAAATTGATTATTCCAATGGTCTATAGGTTCATCGCATAAACTACAACCAAATATTTTGCATTTTCCTTCTATAATGTCATATTGATCATCTTCTGGATTCATATAGTATTCTCCTATTTCCATTGTCTTCTGATAAAATGGTTGTGCTTCTTTATTCCAAGCTTCATATGTATACAATCTTAAAAATTTTTTACGATATTGTTTTGCTATTACTAATATATCTTGAAACATTTGCGTTCCAAATCCTTTATGTCTATAGTTTTCTAATAATCCAAACCAACTTAACCATATCGTATCAGGGTATTCTTTCATTTCATATAGCCCAATTACTCCAATAGGGGAATTATCATAATAAACTAGAAAATTAATAGGAAGATTATTGTGATTATTTAACGATTCTAAATATTGATAATAAGCACTTGCGTAAGGAAAAATTTGATACTGTACTTGAGCGGCAAGTTTTATATTCTCATGGTTGATTCTTTCATATTTTAAATTTTTATTTTGATTCTCCATTTATTCTAATATTCTCCTTTACATCATTTTTTGATTTTTATTTATTTTATCTTCTTTTCCCATAATACTCCTTCATATGGTTCCGTAAATTCTCCTCTATTTTCAAATCCGCAGTTTTTCCAATATTCATTAATTTTCGGATTTTGCTTTACGCAATCTAATCGCAAAACTGATATCTTATTGTTCCTAGCCAATTTTTCAATAAAATCGAGCATTTTAATACCAATTCCGTGATAATCCACTTTTCCAATAAAGTGATGAATATAATAGGCATTTAAATGATCAAGCCAATATTCTGAGTCTATATTTTTTAGTAAAAATGACCCAATTACTTCTTCTCCCTGCTTAGCAACATACAATTGATATTTTTTCATTACTTTTAAAAAATACCTTTGATTATATCTTTGCGTATAATAACATTCATCCCATTGATAGATATGATGACTGTAGAACCATTTACATCTTTCTTTAAAAAGATCTAAAATCAAAGGGATATCCGCTTTTTTTGCCAATTGTATATTTAGTTCATCTTTATCCATAATTAGCATCACTCCATGATATCCTCTAATGTTTTCTTTTTTCTTTCATATGGAAATTCTATAGAATAGCCAATCGCTACAGCAGATACTAATTCCATATCTTCGTGACCTACTTCCTGGGCTATTTCTTTTCTAGTATAGACAATATCTCTAATCCATAAAGAACCTAAATTCAAATCCGTTGCTCTTAAGCAAATGTGTTCTATAGCACTACCGATTGATAAATAATCGCCTTCTAACCACTTTTCATTAGGACATCTAAAGACCAATATTAGAATCGGTGCTTCATGAATAACCTTTATACTTCCTGCTAAACTGCTAGTAGCAATATGTGGTTTCGTTGCTTTTTCTATACTATTTATATTATCTTTCTGCTTACATAATTGTTTTTCCATGATATCTGCTATTTTATTTTTCATATCTTTTTCTACAACAACAAAATACCAATTTTGCCTATTTGCAGCTGATGGAGAGAGTCTTGCACATTCTATTAAATCGGCTATCTTTTCTTTTTCTATTTCTTTATGACTAAATTCTCTTGTACTTCTTCTTTTCTCCATTACTTCTCTTAGTTCCATTTTTTAACACTCCTCAATTTATATAAAGATATCATGTGATTGCATAAAAAAACTGACTTTTTTAAAATCAGTTTTGTCACTATTCAATCGGTACTAAAAAATCAGTAACGCCATCATGATAATATTCTAATTCTGGTAGTTCTCTTAAATTATACTTACAACTAGGTAAAAACTCATAGTAAAATTCATGAGAAACTTTTTGCATATCTACTGCCTTGGTATTAGGAATATGAAATAATAACCATTTACACTTAGGAAATTCTATTTTTTCAAATTCTTCTATTTCTTTTCTCCATAATATCCAATATTCAAAATTGCCACTATTAAAACGATCTTCATACAATACCATACCATAATCAAATGAACCATATTTATTACCGTATAATTCATTCATATTTTCACAGAAAGATGGAGCATCTTTAGAAATCGTATTTTCTGTAGTTTTCATTCCTTTTCCATATAAAGTAAAAGCATCTAAGGTAATAATCTTATATTCCATTTCTGACTTTGTATTTATTTGCTCTTTAAAATACATTTTAGGATAATTTTTTATTACCTTTTCTTTCCTTATCTGACTAGGTTTGATACCATGAAACTTTTGAAAAGCTCTAGAAAAAGAAGTAGGATTCTCATACCCATATTTAAAAGCAATCTCTATTATTTTTTCTTGATTATATAAAATATCATATCCAGCTTGCGATAATCTTCTTTTTCGAATATATTCAGCTAATGAAATATTACATAATAAACTAAACAGTCTTTGCATTGTATATTCATTTACACCTAGTATTCTAGATAATTTAGTATAAGAGATATCCTTATCTAAGTTTTCTTCAATATAATCCATCATTTTATTTAATTCATGATAAATATTCATATATTACACTACTCTTTTCTATCTTTTATTTAGTTTTAATACATAGCATTTTCGATACTCATAACACTCACCATTTTTTAATCAAAAATTCTAATCTCCTATATGTTTTGACACAAGTATCAAAACATAGGCGGATTTATAAAAATATTTTTATGGATTTATTATGTTCGATTGTTTAATTATTTATAATATGTTACCATTCCTATAGGAATACTTAGTTAGTTTAGGTACTATTCTCCTTTACTTTGAAAAGTGGAAGGAGGTGAAATTATGAGAAATATAGAGAAATATCTCTGTACCATCATAATACTCCTTATTATTGTGATTTTAATCATATTAATAAAAATAGTACCAACTGTATAAGTCGGTACTAAACCTATATTTTTTTGGAATAGTGCCTAACTCTTCAAAATTAGGTATTCCTTTTTTATTTTATGCAAGTTTCCTTGACATATTCATAATAACATAAAAACGACTTTTTGACAAGTCGTTTAAACATAAATTCAGGATAAACGCATGAAATTTTAATCATGTGTTTTTTTCTAATAATTTTGCGATATCATTTGTATTTAGTAGCTTA
>CALVSR010000002.1 GCA_944359075.1 uncultured Bacilli bacterium
TACTTCACCAACTTTATCCTTTTTCTTTATTATACATGAAAAAAACGCATTTTTAAAATTTCATGCGTTTATCCTGCTAAAATAGAGCTGATAAATCTTGCCAAATTTTTATCCTCTTCACTAATATTCTGATCTACTAATATCACACTTCCCAAAGTATCACTATTTACTAGAAGTGGTACTAAGAAAAAAGAAAAATCAGTGGCCTCATCTATAATAATGAAAGAGCCCTCTCTAGAATAAGATTCTTCTCTAGAATCAATTTTTTCTTTAATACTATTAGATAATTCTTTTCCTAAAAAATTACGATTAAAATATTTAGGAGCAGCAATAACTTTTTCTTTATTAGTAATTAAAATATTCTTATCATAAATTCTAGATACAGAATCTACCAATACAACAGCACCCTCTACCATATCATCTAATAAAGAATATTTTTTTAAAATAATATCACCATCATCTACGAAAATTTCTAGACTATCTCCCTCATTAATTTTGAAATTTCTCCTAATTTCTTTAGGAATCACGATTCTACCCAAATCATCAATTCTTCTAACAACACCAGTTGCTTTCATATATAACCTTCTTTCTATCATTAGTGTTAGAAAAATTATCAAGATTATACAAAAAAAGTATAGAAATTAAGCTATACTAATGATCTGTTGTTTTAGATGAAATGGCTTGAAACCGCAAATAACTTTCTTTGGCTTTATTAATCAAATTATTATCACGCAGCATAATTTCCATATGAATTTTTGTTTCCAATTTTCCATATAAACGATTTTTCGAATAATCCGCTATACGACTAAGTGCTAGTTTTTCTTTTTCTTCATCAACATGTTTTAAAATATACTGATTTAATTTTTCTAATCCATATTTCTGAACATTTATTACACAATGCTCATTCAAACTTTTTTTAAAATCTTTTGTAGTTTGTAAAACATGCTCATAATAATCATTCAATGAGGACTCTTCAAACTCTAAATGATCAATATTTTTTTCTAATTCATCTTTTTTAATCCATAAAAGTCTTTCTATTTCTGTATAACTAGAAGTCTTCATTTGATTAATCGTATTGGTTATAAATTTATCACTATGATAAATTCCAGAATCTTCATGAATAGAAATAATATTTTTAATAGCGGTATCGAATTCTAAATTAAATATATTAGTAATAGTATCCAATAAACTATTAATATTCTTTTCTAGATCATATTTTAAATTGTTAATGATAATAATTCTATTTTTTTCACGAAACATCTCTTTTAAATCTTTGTCCATGCTATCAATCCTTTTATTCTTAAGATAATCATAACAGTTTACACAAATTTAGTCAAATTTAAAAAAAGTATTGGATGCTTCTATTGTTTTAATATTAGAATATCATCATCAAAAAAGAAAAATTAGTTAAAATCACCCGTCTTAAATTTTGCCAAAACTTTTTCTTTTCTTCCCTGTTCTTTTCTTTTGTAATCATTATGATGATATTTAATATCTCTACTATAAGCAACCGGTAATTGATATAAATCGGCCATTCCTTTACTATAAGAAATTAATTTATGATTTACCAAAAAATGGAAAATAGATGGGTCAATTAGAAACTCTCTTGCTAATACTTTTTTAGCCTGACAGTCTAATGGTTTCAACAAACAAACACCATGTTCATATCCCACATTTTCAAAATAAGCCCATAAGTCTGGTTTAATTAATAGATGTGTAATACGATTAGGACAATTTTCTAAAATAAGATAAGGCTTATCTGCATCCTCTACTACCTGAAATACATGACAATTATCATCGAATGTTTCTACTACAATCGTTTTAGTACCTTCTAATTTTGAATCTAACATGAAATCCCTCCTATTATTTTTATATGCATAGATAAATATAGAAATTAAAAAAACGAAGCCAGATAAACAAAGCTACCGTTTACTACCTACTATACACCGAAAGGGTGCTCATTTAAAGTATAATATTTTAACGAATTTGTCAAGCAAATAGGAAAAACTTTACGAAAAAGAAAAAAACTGATATAGTAAAATCAGTTTGGTGAGAATCATGAAAAAAAAATTAATATTTTGTCTGACAATATCTATTTTATTCTTATTAATTGGAACAAAGTCTTCTCCATTATATGCTTTAAATGATTGGTATGATGCTCAATGCTTTTTTACAATGGGAAAATCAATGATGAATGGAAGTGTTCCTTATCTAGATTTATTTGAACAAAAAGGTCCTTTATTATTTTTAATTTATGGAATCGCATCACTGATCTCTATCGATAGTTTCATTGGTGTCTTTGTAATAGAAGTAATAGCCTATACCATCTTTTTATACTATATAGATAAAATTATTACTATATATCTTCCTGAAAAATATAGTTACATCCTACTAACGATTTTATCACTATTAATATTATCATCAAGATCCTTTACTCATGGTGGTAGCTGTGAAGAATTATGTTTTCCTTTATTAGCAATGATTGCTTATTATTTTATAAAATATTTAAAAAATAACTATATTTCCAACAAAGAAACTCTAATCATTGGAATATTAACAGGATGCATATTTTGGATGAAATATACTCTACTAGGATTTTCTTTTGGATTTATCTTAGCAGTAACAATCAAGAAAATAAAGAATAAGGAATGGAAAGATTTTATTATAAAAATATTCTATTTCTTATTGGGAATTACTGTTACTAGTATTCCTTGGATAATCTACTTTGGTATTCATAAAGGAGGATTAAAAAGTTTAGTAGACATCTACTTTTTATTCAATATTACCAGTTATGCAGATAATATAACTATCATACAAAAAATAATTAACTTCTTTATTACTATCAAAGGTGTCCTAATAAAATATTATCAATATTTAATTCTAATTATTATCCCAATGATCGTGTCAATAAAAACAAAATTATTTTTCAATCACACAAAAGATAATATCTACCTATTGATTTCCACCTTATTACTACTAACTTTTTTATTTATTGGAGGAACTAACTATAGATATTATTCATTGCCAATGCAACCATTTATGATATTCGGATTAATATATATAGCTAGTATTATAGACAAAAATAAAATTGGTACACTAATAAAAAAGTATCCTATCATAATGACCATTTTAACAATAATCGTTTGTTTACCAATAGCCTACTATCGATCACCAAATACTGAATACATAAAAAACAATAAAAATGATTATGCTCAATATACCTTTTTAGAAGAAATAGCTCCAAATAGCACGATTCTAAATTATGGTTTTTTAGATGGGGGCTTCTACTTTACTACAAAAACATATCCAACCCAATATTACTTCCAAAAAAACAATATTAAATACGATATATTTTCACAAAATATAGATGAACAAAGAAAATATGTACAAGAAAAAAGAATAGATTATGTGGTAGCATCTAATAAAACCTCTAAAAAAGACTTAGAATTATTAGAAAAAAATTATACTTTAATAAAAACTCATACTCAAAAATATGAAGAACATGAAAGAACTTATTACTTATATGAGAAAAAGTAAAAAAAGAAAAAAGGAATGATTTCCATATATAACATAAGATATGGCTACCTTGGAAACAATAATGATAATATTAGGTATCATACTTACAGTAATTACCTTCTTTATATATATTGATAAATTAAAAAAATAACTAGCGCATAATAAACTAGTTATTTTTCTTTGCTATCTTACTAAGTAATTCTACTAAATAATAAACATAATGTTTTTCTAATTTAATTGTATCTAAAACAATAATTAATTTTTCTTCCCGCATCTTAAAACGAAACATTGGAGTAATATGAAAAGCATCCGTAAATAATTTTTCTCCATCTATTTTAGTAGTCATTTCTTTACTAAAGATTAATTCCAGTGAGTTTCTTGTATGGTTTACTTTTTCTATTTCTAAACTCTTAGCAAGTTTTTCAAACCATTCTTGATACATGTAAATAATAATTGTTTCATCTAGATTACCAAAACGGTCTTCTAAATCTGCTTGAACTTCTTTTAATTTTTCTAAAGAATCAATGGTATTAATTTGTTTATGAACTGCAATTTTTAAATTATCATCATCGGTATAATTATTAGAAATATGAGTCGATACATCTAAAAGAGGTTTTTCATTTTGAATAATTTCCTCTTTAGGCACAATACCCTTCAGGCGATTAATCTCATCTTGTAACATTTTTAAATATAAATCAATACCTACAGTATCAATAAATCCCGCTTGTTCACTACCTAAAATATCACCTGCGCCACGAATGGATAAATCGCGAGTAGCTATCGAAAAACCACTGCCTAACTCCGTAAAATCTTTAATAGCATTTAATCTCTTAACTGCCGCATCATTCAACATTTTAGCAGGAGAATACATTAAATAAGCATAGGCAATTTTGTTACTACGACCAACTCTACCACGAATTTGATATAATTGACTAAGACCAAAGCGATCCGCATCTAAAATAATTAAGGTATTGGCATTAGGAATATCGATACCTGTTTCGATAATAGTAGTACAAATCAAAATATCATACTCATGGTCAATGAAAGCCTGCATTCTATCCTCTAACTCATCCTTAGTCAGTTGTCCATGAGCAAAAATGATTCTAGCTTCAGGAACTAAGCTCTGAATTTCATAAACTTTTCTTTCAATACTATCTACACGATTATAAAGTAAGAAAACTTGTCCATCTCTAGACATTTCTTTATATATAGCATCTTTTATGATTTGCTTATTTTCTTCAATTACATAAGTTTGTACAGGATATCGATCAACGGGTGGTGTTTCAATCAAAGATAGACTTCTAATGCCTATCATAGACATCTGTAGTGTTCTTGGAATAGGGGTAGCAGTTAAAGTAAGTACATCTACATTACTCTTATACTCTTTAATTTTTTCTTTATGTGTAACACCAAAACGTTGCTCCTCATCAATAATTAAAAGTCCTAAATCTTTTGGTTTAATATCATTACTAAGCAAACGATGAGTCCCTATTACAAAATCTATAGTTCCATTCTCTAAACCCTCCAAAATTCTTTTTTTCTCTTTCGGAGTCGTAAAACGATTTAAAAGTCCAATATTGATAGGAAAATCACGAAATCTAATAAGAGCATTTTGATACTGTTGATTGGAAAGAATAGTAGTTGGACATAAGTATAAAACTTGTTTAGAATCCATTACAGCTTTGAATACTGCTCGAAAAGCAACTTCTGTTTTTCCATAACCGACATCACCACATAAAAGTCGATCCATTGGGTGTTGGGATTCCATATCTTCTTTGATTTGTTCGATTGCCAGTAGTTGATCTTTCGTTTCCGTATATTCAAAAGCATCATCAAACTTTTGCTGTAGTTCTGTATCTTTAGAGAAAGCAAAACCACTTTTCATTTCTCTTTCCGCATAAAGTTTTAATAATTTGTCCGCAATATCATGAATTTTACTTTTAACACGGGCTTTCACTTTGTTCCAATCAGAACCACCCAATTTATTAATTTTAGGAACAGCTCCTTCATTACCAGAATACTTGCTGATTAAATCAATTTTCTCAACAGGAATATAAAGTTTATCGTTTCCAGCATAGATAACCTCAATATAATCTTTAATCAGTTCTCCATGTGTTAATGTTTTTATACCATTATAAATCCCAATACCATTCACAGCATGAACTACATAATCTCCAATTTCTAATTTATTAATGTCTTTAATCTTGGAAGAATATTTAAAATTTGTCTTATATTTTTTACGAACGATTGGATAGTTAAATAATTCCTTATCTGTTAAAACTACCATATCCTGATATAGAAAACCCTTATTTATAGTTTTCGCAACAATATTAATAACACCTTTCTCAAGATGATCTTCTGCTGTTATTATATAAGAACTTTGTAATTCCTTTACAAAATTTTTAATTTGAATTTCTTTTAAATAAACAACAACTAATTTATTTAGATATAATTGTTCATTTAAAAAGTGATTAATTGCTTCTATATTTTCATGAAAAGGAGTAATTTCTTTTACATCAAAATAATAAATTTGAATGCTTTTATCTTCTAAAAGATTATCTATCGTTAAATAGTGATTTAAATATTTTGGAGAAAACTGATGAAAATCAAACATGTATTCCCCATAAAAATCCTGATCTTTTTCATTACGATATTCTATCGCTTCTTTTAAAATATTTTGATAAGCAATTTCTAACTGTGGTTGGTCCTTATAAAAAACAATGGAATCTTCCAAATAATCAAGTAAAGAAGAAACTGTAGAAAATTCTTTTAAATACTTCTGCTTATTCTCTAATATTTCAATATCAGAATCTAATATAAATTCACTATATGGAAAAATTTTAACTTTTTGAATTTCGTTAATAGATTTTTGAGTATCCTCATCAAAAGTTCGTATAGAATCAATGGTATCGCCAAAAAATTCAAAACGAACAGGATGATTTTCACCCAATGGAAAAACATCTACAATAAAACCTCTTACTGCAAATTCACCTGTTTTCGTTACTAAAGATTCTCTTTTATACCCAATATTATTTAAATATTTTGCGAACTCTATTTGATCTAAATCTTGATTCATAGAAATGACTCGAATACTTTTCTGATAAGTAGATACCTCTGGTAGAAATCTTAAATATCCCATTAGATTGGTAATAACAATTTCTTTTTTATTGTTTATAATACTATTTAAAGTTTCTAATCGATTTACCATCAAGTCAGGACTGGCAGCAATAGCTTCACTCGTCAAAAAATCATCCATTGGAAATAAATAAACATTTTCTTGATAATTAGAAAGACTATCATATAATTGATTTGCTTCAAATAAGCTAGATGTAACAATCAAAATAGACCGATTATTGTTTTGATAAATAGTATCTAGATAACGACAAAAAAGCTCATCAGTTAAACCTGCTAAGCCAATATTTTTTACATCCTTAGTTGGAATACTAGCATCAAATATATTCATTTTACTCACCATCTATCTATGATTATATTTTGACATTAATTCACCAAATGATACTTTAAAATAATCATCTAATATCTGTAAAACAGTATTTTCTACTTCATTTAACTTTTTTATTTCTTCAGTAGACAGTTTACCAAGAACATAATCTTTTGTATCCATATTTTTATTATTAGAAATACCTATTTTAATCCTTTTATATTCTTGAGTGCCTAAATGAAGCTCAATGTTTTTTAAACCGTTATGACCACCACTAGAACCTTTTTGTTTTAATTTATAAGTTCCTATTTCTAAATCTAAATCATCATGAATGATTAGAATATCACGAATAGAAATTTTATAGAAATCCACAAATCTGCGGATAACCTCTCCACTTAGATTAATAAAAGACTGTGGTTTTAACAATAAAACTTTTTCCCCATCAATCAAAACTTCACCATATAATCCGTTAAATTTAGACTTCGTAATAAAAATACCTAACTTACTAGCGTATTTGTCTATCGTCTGAAAACCAATATTATGACGAGTTGCTTCATACTCTTTTCCTGGATTGCCAAGTCCAACGATTAATTTCATTTTATCTCACCTACTTATCTTTTTTTACTTATCCATATCTACAAATTTTTAATAACTAGAGTTTTTTAATTATATTTTCATTCAAATGCCTTATATTTTATAGTAGAAATCCATTTCATTATAATATCTAGAATGTAATATTGCAGATTAAAATTTTATTCACAATCATATTACATCTTTATATCCAAACTTAAAATTATTTCCCGGGAAATAATTTTCAATTATCAATATGATATTCTTTATATACGACGGACTTAGGAATACCTCTTTCTACAGCTACTTTTTTTAGAGCTTCTTTCTCTGTCATACCATCTTCTAAATAAAGATTAATATGTTCTAAAATAGTCATAGTAGAAAAATCTTCCTGTTCTAAATTACCTTCTACTATAACAACCATTTCTCCTTTTAAAGTATCAGCTATTTCCAAAACTTCTTCTACTCTACCACGAATTGCTTCTTCATATTTCTTGCTGATTTCTCTACATAAAGCTATTTTTCTATTACCAAAAACTTGGAGTAATGATTTTAACATATCACTAATTCGATGAGGTGCTTCATACAAGATGATAGTATAAGGTAATTTTTTCAAACTTTCAAGCTCTTTTACACGTTTAGATTCTTTACTATTTAAAAATCCATAAAATAAGAAAGGTGCAGGATGAATCCCTGACATTGTTAAAGCAGGAACAAAAGCAGTTGGCCCTGGTAAACTTATAACATTAAAACCATTACGACTCACATATTCAACAATCTTATAACCTGGATCACTAATAATAGGAGTTCCTCTATCTGTAACAAGACCAATATTTAGTCCTTCTTGAAGCTTTGATAATACCATCTCTTTCAACGAATCTTCGTTATGGTCATCAGAATGGATTAATTTTTTCTTAATATCCAATTTATGAAGCAATTCAGCTGTTACTCTAGTATCTTCACAAAGTAATAAATCTACCATTTTCAAAGTATTAATACTACGTAAAGTAATATCTTCCATATTTCCTACTGGAGTTGGAATTAAATATAAGCTTGGGCTATTATCATAACTTTTTTGTCTCATAAAATCTACCTCTATTCAAACATCTTCAAAATTTCTTCTGTGTAACTACCATCTTCATTATGAGCATAAAGTGGAGGTAATAATTTAAGCCCAACTTTTCCATTTTTTCTACCTTCTATTAAAACCATATTGGATTCCATATTGATTTTAGGATAAACAAAACGAAGTTTTTTCACTTCAAGACCATATTTTTGAAATAAACTAATAATTTCAATAAGTCTATCGGCTCTATGAACCATAGCAAGTACACCATTATTTTTTAATAAAAATTTAGATAAAGAAATAATTTCTTCTAAAGTAATCATCTTCTCATGCCTAGCTATGATTTTATGTTCATCTTCATTTAGATTACTAGTTTCTAAGTATTTAAAATATGGTGGATTACAAGTAATCACATCAATACTATCACTAGGATAAATATATCTTAACTCTTTCATGTCTATATTTAATAATTCTATTCTAGCCTCTAAATGATTATAAAATATACTCTTCTTAGCCAAATCATAACTATCTTTCTGAATTTCTACCCCTATAATTTTTGCATCCGTTTTCGTAGATAAAATAAGCGGAATAGGAGCATTTCCACAACCTAAATCTATGATTGTATCTATATTTTTATTAAGTGTTACAAAATTTGGTAACAGAACAGAATCTAAAGAAAAAGAAAACCATTCTGTATTCTGATAAATTTTTAAATTTTTATAACCGACCAAATCATTTAAAACTTCCATTATACTTCGACCTCTACTAAAGTTTTATTCTTAGTTTCAATAGTAGCGGTTCTTTTCAGCAAATTTATAGAAGTTACTTTACCTTCTATTTCCCCATTTTTATACAATTGGCCAATAGATGGCATTCCTTTTTTCATTTCTGTATATACTTCATCTTCATAATTTAAGCAACACAATAATCTACCACATACACCATTAATTTTAGTTGGATTTAAAGCAAGCATTTGATTCTTGGCCATATTGATAGATACACTATTAAAATCGGTTAAAAAAGTACTACAACACAAAAATCTACCACAAGGACCAATTCCACCTATTTCTTTTGCCTTATCACGAACACCAATCTGCCTAAGTTCAATACGTGTATGATAAATTTGAGCTAATTTTTTTGCAAATTCTCTAAAATCAACCCTTGAATCTGCTAAGAAATTAAATAATAATTGATTACGATCAAAGGTATAGGTAGCATCAATAATACGCATATTTAAAGATAGTTGATGAGAAATCTCTCGGGCTTTTAATAAAGCTTCACCAGAATCCTTTTGATTTTTAAGATATTGCTTATCATCATCTTTTGTAGTAAGACGAATGATATTTTTTAAAGGAGAACCTAAATCTTCCTCTGTTACCTCGTAAGGATTTACAACAACTTGTCCATATTGTAATCCTTTCTCCGTTTCCACAATAACGGTATCATCTTTCTTTAATTCTAAATTATTAGATGAAAAAAAATAAGTTTTTCCCTTACCATTTAAAACAACACCAACAATTTTATCCATTCTTCCCACCTCCTGAAAATTCTATAATAAATTGATCCAACATCATAGTGATATTTAAATTATAATTTAATCGATTCATTGTAGTAAATAAAATATCAATTTTATAAATCATACTAGATAAATCATTAGAATTGATAATAATATCTAATATTTCTCCATAGTCATGATAAATTAAATGTTCTTTCTTGCGAACGGAACTTTCATAAATAGTAATCATTTCTGAAAAAATAGTATACCAAAAATCCTTTGTTTGATAATCATTCTCTAAAATAGTAGGTAAATAAGCAATCGCTTTATTTTTCTTACTTTCTAATAATTGAATAATTTCTACTAATAATTCAAAATTTGTAAACTCTCTCTTTGTCTGATGATTAATCAAAGTGTATATTTGGCAACGACTACGAATAGTTTCTAATACTTTATAACGATTATCTACCTCTAGGACAGCAATCACATTACCATCAGGTTCTTCTAAAAATTTTAATAAAGAATTAGCTGCTTGGGAATTTAATTTATCAGTCTGTTTAATCCAATAAATACGAGGTCTATTTTGAAGTGAAGTAGTTTTAAACCTTTCTTTAATATCTAAGATTTGATTTTTTTTAATCCAATTACCGTCAGGTTCTATAACAACGAAGTCTGATAATGCATGAATATCAACCAAATGACAAAGATTGCATTCCTCACAATGATCATGATCAATGTAATGATTGGGACAAACTAATGTTTTAATAAAAGATAAAATCAAATCATCCTTTTCCAAATAATGATTGGTTTCAATCAAATAAGCATGACTAATTTTTTGATGTTTTATACTATTTAAAACTTCTTCATAAAACAATGGCTGCTTGTCCTGATAAACCTCTAGCATACTCTTCACCTCAAAATGCAATTACTAATAACAGAACTAAAGAAAATAAAGCGGGAAAACCCAAAAAGGTAACCAATGATAAAGTAATAAAATTAATAGGAACTATTAAGTTAAAGTTGCTCCCAATCGTATTAAAACCATAAAGAATTACAAAACTAAATAAAATTCTTTTTAATAAATGAACTATTTTTTTCATAAAATCATCACCTATTAAAAAGTATGAAGTAGTAATTTTTTTATTCTTATTCTACATTTTTTCGATCTATCAATGCTCTTTCTAAAGTCATAGCATCTATGTATTCCATATCTGCTCCAATTGGAATACCACTAGCAATCTTAGTAATAGAAAGATTCATATCCCCTAATATTCTTTTAATATATAAGGAAGTAGTTTCTCCTTCAATACTTGGTTTAAATGCTAAAATAATTTCTTGATACGATTCTTTTTTGACACGATCTACTAACTTTTCTAATTCTATATCTTCTGGATTAATGCCCTCTAATGGAGAAATCAATCCTTTTAAAATATGATATTTGCCTTTAAAAAGTCCAAGCTTTTCGAATAGAAAAACAGATTTCGGATCCTCTACTACGCATAAAATACTATTATCACGAGTTTTATCATTACAAATAGAGCAATATTCTAAATCTGTTAATCCATTACAGATAGGACATCGATGAATATTCTCTTTTACTTTAGATAAACTAGTAGCAAACTGTTCTACCCGCTCTTCTTCCATATCCATAACAGCAAAAGCTAATCTCTCAGCAGTTTTCTCTCCAATACCTGGCAAATATTTAAAAGAATTAATTAATTGTTCCAAACTACTAGGATACATCTTATCACCTAACTAAAATAATCCACCGGGCATCATACTATTGAATTTACCCATTTTTTGTTCAGTCACTTTATCTATTTGTTTAAAAGCATCATTTAAGGCAACAACCAACATATCTTCTATCATTTCTTTATCATCATTAGATAAATCATCATTATTAATAGTAACTTTAATAACTTCCTTAGTACCCTTTACCGTAACACTAATAAAAGAACTAGTTCCAGTAAATGTCATATTGTCAATTTCTTCTTTAGCTTTCATCATATCTTTCTGTAATGTTTGAGCTTGTTTCATTAACGCTTGTATATTCATATTTTCTCCTCTTTTCTAATTAATAGATATCATATCTTCTCCAAATAAGTCAATTGCTTGAGAAGTAATAGAATGATCAGATACCTCTTTTTTTTCTTTATGATACTGCCCTAATTCTAAAGGAATATACTGATATGAAATATTATTGTTTTTCTTTGCAATAAATTCATCTTTTGCAGTAGTCCATTCATCATTAGTCACCAAAGCAACATCATAATGTCTATTATAAATCTTTTCTAATAATTTTTGAACCTTTTCTAGTAAAGAAAATCCTCTATTAACCATAGAATCATAATCAAAAGAAATAATAACTTCTCCAGTTCCTACAGCTCTAACTATTCCATCTGAAATGTAACAAGCCGCAGCACCATATTCACTATCTAAAGCATAATCATTTAGTTTATTCCAGTTAGATTCAAAAAATTTTTTTTCTTTCTTATCTGCCCTAGCAAAACAGTTATTAATAATTTGCTGATTTATTTGCTTTCTTTCAGAATCAGAAACTACAATCGATGAGGAAATTATTTCCCGGGAAATAATTTTGGAATCTGTTATGTTGTTTTTGTAATGTTCTAATTGAGAACTATTATCATTAACACTTAATATTTCAGGAGTTACTGAATTTTCTGATTTTTTATGATTCTGATTCATAAAAGATAACATATTAATTTCCAAAATTGTTTTAATATCAGAAGCAGACTTAATATTTTTTAATAAATCATTAAAAACATTAGAAAAAGATAATAAAAATTCAATATTATAAGAATCTTCATTTTCAATATAAAATTGAATACTCTTATTTTTGCACAATTGAAGCATATCTTGAATAAAAATAGCTAAATCTTTGCCATTATCATAAATATTATCTATAAATTGAATTACCTCAGCGACTTGTTCATGATAAACACAATCTAAAAAATATTTCTTTTGCTGTTCTGAGACAATACCATTTACTTTTTGAAAATCATCCATTGAAATATTAGAATCAGAATAAGCATTTAATTTATCTAACATACCTACAGCATCTCGTAGACCACCATCCGATAATTCTGCAATTTTTTCTAATACTTCTGGATCTACTTTAATAGATTCTTTTTCACAAATATATTTCAATCTTTTTACAATATCAGAATTACTAATACGGTGAAACTCAAAGCATTGACATCTAGAAATAATAGTGTTGGGAACCTTATGAAGATCAGTAGTAGCCAGAATAAAAATAACATGCTCAGGAGGTTCTTCCAAGGTTTTTAAAAGAGCATTAAATGCACCAATAGACAACATATGCACCTCATCAATAATATATACCTTATATTTTAATTGATTAGGAACTAAATTAATTTTACTCTTAATTTCTCTAATTTCATCCACTCCATTATTAGAAGCTGCATCAATTTCAATAATATCGGAGCTAAAACCTTGATTAATAGAAATACAATTTTCACATTTTTCACAGGCATCTCCATTATCTAGATTAAGACAATTAACTGTCTTAGCCAGCAACTTAGCAATAGATGTTTTTCCAATCCCCCTAGGTCCAGAAAACATATAAGCATGACATACCTTATTTAACTTAATAGCATTTTTCAATATTTTAATAATTACATCTTGGCCAATTACATCTTCTAAAGTAGAAGGTCTATATTTTCTATATAAAGCTTGATAAGACATAATCCACCTCCAAAATATACATATATTATACCATTAAAAAAGCAATAATTATAATCAATTATCACCTTTTTTTCAAAAAAAATTCTTTCAAAAGCTTAGTACATTCATCTTCCATTACCTTTTCACAGATTTCCACAGATGAACCATAATTTTTATCATTCAAAATAAATGATATAATATCCTTTTCTGCATATTCTGGAATAGTTCCATAAACAAGCCTTGAAATTCTAGATTGATTAATAGCACTTGCACACATTGGACATGGAAACATAGTTACATATATAGTACATCCAATCAATCTCCAATTTTTTAATTTTGCACAAGCTTTTTCCAACGCAATAATTTCTGCATGCTTTATAACACTTTGTTGTGATTCTCTTAAATTATGAGCCTTAGCTATAATTTTATCATTTTTCACAATAACAGCACCAACTGGAATCTCTCCTTTAGAAAAAGCTTTTCTAGCCTCTTCCAATGCAATTTTCATATAATATTTATCATTCATACATAATCACCTTAAAAAAGGTGCACATAAATATTAAATGTTAAGGCTGCTATTTTCCAATCCTGACCTGATTCCACCAATATTTATTGCACCATAAATATAATATTATATTTTTTGCAAAATTTCAATTATTTTCTATGTTTCACGTGAAACATCGCAAAAAATTTCAAAAACATCTCTATTGCAATTTAGTTTAACCAACCTATCATCTATAATTAAAATTTAAAAAAATCAGCATTAAAATTTAAAAGAGATATTTTCATCAGTTAATATAATAATGTTATAATTGTTAGAATTTTAAATATATATAGAATACATAAAATTATAATAATAGTCATTCATATGTTTCACGTGAAACATATGAATTCTTTTTTATAAATAAAAAAAGCAATCAATTTGTTTAGTTTCTATTCACCAAATAAAATCATTCTATATTAAATTTAATATTTAATAATCACAGCCAATTATATTAATCAAAATAATATAGTTTCCTATAATATAGGATAAAATATATAAATGAGTATCATATTAATCAAACACTATTTTCTATATAATCAATGTTTCACGTGAAACATTGTGGAAAATTATTTCCCGGGAAATAATTTTCATGCAATTTCTAGAAAGTAAATATTTCTAATCTAATTTCAACACCTATAATCAAAATTTAAATACGACATTATCAAATAATCTTTCATAATATTATTAACTCAGTCATATCAAAAATTACAACTTACATAAGTTCAAAATAATGCAAAAAATAAATATAGCATTCAAATAATCATCATTTAATGTTTCACGTGAAACATTAATTTTTTTTATTACTACTTAATTTTTAGTAAATAAGTTAACAAAAAATATCACTACTTTTAAAAAAAAACTAATAATTAAATAAACATAATAATATAAATAATTAATATAAATATTAAAAATCATTAAAAAATTATTTTAACAACTATAAATATATATTAATCAAAAAAGCTCAAATTCATAATTTTAATTATAACATTTCAAATATATTCTAGTAGTAATATTAATAATTATTTATGCTCCCCATTAATAGAATCTTAATCTCATTAAAATTTTTATTATCAATAGATTTCAGGATAATAAAAATTTAAACTCATCTATCAATAAGCAATTTAGCTATATGCACAATGTTTCACGTGAAACACTGTGGAAAATTATTTCCCGGGAAATAATTTTTACTCGATTTATAAAAAATAAATATCTCTAATCTAATTTCAACATCTATAATTAAAATTTAAACACGATATTATTGAAGTAATTTTGTATAATATTATTACCTAATCTTGCTAAAACTATAACCATAAAATTTTTAAAATATTACTAAACATAGATATATAATTATAATCTTTGAATGTTTCACGTGAAACATTGTATAAAGTTTATTTTATTGATTATTCTAATTTTTGAACAAAAAACTAATACAAATTATTACCATGCTTTTTAATATAATGATAAACACAAAAATAGATATAATAATGTAGAACTATTAATGAAAATATTAAAATTAATTTTCTAACAACAATATTTCAGTAACTATAAAATATATTTTAAAGATCATAAAAAATAGAATCATAATATTTAAAATTCAGCTACAATACCTCGAAAATTAAAAATATATTCTTAGTAGTCATATTGATAGCTATTTTCTATTTTAACCAATAAAATTTCAAATTTTACTAAAATTTTTATCATAAATAGTTCTAAGAATAATTAATAATAAACTCATCTATTAATAAGAATTTTAACTATATATACAATGTTTCACGTGAAACATTGTGGAAAATTATTTCCCGGGAAATAATTTTTATTAAATCTCTAGAAAAGTGAACATTTTTAATCCAATTTTAGTAGATTTTAACATCCATAATTAGAATTTAAATACAATATTATTAATCTAACTTTTTATAATATAATTACCTAATGGTACTAAAACTATAACTATAAAAAATTTAAGACATCACTAAATGTAAATATTCAATAATAATTATTTCAATGTTTCACGTGAAACATTATTAAAAACTTTTGCAATTTTACTAATAACAAAAAAGAAAACGTATTACTTATCTTCTAATACGTTTTCCTCTACAACAGTTTCAGTTATATCATTTGTATCATCTGAATCATCTTTTAAAATGGTAGAAACAGTAGCTACTTTTTGGTCATCTTTTAATTTTATTAATCTAACACCTTGAGTAGCTCTACTTAAAGTAGAAATTTGATCCATCGCCATTCTCATGATAATTCCGCTATCTGTAATAATAACCAAATCTTCTTCTCCCGTTACAGCCTTCAAAGATACTAACATACCATTCTTTTCTGTCACATTTAACGCTTTCACACCTTTACTTCCTCGGTGAGTTAAACGATACTCATCAATTGGGGTCTTTTTACCATAACCCTTTTCTGTAACAATCAAAACTTGCTCATTATTTGTAATAACTTCTCCTCCTACTACTTTAGCACCATTAAGCTCAATTCCTTTAACACCTGAAGCCGTACGACCCATAATACGAATCTCATTTTCTGTAAATCGAACCATTCTACCATTGGAAGCACCAATGATAATCTCATTTTCACCAGTTGTCTTACGGACAGAAATTAACTCATCATCATCTTTAAGATTAATAGCGATTTTACCACTACTTCTAATATTATCAAACTCTGATAAATCCGTTCTCTTCACAATACCATTTTTAGTGATGAAACATAAATATTTGTATTCATGCTCTTTTGCACTTAAAGATACAATAGAATTAATTTGCTCGTCTTTTTCCACAGATAATAAATTAATAATTGGCAGTCCTTTGCTTTGTCTGCTAAATTCTGGAATTTCATACCCTTTCATTCGATACACTTTACCTTTATTACTAAAGAATAATATATAATCATGCGTTTCCATATTTAACATTTTTTCCACAAAATCTTCCTCATTGGTAGCCATACCTTTTATACCAACACCACCACGGTTTTGTGTTCTATATTCGTCCACTAGCATTCTCTTAATATATCCCTTATTAGTTAATGTTATTAATGTATTTTCAACTGGAATTAAAGACTCATCTTCAATATAATCAATCGCAGTCATATCAATTTTAGTTCTTCTATCATCACTGTATTTTTTCTTAATTTCTAACATTTCTTCTTTGATAATATCTAATACTCTCTGCTCAGAAGCTAAAATTGCCTTATAATCTGTAATTTTAGCAATTAAATCATTCAATTCTGCTTCTACTTTTCCACGTTCTAAGCCTGTTAAACGACGTAATCTCATTTCAAGAATACTATTAGCTTGTATTTCATCCAAATTAAATCGTGTCATCAAGTTAGATCTAGCCTCTTCATCACTATCGGCAGCTCTAATAATACGAACTACTTCATCAATGTTATCTAAAGCAATTCTTAAGCCTTCTAAAATATGAACTCTTTCTTCTGCTTTTCCCAATTCATAACGAGTTCTTCTAATAATAACCTCTTTTTGATGATCAATATACTTAGAAATAATATCTTTAATTCCTAAAGTTCTAGGAGTTTGACCATCCAAAACTAAGAAAATAATACCATATGAAATTTGAAAATTAGTATGTTTATACAAGTTATTTAACACAACTTGAGGATTAGCATCTTTTTTTAATGTAATAGTAATTTTAATTCCATTTTTCAAATCTGTATGATAATCAGAAATACCATCAATTACTTTATTATGAACCAGTTCAGCCACTTTGTTTTTTAGTTCCATTGTATTAACACCATAAGGAACTTCATCAACAATAATACAACTATGATTTCCATGTTCTTCAATTGTCGCTTTACTTCTAACTGTAATAGATCCCCTACCTGTTTCATAAGCTTTTTTAATACCAGAATTTCCTAAAATAATACCTCCAGTAGGAAAATCAGGCCCTTTTATATATTGCATTAAACCAATAGTATCAATATCTGGATTGTCAATATAAGCAATACAACCATCAATTACTTCACCAAGATTATGAGGAGGAATATTAGTAGCCATACCTACAGCAATTCCCATAGATCCATTAACCAATACATTAGGAAATCTTGAAGGAAGAACCTTCGGCTCTTTTCTAGTAGCATCAAAATTATCATTCATATCCACAGTATCTTTATTAATATCTCTTAATAATTCCAATGAAATTTTAGCTAGCCTAGACTCCGTATAACGCATTGCTGCGGCACCATCACCTTCAATATTACCAAAGTTTCCATGTCCATCAATCAACATATATCTTTGATTAAAATCCTGAGCAAGTCTAACCATCGCTTCATAGATAGAAGAGTCTCCATGAGGATGATAATTACCCATAACTTCTCCGACTGTTTTAGCACTCTTTCTATGAGGTTTATCAGGAGTATAACCAGATTCATACATAGACCATAAAATACGTCTATGAACAGGCTTTAAACCATCTCTAAGATCTGGTAATGCACGAGAAGTAATAACACTTAAAGAATACTCTAAAAAAGAGGTTTCTACTTCATCTACAATATTATTATTATCTAATCTATCTCTTTCATGAAAATATCCATGAAATTCTCCATTTTCTACATTATCAATTCCTAATTGAGAATTATTATCATTAACAATTGATTTATCATCTATAGATTCATTTATATTATCCGTATTATCATTTTCATTTGCTCTATTTAATAATTCATCTAAATCCTCTTTATTATTCATAATTCACCATCCTAAACATCCAGATTTTTAACTTTTCTAGCATTCTCTTCAATAAATCTTCTTCTAGGCTCTACTTCGTCTCCCATAAGTCTTTCAAATACTGAATCAGCAGCTACGCAATCATCTATAGTTATTTTTCTTAAAACTCTCTTTTCAATATCCATTGTTGTTTCATTTAATTCATCAGCATCCATTTCTCCTAATCCTTTCATACGAGCTATTTCTGCCTTAGAACGAATATTATCGGGTAAAGTAGCTAAATAAGAAGCAAGTTCCTCATCATTTAATACATATTTTCTAGTTTTGCCATGCGTAATTCTATAAAGTGGAGGCTGTGCAGCATAAACATGACCAGCTTCTACAATTGGTCTAAAAAATCTATAAAATAAAGTTAATAATAATACACGAATATGAGATCCATCAACATCAGCATCGGTCATGATAATAATTTTATCGTATCTTAACTTAGATAAATCAAAATATTCCCCAATACCAGTACCAAAAGCTGTAATAATGGTTTTAATTTCTTCATTTCCAAGAGCTTTATCCATTCTAGCCTTTTCAACATTCAATATTTTTCCTCGCAATGGTAGAATTGCTTGAGTCATAGAATCTCTACCCTTTTTAGCAGAACCACCAGCACTATCCCCTTCGACTATAAATATTTCTGAAACACTTGGATCTTTACTTTTACAGTCAGATAATTTTCCAAAGAAATTAGTAACTGCTAAATCACTCTTTCTAGTTGCTTCTCTAGCTCTTTTAGCAGCCATTCTAGCATTTCTTGCCAATATTGCCTTATTTACAATAATCTTAGCTTCATCAGGATTTTCTAATAAAAATCTATCAAATCCTTCAGCAAAAACACTATCAGCCAAAGCTCTAACCTCAGAATTTCCTAATCTTCCTTTCGTTTGACCTTCAAATTGTGGATTAGGGTGCTTACAAGAAATAATCATAGTAAGCCCTTCTTTTACATCATCTTCTTTTAAATTCTCATCTTTTTCTTTTAAAATATTAGTTTTTCTAGCATAATTATTAATGACTCTAGATAAAGCTCTTTTTACACCATCTTCATGAGTTCCCCCATCATGTGTATTAATATTATTAACAAAAGAATAAATATTGGTATTATAAGAAGTATTATATTGCATAGCTACTTCAAAAAATACTCCATCTTTTTCTCCACTTAGATGAATAATATTATTGTGAATTGGCGTTTTTTCTTGATTAATAAATCTAACATATTCACTAATTCCGCCTTCATATAAAAAGGTTTCACCAGTAGTATCTTCTAAATCTCTATCATCTCTAATATTAATAGACAATCCTTTATTCAAGAAAGCAAGTTCACGAACTCTTACTTTTAAAGTCTCATAATCATAAATATCAGTATCAAAAATGTTAGGATCTGGTTTAAAAGTTACCGTAGTCCCGGTTCTATTTTCACTACAATCCCCTATTACATGTAAAGGTTCCACTGTATGTCCACCATTTTCAAAACGAACTTTATGTATTTTTCCATTTTTATAAACAGTAACCTCTACCCATCTACTAAGTGCATTCACTACACTAGCTCCTACACCATGAAGACCACCGGAAACTTTATATCCTCCTCCACCAAATTTTCCACCAGCATGAAGCACTGTATAAACGGTTTCTACAGTAGAAATTCCTGTTTTAGGATGTACATCAACTGGAATCCCTCTTCCATCATCCTTAACAGTAATAGAATTATCCTTATTAATTACTACCTCTATATTATGACAATATCCAGCTAAAGCTTCATCAATTGCGTTATCTACAATTTCCCATACTAAATGATGAAGTCCCTTTACATCTGTTGTACCAATGTACATTCCAGGTCTTTTTCTAACAGCTTCTAATCCTTCTAAAACTTGAATATCAGAAGCATCATAATGATTCATTACTTTTTCTTGAGTATCCATTTTTATTCCACCTTTTCTGTTATATTTCCATGCTCAACAATAAATATTTTTGCTTGATGTATAATTTTTTTTTGAATATTTTTTAAATCTGTAGTCGTAATAATCGTTTGAATATCCTGAGGAATATATTGCATTAGTTTATTTCTCTTTTGAATATCTAATTCACTAAAAATATCATCAAGTAAAAGAATTGGACTTGATCCCTTTTCTTCTGTAAACAGAAAGATTTCAGCCAATTTAAAAGCTATGATTGCTAATCTCTGTTGACCTTGTGAAGCATAAAACTTCATATTTTCTTCATCGATATAAAAAGAGAAGTCATCTCGATGAGGACCATATAATGTCATTCCTTGAGAAATTTCTCTCTTTCTGTTGGATTTCAATTTCTGATAAAACTGCTTTTTAATAGATTCTAATTCAAATGAATCCAAATCTAAATTATTTTCATATATAATATGAAGTCCTTTAATATTCATAATTTTTTCATAAATACTACCAATTTTTGTATTTATATAATCTAAATATTTTTTACGATATAAATATATTTGTACTCCTCTATCCACTAATTTATCATCAATAATATCTAAATATCGGAGATCTGAAAACCCATTCACTCCGAGTTGTTTTAAATATTCATTCCGAGTCTTTAAAATTTTGTTATATTCGTTTAAATAATTTACATACAAAGGATATAATTGACTAATTTGAATATTCAAAAGATTCCGTCTAATTTGAGGAGACCCTTTAATAATATCTAAATCGTTAGGACAAAACATAATTACATTCATATTAGATATATAAGCAGCAATTTTTCTAATTTCTTTTTGATTAATATAAACTTTTTTTTGATCTTGAATCCATTTAATTTCCAGTTCTTTTAAAATCTCATTATCTCGTAATAACCCTGAAATTTTACAAGAATGAAATCCTTTTTGAATAATATTATTTTCAAATCCTAAACGATGTGATTTGGTAAGTGCAAGTATGTAGATACTTTCCAAAATATTAGTTTTTCCTTGGGCATTATCTCCTATAAAAATATTAATTTTATTACATAACTTTACTTTTTCTTTTTTATAATTTCGAAAATGATCGATCTCTATCTTGGATAAATACATAAAAACCCCTAAAAAAACTCATATTATCACCTTTTATACTTTCAAGTACTCCTATACCTACAATTACATTATACCATATTAGAAGCCTAAAAACATAAAAAAAGAAGAAAAAATCTTCTTTTTTATGTTATTTTTTCATTTTTCGATCATTTAAAATTAAATTTAATCTAGAAGCTCTCATAATTTGATTTTGGACAGACTGTTTAGAAGCAATGCATTCTATTTCTTTGCCATTTTTTAATAAAATATATGTCTTATGATTTTGCTCATAAACCTTATCTACCCATTTTAATGATATCCAAGTACATTGAACATTTTCTGGTGATGAAATAGGAAAAAAAATCAAATCAGAGCTTTCTTCTACAATAATAGGCAACTTATAATTAGCCCCTAACATTTTTCTACTCCCATCTACCCTACCTACATAAGAACTTCCAAAATATTTACAAGAATAATCCATTACTTCATAAGCCATATCTTGAACTAAGTATTCCCGATTCTGTTCTACGATTCTAGTCTGATTTTTATCCAAACCAATGACAGCTAATGTTTCCTCATTTACTTCATATTTTTCCATAAATTTCTCCCCCCTGCAATATAAAATTGCGAGCTATATATTACCAAACCTATAAATCGAAAAATGAGGAAATATGACGAAAAATTATAAAAATTGAAATTTTAGAAAAATAAGTATCCTTTTTATTATAATTTCTATATTAAATGGATGATATTATATAAAAAAGACTATTAACCAATATAAATCAGTTAACAGCCTAAAATATTATTTCTTCTAATAAGTTCTAATTGGTAATACCAATTGTGTTAAACCTTCATCCTTACTAGATTTTAAAATAATTGGCTTTACTTCTCCTACGAAAGAAATTTCCACTTGTTCATCTTCAAAAGATTTCAATGCTTCCATCATGTATTTTGCTACAAAGGAAATCTTTAAATTTTCAGAATTGTCTTTCTCAATATTCATTTTTTCTTCTACCCTACCAATTTCTGCAGAACTACTTCTAACAAATAATTTATTTCCATCAATTTCAAAAGTAACAATATTCTTTTCTTTATCACTAGTTAAAATACTAGCACGATCAATAACATTATATAAATCATTTACATTAACTTTTATAGTTAACATAAACTCATCTGGTAATAAATTAGCCGTATTTGGATAAGTACCACTAATTAATCTAGATTGAAATAAAATGTTTTGATATTTAATTAATACCTTATTATTAAAAATATGTAACTCAATATGATCTTCTTCATCATTCATAATCTTTAAAAATTCCAACAAATTTTTACTAGGGATAACGATATTATAATTTTCTTCTACAGCGTTATCTAATGTTAATAATCTTCTAGCTAAGCGATAAGAATCAGTAGAATTACATTCCATAGAAGTTCCTAAAATTTTAAAATTAATACCAGTAAGAATTGGTCTAGATTCATCATTAGAAGAAGCAAAAGAAGTTTGTGAAATAATACTTCTAAAAGCTTTACTATCTAAAATTAAAGGATTCTTACTTAAATCTAGATGAATAGATGGATATTCATTTTTATTAATACCATTTAAATTGAATTCACTATTATCTGTATAAATCGTAATTTTAAGTTCATCAATTACTTCAATATTAATAAATTCATCAGGTAATTTTCTTACAATATCTAAAATATATTTTCCTTGAATAATAATACTACCCTCTTTTTCTATTTCCATTTCTTCAGTTTTATCTAAGAAAACTTGAATAGTAATATCATTATCACTAGCAGTTAAGACTAATCCTTTTTCTGTTAGATCAAATTTAATTCCAGCTAGGACAGGAACAAGATTTTTAGTAGATAGTGCTTTAGACACTTTATTAAGACCATCTAATAATAATTCTTTTTTGATTTTTAATTTCATATTTATTCCTTCTTTCTTAATATTTATTATTATTATTACTGTGGAAATTGTGCATAACTAAATATTTACTTTATTTTATCACAATTTTTCTTATTTTTGGTTGTGGAAAAAAATTTTAAAAATGCAAAATTATCCACATTAAACAATTTCTTTCTTTAATTTCTCTATAATATTAGCAAGTTCTTTATTAGTCAATATCTCTTTTTCAATTTTTTCTACAGAATGCATAACAGTAGAATGATCTTTTCCACCAAATTCAATTCCTATTTTTGGAAAAGATTCATTGGTAAGTTTTCGACAGAGATACATAGCTACTTGTCTTGGAAATGCAAGGTTAGCACTTCTCTTTTTAGATTTCATATCTTCTACCGATACTTGAAAATATTCTGCTACAATTCGTTGAATTCGATTTACACTATTTTTTTCACTATATCCTTTATTAACAAAGTCTTTTAATACATCCACTGCTAAATCTAGAGTAATTTCAGTACCACCCATGATAGTGGAATATGCAAGTAATCTCGTAATAGAACCTTCGAGATGTCTAACATCGCTACCAACATTAGAAGCAATATATTCAATTACATCATCGGGTATGCTTTTATTAATAGACTCCCCTATGATTTTCTTTTTGATAATAGCAACTCTTAAATCAAAATCGGGAGGAAAAATATCCGCAGTCAATCCCCAACAGAACCTAGTTCTTAAGCGATCCTCTAATAGTTTTAAGTCATCTGGAGATCGATCAGATGATATAATGATCTGTTTATTTTCATCATATAGTTTTGTAAAAGTATTAAAAAATTCATTTTGTGTTTGTGGCGCACCTTGAAAAAATTGAATATCATCTACAATCAAAACATCTATACTTCTATATTTATTTTTAAAATAGGAAACATAATCAAAATTTTTTCCATGTTCATCTTTTTTATTAATTCCAAGAAAGTCAGTAATAAATTGGTCACTAGATACATATAAAACTTTTTTATTAGAATGTTCTGTAATATAATTTCCAATTGCGTGCATCAAATGTGTTTTCCCTAACCCACTATTTCCATAAATAAATAAAGGATTATAAAGAACACCTGGGTTTTCAGCTACTTCTAGTGCCGCAGCTTGGGCAAATTTATTAGTATTTCCTACAATAAAATTATCAAAGGTATAATTTTTATTCAAATTAGAAGAAAAATTATTAGATGAGTTTTGAAGATTAGTATTTTGTTCATTTTCATTTTGCCAATAAATAGGCTGAATTTTCTCTTGTTGAGCTTGTTGAGAAAGTTCTTCTATTTCTTCTTGTGTATAAAATTCAATATCTACATTATCTCCTACAACATTACTTAAATTTTTAACAATCAAATCATAGTATTTTGTCGTAAGATGTTTTTTATAAATCGACATAGGGACAATGATTTTACAAATACCATCTTTATATTCATATAATTCAGTATTTTGAAACCAAGTCTCAAAGGAAAGAGGATTCATTTCGGTTTTAATATTATTTAAAAAATTAGACCATATAATTTTTATATTCACCTATTATCCCCCCTGCCTAAAGATAATTCGAAATTGCAAGTCTTATTTTAACTTAAAACTGTGGAAAAATAAATAGATATTTTCCTGTTTTTTTTAATTCACATGAAATCCACAACTTTTTCCACAAGAAAAAACTATATATATATTCATTATAACGCATTTTTCCACAAAAAATAAAAAAATAAATTCACAATGAAGAAAAAGTTATAAACAAGTCTGTGGAAATGTGGAAAAGTTTTTATGATGGCAAGATTTATATATGATAAAGTTTGTATTTTTAAAGTTTTTAAAGGAAAATATTTTTAAAGTTTTTAAAGGAAAATAATTGACAAATGGGCTGGAATCTTATTATAATAATGTAGATTTTATGTCTGGAGGTGGAACTATGAAAAGAACTTATCAACCAAATAATCGTAAGATGAAGAAAACGCACGGATTTTTTTCAAGAGTTAAAGGTAATGTATTAAAGAAAAGAAGAGCAAAAGGTCGTAAAAGATTATCTAAATAAAATACCACTTTTAGTGGTTTTTTTGCTTCTTTAGAAAATATAAAATAGGTGATACTAATGAAAAAAATCAATATTGTAAAAGATAGTAGAGACTTTGAAAAAGTAATACACAAAGGAAATTTGTACAAAAATCAACTTTATATTATATATGTATTGAAAAATGAAAAACCATATTATCGATTTGGAATTTCTGTCGGAAAAAAGATTTCAACCAAAGCAGTAGTTAGAAATAAATTAAAGCGCAGGTTAAAAAATATAATTAATAAATATAAAAATCTATACCCAATTTGTCAAGATTATATTATAATAATGAAAAGAAGCTGTTTAGAAAAAAACTATCAAGAATTAGAACAAAGTTTTCTAGATATTATCAATAAAATAATAAAGGAGAAATAAATGAAATCACAAAAAAATAAAAGAAAATTGTTAATTGTTTTTATGTTAGTGTTACTATTCACAACAGGATGTACCAAAACCTTAAAAGGGGAAGATAAAAAAGTTGTAACGAATCCAGAAACAGGTCAAAGTTTAACTGAAAATATATTGTGTCAACCAGAAAATGAAGAAACAATTAAAGCTTATGAAGAAAACGGTGTAGATTTATCAGAATATCCGAAATGTAGTGAATTTAAGATAACCAGCGGTGGTTATGAAGGATTGTGGGATAGTATTTTTATAAAGCCTTTGGCTTTTGTAATATTATGGTTTACTAAATATGTAAAAAGTGCTGCATTAGCCTTAATTATTACTAGTCTTATTATTCGTTTAATTGCTTACCCAATTACAAAAAAGACGGCTCTACAATCAGAGTTATTAAATAAAGCAAAACCAGAATTAGATAGGTTAGAAAAAAAATATGCCAATAAAACAGATCAAGAATCTATTATGAGAAAAAGTCAAGAAATGACTATGATCTATAAAAAATATAATATTAATCCAATATCAGGCTGTCTATATGGATTTATTCAATTACCATTATTTATAGCATTTTTAGAAGCAATTAATCGTGTTCCAGCTTTATTTGAAGAAACTTTTTTAGGATTACAACTTGGAACTACACCATCTGTAGGTTTATTAAATCAAGGAAATTGGTTATATATTATATTGATTATCTTAGTAGGAATTACTACTTATTTCTCATTTAGATTAAACAAAACAACCGCTCAGGCAGATAATGATCCTATGAAAAATATGACTACTATTATGACAATTATGATTATTGTAATGGCTTTCTTTATGCCAGCAGCATTATGCATTTATTGGATTACAACAAACTTATTTACAGTAGTACAGAATTTAATTGTAAAAAGGAGTAAGGAAGTATGTTAGTAAAGAATAGATATAGTGGTAAAACCAAAGAAGAAGCAATCAATAATGCCAAAATAGCATTACAAGAAATGGAAGATCAGTTATATATCAAAGAAATAGAAGTAAAGAATGGTTTATTTAATAAAAAAGTGGAAATAGAAGTAATTCGATATGATGATGTGATAGATTATTTAAAGGAATTTTTAAAAGAACTAATACACAACATGGGTATAACTTGCAATTTAGAAACCAAAAAAAGAGAAAATAGTTTAAATATAACAGTAATCTCTAATAATAATTCCATTTTAATAGGAAAAAATGGCAAAACATTGGAAGCAATTACTTTAATAGTAAAGCAAGCAATTTACAATGAAATAGGAGAGTACTTCCCATTTGTACTAGATATTGGAGAATATAAGGCAGTAAAGAAACAAAAACTAGAAAATTTAGCAAAAAGAACAGCAAAAGAAGTATCTACCTCTAAAATACCTGCCAAACTGGACCCAATGAATTCTTATGAAAGAAGAATTATTCATACCGCCTTAGCTAATAATAAAAAAGTAATGACAGAAAGTGAAGGGGAAGAACCTAATCGTTATGTAGTAATCAAACCGAAAGAAGATGAATAATCTTCTTTTGCTTTTTGTATAAAAAAGATTGATGAACTTTTATTTTCCGATTATAATAATAAAACATAAACAACACGAAGGTAACTTTTATCAAGCATATAAATTAGATTTGCTAGGAAAAAATATTTTATTTATAAAATAGAAATATCAATAAACAAAGACTAGGACGAATAATTTTATTCTACATATGAAAAAGTAATAAGAAGGTAATAAGATGAATACTTTAGCATTTATTAAAAGAAAATTAAATTTAATTGACTCTGAGGAAACTGTAAAAAAATTAAAAATTATTTTAAATCATTTAGAAGTAGCTGAAAAGCATTTTATCTCTGGAATCAATGATTGTGAAATAGATTTATTTAATGATGCAATTTATAGAACCAATCAAGCGTACGAAGGAATATTGCGTCTTGCATATGAGAATATTTTAGAAAAACCTGAAAAAAACAAAACAAATATTGAAATAGAAAAAACACTGTTACAAGAAAAAATTATTAATGAGCGTACAAAAAATTATATATCGTTATATAGAGGAGATTTTAGAAATAGTTCTATTCATAACTATCAACTTAGATTTAATGAATCAGATGCTTTTATGGCAATCAACAATACAACTAGTATTTTATATACTTTAATTAATCAATTACTAATTCATGATGCTTATCTAGTAATGAAAGAAAAAAATCACTTAATTGAAGATGAAGTGAAAGTATTAATTCACAAAAATTTAAATTTTATAGATTTATTAAAAGAAGCATTATTAATATTTCCAAATATATATTTTAAAAATCCGAAAGAATCTGATTTTAATAATGGATTTTATATAATAGGAGAGTTACAAGCTTATTTAGAAAAGATAAATTCAAATTGGAAAATAACTATATTGCCAGGTATAGAAGATATGAAAATGATGGAATTATTGGAACAAGCAAATGTATCTTCACCACCAGATTTAATAATAGAACATCAAGAAGAAATGATAAGAATAGATATATGTACAGATAAAGATTTTCATTTTCGGAAAAATTTTCTTCACAATATAGAACAAAGTAATATTTTTTATAATGTAAAACAAGCCTTTATTCTACAATTAACAGAAAAAACTGAATATACGATTACCCGGGAACTAAAAGAACCCATTTTAGTCGAAAGAATACATCCAATTAAGGAAAGGAAAGATGAATATGAATGATACAATTACAGCTATTTCAACTGCTTTAGGAGTAGGGGCTATTTCTATTATTAGAGTAAGTGGAAATAATGCTATCCAAATAGTAAATAAAATATTTAAGGGTAAAGATTTAACAAATGTTGCAACTCATACCATTCATTATGGTCATATTATAAATAAAGATGAAATAATCGATGAGGTATTAGTTTCCATTATGAAAGCACCTAAAACTTTTACAGCCGAAGATGTAGTAGAAATAAATTGTCATGGTGGTATTTCTACTACCAACAAAGTACTAGAATTAGTATTAAATAATGGGGCTAGACTTGCAGAACCGGGAGAATTTACCAAAAGAGCCTTTTTAAATGGCAGAATTGATTTGACCCAGGCAGAATCGGTAATGGATTTAATTAATTCTAAAAATGAATCAAAGAGAAAAGTAGCAATCAAAGGATTAAATGGCTATGTAAGTAATATTATTAGAAATTTAAGACAAGAAATATTGGAATTATTAGCATCTATTGAAGTAAATATTGATTATCCAGAATATGAAGATGCTGAAGTGATGACAAACGAAAAAGTTAAACCTAAAGTAATAGAAATTAAAGAAAAATTAAAGAAAATTATTAATGAATCCGAAAATGGTAAAATATTAACCAATGGTATTAAGACCATCATCATTGGTAAACCAAATGTCGGAAAGAGTAGTATTTTAAATCGATTATTAGATGAAGAAAAGGCAATTGTTACGGATATAGAAGGAACCACTCGTGATACAGTTGAAGGAAATATTTCAATCAATGGAGTATCTTTAAATATTATAGACACTGCTGGAATTCGTGAAACAGAAGATATTGTTGAAAAAATTGGGGTAGAAAAGAGTTTAAATTTAATACCAGAAGCAGACTTAGTAATCTTAGTATTAAATAATAATGAGAAATTATCAGAAGAGGATAAAATGATACTAGATGCTTGTAGAGACAAAAAGACTATTGTAGTAATTAATAAAAATGATTTAGAAAGAAAAATAGATATTACAGAAATTTCATATGAAAATATCATTTATACCAACACAATAGATTTAAATGGGATTGATTCTTTAAAAGAAAAAATAGTAGAATTATTTAATTTAAATGAATTAGAACAACAAGATTATACACATTTAAGTAATGCAAGACAAATATCTTTAGCAAAAGAAGCATATCAAATATTAGAAGAAGTAGAAAAAGGTATTCAAGATGAAGTACCAGTCGACATGATAGAAATTGATATTAAACGTGCATGGGAAAAACTAGGAGAAATTATAGGAGAGACATACACGGAAGAATTAATAGATCAGTTGTTTAGTCAATTCTGTTTAGGAAAATAATATGAGGAAATTTTTAAGATTAAGTATAGAAGAATTATTTGATTATATAATAAAAAATATGAATTATGGTTGGATAGATACAAAAGGAATGAAGCATTATAGTAGTAATAATGATGATTTTGAATATCATCTTCAAACTCCTCAAGAAACTCTAGAAAGAAAAAATTGGTATTTGTTGGGATATATGTGAATTATTAAGATATCATTTTGAAAATAATAATTATCCATTTCAAACATACTTTATCTATTTATATATAAATGATGATTATTGTCCATCTCATGCAATGCTAGTATTTGAAAAAGATGATTTAACCAGAATTTATTGTTATGCATTTGATAAACCAACTTATGGAATTAGAGGATCTGAATATTATAATCATTGTAGAAAAGGTAAAAAAATAAATATATAAGTTATAAAAAATGAATTATAAAAAATACAAATCATAATTTTGCTGAGCTGAAAAAGTAAATGCAATTTCGAAAGGTTAAAAGTAACTAGATAGTTTTACTTAGTTAAATGAAACCTTTTACAAAATAAGAGTTGTGTTTTAGAAAAAAATTTTACATTACATTTGACAAAATGCTTATTTTGAGTATAATAAGACTACTTTATTTGAAAGGAGGGGTATATTATGACAGATGAAGAAATAAGGAGACAAAAACAAATATTAGAACAAGACTTAATAGTGTTAAGAAATCAGGTTGCACTTGTATCCAAAGAATTAGATAAATTGAATACAATGCAACATATTAATAGTTATATTGCAAATCAAGCTTCTTATGACTATGACAGTGAAGATGATCCACTATATAATTACTCTGACAATGGTCATTTTTTGCAAAAATAATAAAATTAATTATAAAAAATGAGCTATAAAAACATTAATAATAATTTAAAGTTAAAAATTATTTCCCGGGAAATAATTTTTTTCATATATTCTTAAAAAAATTCCCGAAAAAAGTAAAAGTATTGTATAATAGTTCCAGAAAAAAAGAGGAAGTGTAGCAAAATGAAGTATGACATAATTGTAGTAGGAGGAGGGCATGCTGGATGTGAAGCATCACTAGCAGCAGCTCGCCTTGGAAATAAAACTTTACTAGTAACAGGAAATATCAAAAACATAGCTGATATGCCTTGTAATCCATCAATTGGAGGACCAGCTAAAGGAATTATCGTAAGAGAAATTGATGCACTAGGTGGAGAAATGGCTAATAATATTGATCACAGTTGTCTTCAAGTAAAGATGCTAAATACTAAAAAAGGTCCTGCAGTCCGCGCTCTACGTGCTCAAGGAGATAAAATTACTTATCCAAAAGTAATGTTAGAAACATTAAATAAACAAGAAAATCTAGATATAAAAGAATCATTAGTAGAAGATTTGATGATAGAAGATAACATAGTAAAAGGAGTAGTATTAGAAGATGGAGAAAAAATCACATCTAAAGCTGTCATTCTAACAACAGGAACCTACTTAAAAGCAGTAATATTAAGAGGATCTAAGAAAACAGAAAGTGGGCCTCATGGTGAAAGACCATCTAAATTCTTAAGTGATAAATTAAGAGAATATGGATTTACCATTCAAAGATTAAAAACAGGTACTCCTCAAAGGATTGATAAGAATAGTATTGATTACTCCAAAACCAGTTTAGAATCAGGGGATAACATAGCATATACTTTCTCCTTTGATAATGAGCCTTTATATAAAGTAGAAGATCAAGTGCCATGTCATTTGATTTATACAACGAAAGAAACTCACCAAATTATTATGGAAAACCTAGAAAAATCTAGTATGTATGGTGGTTATGTAGAAGGAATTGGGCCTAGATATTGTCCATCTATTGAAGATAAAGTAGTTAGATTTAAAGATAAAGAACGACATCAATTATTCTTAGAACCAGAAAGCTTATATTATGATGATATTTATATTCAAGGATTTTCTACTAGTATGCCAGAAGATGTGCAAGATTTAATGGTACATAGTTTGCCAGGATTAGAACATGCTAAGATTTTAAAATATGCTTATGCTATTGAATATGACGCCATTGATCCGTTACAGTTAAAGCAATCATTGGAGACAAAAATCATTGAAAATTTGTTTACTGCCGGTCAAATTAATGGAACTAGTGGTTATGAAGAAGCAGCTGGTCAGGGATTAATAGCTGGAATCAATGCATCACGTAAAATTCATCATCAAGAACCATTAATATTAAAAAGAAATGAAGCTTATATTGGAGTTTTAATTGATGATTTAGTAACCAAAGGAACCAAAGAACCATATCGAATGTTAACTTCTCGTGCAGAATATCGATTGCTTCTTCGTCATGATAATGCAGATTTAAGATTAAGAGACTATGGTTATAATATTGGACTGATATCAGAAGAAAAATATCAGAAATTCTTAAAGAAAAAAGCAGATATTCAAGAGTTAATCAATTTATTAAAAACGAATAAAATTACTCCAACTAAAGATAACAATGAATATTTAGAGAGTATTGGTTCAACTAGATTATTGGATGGAATTACCTTATATGATTTATTAAAAAGACCAGAAATTGCCCTAGAAACTATAAGTCATTGGCTAGATATTGAATATTCTAATGAAGTAAAAGAACAAGTTGAAATTCAAATAAAATATGACGGATACATTCGAAAAGCAACTAGAGAAGCAGAAAAAATGTTAGATTTAGAGAAAGTAAAAATACCAGAAAATATAGATTATGATCGTATACCCAATTTAGCTAGTGAAGCAAGACAAAAACTATCCAATATAAGACCAACTACGATTGCTCAAGCATCTCGAATTAGTGGAGTAAATCCCGCAGATATTTCCATTCTAATGATATATTTAAAAAAGGAAAAAAGAATATGAATATAAAAGGATTTATAGAAGAAACAAAAAAGTTAGGAATAGAATTAACAGATGCTCAACTACAAAAATTAGAAAAATTTTATGAATTATTAATTTTCTGGAATGAAAAAATAAATTTAACCCGAATTACTAAAAAAGAAGATGTATATCTAAAACACTTTTATGATAGCCTAACTTTATATAAAGTAATCAATCTAAATGATGATTTCACTTTATGTGATGTAGGTAGTGGAGCAGGATTCCCAGGTATTGTTTTAAAAATAGTTTTTCCTAATTTAAAAGTAACTTTAATTGATTCTCTCCAAAAGCGAGTAAATTATTTAAATGAAATAATCCAAGAGTTAGATTTATTCAATATAGAGGCAATTCATACTAGAGCAGAAGATTATGCTAGAAATAATAGAGAAAAATTTGATATTGTAACAGCACGAGCCGTAGCAAACTTAAAAATTTTATCTGAATTGTGTCTTCCTATGGTAAAAGAAAAAGGCTATTTTATAGCTTTAAAAGCTAATATAGAAGAAGAACTAGAAAATAGTAAAGAGATGATAAAAAAATTAAATAGTAGCATAGAAAAAATAGAAACTTTTAATTTACCAATAGAACATAGTCTTAGAAACCTAGTAAAAATAAAAAAAGAAAGAAAAACAAATCCCATATATCCAAGAAGAATGGATAAAATAAAGAATGAAAGCTAAGTCAAAACCACAATTTTTGACTTTTTTTCTTGTGAAATGATAAAATTATGTTATACTATAGATAGTAGAAAAGAGTAAAAAGAACGAAAAGAGGGTAAATTATGGATAAAGAAGTAGTAGAACTATACTTAGATGATATAATTCCAAATCGTTTTCAACCACGTGAAGTATTTAATGAAGAAGCGTTAAAGGAATTATCAGATTCTATTAAAGAACATGGAGTAATTCAACCAATTATTGTGAGAAAAATAGGCGATAAATATGAAATTATTGCGGGAGAAAGAAGATATAAAGCATCTGCTATGGCTGGTCTAACTAAAATTCCAGCTATTATCCGTAATCTTGATGATAAAGAAGCTTCTAAAGTAGCTCTTTTAGAAAATTTGCAAAGGAAAGATTTAACAGCAATAGAAGAAGCAAGAACTTATCAAAAAATATTAGAATTAGATTCTATGACACAAGAAGAATTAGGACGAACTATGGGAAAATCTCAAGCAGCAATTGCTAATAAAATGAGATTATTATCACTACCAGATGAAGTTCAAGAAGCACTTTTACAAGATAAAATATCAGAGCGTCATGCTAGAAGTCTATTAAATTTGGATACAAGTGAAGAACAAATAAACATGTTAAGAAAAATTATTGAAAATCGTATGACAGTAAGAGATTTAGATAATGAAATTAGGAATATAAAAGGAGAAAATACAATTTCATCTATTATGAATCATGATAATATAGCCATAGTGCCAGAAAATAAATCCACAATAAATCAACCAACTTCTATTTTAGAAAGCTCAAAATTAGAATCTAATTCAGTGGAAGAAAAACAATCCGAAGCAGAAGATGCTTTACCTGATTTTCCTTTACCAACTCCTAATCCAATTGAAAATCTAGAAGAATATATGGAAGAAGACTCAAAAGACCAAATCAAGATAGAGCCTGTTTCTAAACCTTCTCAACCGGATTCTGATTTTAAAATGATTGATGAATTATTAAAATCTACACAGACTTATACTATAAAAGATGCAGTAAATGAAATTAAAAGTGTAACTGCTAAAGCAGAAAATAAAGGAATCCATATAAAAGTAGAAGAAATGGATTTTGAAAACAATTATCAAATCATTATAAATATCGAAAAAAATAAGTAAAAAGTAGAAGTTCTACTTTTTTTTTCGAAAATCATTTCATAATTGGCCATTATTTGTTAAAATAGAAGAGTACAAAAGAAAAGGTGGTAGTATGGGAAAGATCATTTCATTAGTAAATCAAAAAGGTGGAGTAGGAAAAACAACAACTAGTATTAATCTTTCTGCATCACTGGCATATTTAGGTAAAAAAGTATTATTAATTGATTTAGATCCTCAAGGAAATACAACAACGGGAGTAGGAATTAATAAAGGGGATATTACAAACAGTGTCCATGAAGTATTAACAGAAAAATGCAATATCACAGAAGCAATTATTAAAACAAAATATAAAAATCTTTATGTTTTACCAGCAACTATTAATTTAGCAGGATTAGATATGGAATTAATGGAAAAGAGTAAAACAAATCAAAATTTTATCAAGAATGCACAGTTAAAAACATTTCTAGATCCTATTAAAGATGTATTTAATTACATTATCATCGATTGTCCTCCATCTTTAGGACTTATTACAACCAATGCTTTAACTGCTTCTGATTCTGTAATTATTCCTGTTCAATGTGAATTTTTTGCTTTGGAGGGAATTACGCAATTATTGAATACCATTATGCTAGCTCAAAAGAATTTAAATCCTAATCTAGATATAGAAGGTGTTTTATTAACAATGTTAGATTCAAGAACTCTTTTAGGATTAGAAGTAGTGGAAGATATTCGTAGATTTTTTAAAGAAAGAGTCTATAATACAATTATTCCAAGATTAGTAAAATTAACAGAAGCACCATCTCATGGGAAACCCATATTAGCTTATGACCCAAAACATAGGGCGACAGAAGCATATATAAATTTAGCAAAGGAAGTGATTGCAAGAAATGGAAACATCTAGGAGAAAAGCCTTAGGAAGAGGCTTAGAAGAGTTATTTAATAATGAACCAATGGAATATAATAAAATTGAGGAGAAAATAATAGAAGAGACCAATAATGAAGAAATTGTAGAACTTCCCTTATCAGAATTAAGAAGTAATCCATATCAACCTCGAAAGAACTTTGATGAAAATGCTCTACAAGAATTAGCTACTTCTATTAAAGAACATGGTGTATTCCAACCAATTATTGCCAAAAAAAGTATTAAAGGATATGAAATTATTGCCGGTGAACGACGTGTAAAAGCTTCTATCTTAGCAGGAAAAGAAACGATTCCAGCTATTATCCGTGATTTTTCTGACCAAGATATGATGGAAATAGCATTACTAGAAAATCTACAAAGAGAAAATCTAAATGCCATAGAAGAAGCAATGGCTTATAAAAAATTATTAGATGAATTACATTTAACCCAAGAATCTCTTGCAAAGAGATTAGGAAAAAGTAGAAGTCATATTACCAATATGTTAGGGTTATTAACTTTACCAGAAGAAGTAAAAGATATGATTATGACTGGCAAACTTTCTATGAGTCATGCCCGTGTTTTAAGTAAAATTGAAAATAGTGACCAAATCAAGGAATTGGCTGACAAAATTATTGTAGATGGTTTAAGTGTACGTGAAATAGAGGAATTATCTCATAATACCAATCTAGAAAAGAAAAATGTTCAAACGAAGCACGATACAAATCGCAATGAATATAAAGTAATAGAAGAAGAATTATCAGAAAAACTTGGTACCAAAGTTCGTATCAAAAACAACAAAATAGAATTACATTTTGTAAATTCAAGTGATTTGAATAGAATCATAGAAATTATAGGATTAGAAAACGAATGTTAGAATTACTAGAGAAAATATTGATTCCTCAAGTTTATTTACCAATTATATATATATGTATTGCGATTTTAACAAATGGTATTATTACAAGAATCGTGGATAAAATTTTTTTAAAAAAACAAGAACATCTGAATCGAAATAGTTATAATTATAAGAAAGCAGAAACATTTAAAGTATTACTAAAAAATGTTATAAAATATATAATTATCTTATTTTTAATATTAGCTGTATTAAGTACTTATGGAATCGATGTAACTTCTGTCTTAGCAGGATTAGGAATCGCTGGAGTAGTATTAGGTTTAGCTCTACAAGATTTAGCCAAAGATATCATTGCTGGTTTTAGTATTATTTTAGAAAATCAATATGCAGTAGGAGACACTATTTCTGTTTCTACTTTTAAAGGAGAAGTTATTTTCTTAGGACTTAAAACAACTAAAATAAAAAATTCTGAAGGTCAAGTAAAAATAATTGCCAATCATAATATTACAGAAGTAATCAATTACAGCATGGAAAATTCTCTAGCTATTGTCGATATTGATATTAATAATGAAGAAAAAATCGAAAAAATAGAAAAAGTATTAACGGAGTTAGTAGAAGAATTAAGTAAAACATTACCAAAATTAAAAGGAAAAGTAGAATTATTAGGAATTCAACAAATAACATCTAGTGCTGTACGTTATCGAATTACTGCACCTACTATTGCTACCGAAAATAATGAAGTAGAAAGAAAGATTAGAAAAGCAATTAAGAAAAAACTAGAAGAAGAAAAAATAAAAATCGGATGAAAAGCAAACTAGAGTACCATACCAACATCCACAAAAAGAGGTGTAAAATGGAAAATAAAGAATATCAATTAGGAGATAAAGTCATCATGAAAAAGGGACATCCTTGTGGTGCAAATCAATGGGAAATTGTAAGATTAGGGGTAGATATCAAAATAAAATGTTGCAATTGTGGTAGAGTAGTGATGATTCCCCGAATAGAATTTAATCGCAAACTAAAAAAGATAGAAAGTAGTGAGGAAGTATAATATGAAAGAAAAAAAGAAGTTAAAACTAAAAAAGTTTTACTTACACCCCATAACTACTTTTATATTGCTGACTATCCTAGTAATGATACTAAGTGGAATTTTTTCTTTATTTCAAATGCAAGCTACCTATACAACACTGAATTCTACAACAGGACAATTAGAAAGTACTCTAGTAACAGTCGAAAATCTTTTTAGTTTTAATGGCTTAAAATATATTATTAGTAACGCAGCCAGAAATTTTATTAGTTTTACAACACTAAGCACTTTATTAATTTCTCTAATTGGTCTAGGAGTGGCTCAAGCAACAGGACTGATAGATACTTTTATTAAGAGAGTATTAGTGAAAATAGATAATAAAAAAGTAACCTTTATCATTATCTTTCTTGCCACAATTTCTAGTTTAATTAACGATATTGGATATGTAATTTTAATTCCAATTGCAGCCTTAGTATTTCTAAAAAATGGACGTAATCCATTGGCTGGGATTATTGCTTCTTTCTGTGGAGTAGCTTTTGGATATGGTGTTACAGTTTTTGTGGGTTCCATGGAAGTAAATTTAATATCTACAACAGAGGATGCAGCGAGATTAATTGACTCTGCTTATCATGTAGCCTTAACATCCAATTTAATCATCATCATTATAAGTTCTATTATATTATCTATTGTTGGAACTATGATTATAGAAAAAATAGTAATTCCTAAGTTAGGAAGATATAAAGATGTTAATGACATGGCTAAAACAACAGAAATAGAAATTATAGAGAATGTCGAAGAAGAAGAGCAAAGAAAGTTAGAAGCTGAAATTCATGAAAAAAAAGGAATGAAATATGCAGCTATCATGGCTATTTTATTTGCATTATTCTTTATCTATTCCTTAATACCAAATTTACCATTTTCAGGAATGCTGTTAGATATGGAAGAATATACTTATTTAGGACAAGTATTTGGCCCAAATTCTTATTTCCAAGATGGATTTACTTATATGGTATCATTATTCTTCATAGTAACAGGACTTGCTTATGGGATTGGAGCTAAAACAATTAAAAATGATAAAGAATTATTGGTAGACTCTAGTAAATATATGGTAGAAGTAGCAGCTCTAATTCCTATGGTTTTCTTTGCAACTCAGTTTATCGCTGTATTTAGAAGAACTAACATAGCTACGGTAATTACGGCTTGGGGAGCCAATCTAATTAATAGTTTAGATTTTACCGGCATTCCATTACTTCTATTGATAATTATTGTATTAGCTATCATAAACTTATTTAATACTACCCCAACCGCAAAATGGACTATTTTAGCACCAATTGTAGTACCTAAATTAATGCAAGCTAATATTTCACCAGAATTTAGTCAATTTATTCTAAGAGCAACCGATTCTATGACCAAAGGAATTACACCACTTCTTACATATTTCGTGATTTTTGTAGGATATTTAAATATCTATAATCCAAATAAGAGAAGACCAATTACGATAGGAAGAGCACTTAGATTGATAGCTCCATATTGTATGATTATTAGTCTAGTATGGCTTGCCATTATCTTATTATGGTATTTAACCGGTCTTCCACTTGGCCCAAATGTTTACCCTACGCTATAGACAGCTTTTATGAGTTGTCTTTTTCTATTGTTAAAAATAAAAAGGAATGCTAAAATAAACACAATAAAAAAGTGAGATCAATGGAAAATGATAAATTATAGATCGTTAAATCCGTATGATGATGAAAAAATAATATTTCAAAAGAGTATAAAAAATAAAATGTAATATTATTCATAAATATGATATAATCAGAGTAAGAAAAGAGGTATAAACATGGGATTAACAGCAGGAATTGTAGGATTACCTAATGTAGGGAAATCGACTTTATTTAATGCAATTACCAAAAAAGGAATTCTGGCAGCCAATTATCCATTTGCTACAATAGAACCTAATGTTGGAGTAGTAACGGTACCAGATGAAAGATTAGAAATATTAAATAATATGTATCAACCAGAAAGACTAATTCCAACAGCATTTGAATTTACAGATATTGCAGGATTGGTAAAAGGAGCATCACAAGGAGAAGGATTAGGTAATAAATTTTTGTCTCATATTAGAGAAACAGATGCAATTGTAGAAGTAGTAAGATGTTTTGAAAATAATGATATTATCCATGTCGAAGGAGAAGTAGATCCTATTCGTGATATTGAAATTATCAATCTAGAATTAGTACTTGCTGATTTAGAAAGTATTGGCAATCGTATTGAAAAAATACAAAAGAAAACCCGTACTAGTAAAGATAAAGATGAGTTGGTAGAATTAGAAGCGCTAGAAAAAGCCAAAACAGCATTAGAACAAAATAAAGCTTTAAGAACCGTTGATTTTACCAAGGAAGAAAAACTAGCTATCAAATCTTATAATTTTTTAACATTAAAACCAATTATCTATATGGCCAATATCAATGAAGAAGAAGTAGCTACAGATGATAATCATTATGTTGCAAAAGTAAAGGAGTATGCAGCTAAAGAAGGGGCTAAAGTCATTAAAGTTTGTGCTAAAATCGAAGAAGAATTAAGCCAATTAGATGATAATGATCATAAAGAAATGTTAAAAGCTTTAGGAATTCAAATGAGTGGATTAGATCAATTAATCAAAGCAACCTACGATTTACTAGGACTAGCCACATATTTTACAGTTGGTAAAGATGAAGTTAGAGCATGGACTTTTAGAAAAGGAATGAATGCCAAAGAATGTGCCGGTATCATTCATTCTGATTTTGAAAAAGGATTTATTCGAGCAGAAATAATGTCTTATGAAGACTTGATTTCTTATGGTAGTGAGTTAAAAGTAAAAGAAGCTGGACGTACTAGATTAGAAGGAAAGGACTACATTATGCAAGATGGAGACATCTGCCATTTTAGATTTAATGTATAAGGGAAGAATATGGAAATATTTAATGTAATACACAGTGTAAATTTAGAAGATGAATTACTACAATTTAATCTGAAAGACCATCAAGAATTGATTGCTCAAGTAGAATTTAGAAGAGATATTTTAAATTTAGAACAGGCAAATCATAAATTTCCAGCACTAGAATCTATTCAGCCAATGCTTTATTCGAAGCAAGACCCATATTTCCAAACTCTAATCATTACATCATTCACAGATCAAGACTCATATACCGCAACTTCAAAAGAAATAGAAAAAAGCCATGAAGAAAATTTGCAGAAAATAACGCAATTTTTAAAATCTATTATTAAAATAGAACCTACTTATACCCAAGAAGAGGAATATAAACCAACAGACACCATGGTAGAATACAGTGCCAGATTAATTACAGAAACCAATATTATTGCTTCTGTGATAAGCTATCTTAATTCTCAAAAAATTAGGATAGAAGAAGAATCTCCAATAATCATGGAGAATATGCATAAACTATAAAAAGGAGGAAAAAAGTATGGAAAATAAAATTTACTCAAAAATATATTTTTGGTTATTTGTTGGATTACTAGTAACCTTTGCAACAGGTGCCTATACAGCAAACAATCAAGATGCTTTATCAGTTATCTTTGCAAAAGGATATTATTGGATTTTAATTTTGATAGAATTAGGATTAGCTATATTTTTATCAGCTAGAATTCATAAGATGCAACCAACTACAGCTAAAATAAGCTATTTATTATATGCCTTTTTTAGTGGTTTAACTTTTGCATCCCTATTTGTAGTATATAAATTAGAATCTATTATTTTAGTCTTTGCAGTTACAGCTATTCTATTTTTAATATTTGCTTTGATAGGTCACTTTACGAAACTAGATTTAAGTAAAATAGGAACTTATTTAATCATGCTATTAATTGGGATAATTTTATGTACATTAGTAAACTTATTTTTACAGAACTCAACATTTGATATTATAATATCTATAATTAGTATTATTATCTTCTTAGGATTTATTGCCTATGATGTTCAAAAAATAAAAAGATTAAACGGTTACTTGATAGAAGATAATTTAGCAGTTTTAGGTGCTTTTGAATTATATTTAGATTTTATTAATATCTTTATTGATTTATTAAGATTATTTGGTAAAACAGATGACTAGAAATAGTCATCTGTTATCTTATTTAGATAAGACTTAGTAAAAATGCAAAATAAGTGATAGACAAAGAAGTAAAATAATGTTATATTGAGTCTACACACCCAGTAATTTCTAAGAAAGGCGATGAAAGAATCGTTTTTTTGGCGTTTAAAGGAGGGAATATGGAGTTAAGTCAAAAAGAAAGAAATTATGAGCAAAATCATCTTGATAAAACAGTAGAAATTATTAGAAACAAGATCTCAGAATTAGGACAAGAATTTTACGATAAAGAGAAAAAAATTCAACAATTTAAAGAACTAATATGGGATTCTAAGCAAGATATGGATCCAACAGAAATGCGTTTTATGATGGCAGAATCCGATGCAGAAGTATTTAGAATAGAAAGAAAAAGTAAATATTTTCAAACTTTATTTAGAATCCAAGAAAAACCTTATTTTGGAAAAGTGATTTTTAAAGATAACATAAATGAAGAAGAAATCTATATTGGAATTACTCATGTAGAAGATGATCTAGAGTATTATGTTCATGACTGGAGAAGCCCAATATGTAGTTTATTTTATGATTATGAAGTTGGCCCTGCTAGTTATATATCACCGGATGGAATAGTAACAGGAGAATTATCGGTAAAAAGACAATATAAAATAGAAGAAGGAAAATTAAAAGGAATATTTGATACCAGTATCAATATTGAAGATGATGTTTTACAGCAAGTCCTAGCCGAAGACTCTAATGGTAAAATGAAAAATATAGTGAATACCATTCAACAAGAGCAAAATAAAGTAATTAGAAATACCGAAGATAGAACCTTAATCGTTCAAGGAATAGCTGGAAGTGGTAAAACTAGTGTAGCGCTTCATAGAATTGCCTTTTTACTATATAAGATTAAGAATCTGTCATCCAATAATATTTTAATTTTTTCCCCTAATAAAGTTTTCTCTGAATATATTTCCAATGTATTACCAGAATTAGGAGAAGATAATACTCTTCAAACCACTTTTAATCAATTTATGGAAAGTAATATTAAAGAGTTTAGACATGTAGAAGAATTTACGAAATTTATTGAGAGATTCTATAAAGATAAAACTATAAATAAAGAATTAATTACCTATAAACAAAGTAATCAAGTAATAACAGATATTACCAACTACATAGAAAATTATAAAAAAACAGCTTATTTTGTAGAAGATTTAGAAACAAGGGATTTTACTTATACGAAAGAGGAATTAAACTATTTTTTACATGAAAGATATAATCATATGAAATTTTTTGATATCTTTCCTACCATTGCTACTAAAATATGTGATACTTACTACAATGGTAAAAAAACAAATCACAAAAAAATAGTATCAGAGCTATATAAAAGATTAAACTATAAGAAAGATTTTAAAGAAATATATATAAATTTTTATTATAGTAAATATTTTCAAGACAGCTATCCAAAAACTTTATCTGATTATGAAATCCAATCTTTTATAAATAAAAAAGATCTGAACTATGAAGATGCTTGTTTATTTATTTATATGAAGGGTTTGTTAGAAGGATTTAGTTATCAAGGAATGATTAAACAAATCGTAATAGATGAAGCACAGGATTATAGTAAATTACAGTACCAAGTAATAAAAAATATCTTTCCTAATGCAGGATTCACCATTCTAGGAGATGTGAATCAAACCATTAATCCTTATTATAAGTATAAATCGCTAAAAGAATTAGAAGAAATTTTTGATGAAGATACTAAATACTTAGAATTGACCAAAACCTATCGCTCTAGCAAAGAAATTATTGAATATACTAATCAAATTTTAGGATTGAATTATGTAACTGCTATTCGTAAAGAAAATCATATTCCCGTTTTATTTAGGGAGGAAAAGAACTTAAAAGAACAGCTTCAATCGGATATTAATTTGCTACAATCTAAGTATAAATCGATTGCTATAATTACCAAAACAAATGAAGAAGCAAAAAAAATATATGAATTATTAAAAGAAACTAATCAAGATTTAAGTTTGTTAGAATCTAATACTGAAAAGTTTAATCGCAATTTAATTGTAGTACCAGCTTATACTGCAAAAGGATTAGAGTTTGATTCGGTAATCATCTATACTGAAAAAAATAATTCTTATACAGCGGAAGAAAAGTATTTGTATTATGTAGCTTGTACTAGATGTCAACATCAACTACTCGTTTACAATCAATAAATTTTATGGTATAATACGTGCATAAAAGAAGGGATAGTATGGATAAAATTTTATTAATTGGTGCTATAAATTCGTGTGGAGTTCCTTATAGTAGGGATAATAAAGACCACCTTAGCTTTTTAGATATAGTAAGTAATGAATTAAAAAAAGCATCATTTCAAGTGGAAAAATTAGATTTATATTCACTAGATAAGAACAATTCTTGGAATTTTTCTAAAATTTTTACCGATTCAATCGACTATGCAACAATTAAAAATATTCAAATACAGTCTATAGAAAATTTACAACAAAAGAATTTTATTTTTAGCTGCACAATACCTAAGAAAGTTTGTCAAAGATATTCTATAAATGATGAGGATAAAAGTTTGATTATTAAAAAAAAATATTGTGAAGCCAATATTCCTGTGTTTATTTACAGTGGGGGTATAAATGATTGGTTTGTTTCTATTCAAGCTGGACCAGTAGAAATGATTTCTAAGGGAGTTAGAGAAAAATTACCTGAAAACATTATGAGTTTAATTAAAGAAGCAATAGAAAATGTTAGAAAAAATTTAGAACTGTTAATAAGATTAAATCCCAAAGTAACAATATATGTATTAGGAATATATGATACTCCATTATTCTCTATGATTGAAAAGATAGCATATTTTCAAGATGGTAGATTAAACTATAATTATCGAGATTGGATTAATTATTATAATTTTCTTTTGCAAGAAGTTTGCAATAGTTTAGTAAATGTAGAATACATATCATTAGAGCAAATACAAAGTTATGTTCCAATTTTTGATTTTCATCCAAATAGAAAAGGACATGAACAAATTGCTTATCAATTACTAAAAAGATTAAATAAGGGAGGTTTACTATGGCAAAAAAAACATTAGGACAACTTTTATCAGAAAATGGAATTAATGAGCTAAGATTAACCAGCATGGGCAATTCGATTGCTTCCGGATATTCCTATATGAACATAACCCAACCTCTTTTATATAGAGATGAAACCATTGAAAGCATTATGGCAGAAAAGGGGATAACCTTGAAACGCTATCACTTCGCACGTTATGCTAACAATAACGATGAGCATGTTTATAGCTGGTTTTTATCAAATATTACGGAAGAAGAAATATATCACTTGAATCGGGTAGATATATTGCATGAAAGAGTCATAGGACTAACACCTGATTTACTTGCAAAATATTATCCAGAGCATTCAGTAGAAAATCTAGGGTTAAGAAATATTATATTAGAAAATAATCCTAATTTAGCAAATATAGTAATATATCATGGAGCAACAGGGTCTTTCTTAGATAATATTAAAAGAAATGGGAAACATAAACTAACAACAGGAATAAAACGTGATTGTACTTCTATAGAGTCAATTTTGAAAGCCATTCAAATTAACAATCGTTTCGAAGAAAGTAATACACAGGTCTATTTATGTGGTGCACCAAGACTATTGAATACTCCAGTAACTGATATTTTTATAAACTCTAGATTAAAAAAGATTGCTTCAACCTATGCCAATGTCACTTATGTACCACCAATTTCTAGAAAAATCCTATACCAACAAAATGGTTATGGTATTTCTCCAGATACTCACTACAATGAAGAAGAATATTTAACTTTATTAAATAAAATTATGGAAAGTATAAGCGACAATTATTTGATGAAGAAAGCTATGATAGATATTGATAGAGAATTTTTTAATATGAGTAGAAAAATTGAAGAAGGTGGAAATTTAGATAAAGATAGTATGATAGAAGAAAGATTAAATGAATGGATTACTATTTTAGAAGCCCAAGGAATGAATATTCATTATTTTTTAAATACCCTAAAAAGATACCTTTTAGACAGACAGCCCTATGATTTTCATTATTTAGGAAATGAGACAATGAAGACACATATAAATCAATTAAAAAAGTAGAAAAACGTGAAATGAAAAGTTAAATTTCAGATTCTGTTCTAAAAGTATATTTGTAAGAGTAAATGGAAGTTTTTTCAA
>CALVSR010000003.1 GCA_944359075.1 uncultured Bacilli bacterium
GGGAATCATTATATGGAGAATTAAAAAATGGAACTTATAGACTGGTAAAAGAAATAAATGAAAAAAGAATAGCAGTGGAATTTACTATAGATTAAAAATTTTTGTAAGTATTTATTTCATAATTTGTATATTTAAAAATAGATTTTTCTCTTTAGGTACAGTTCTAAAAGCTCTAACAATATTTACATTTCGCTAAACCTGTGATAATATATTATATATAATAAGAAGGAGTTAAATAAATATGGAAAACAATAACACAAATATGGCACCAGAAGCAACCAATACTAACAATGTTGAAAAGCCTAAAAAAAAGAAAAAAAGAACCGGCAAAATTGTTTTTAATATCATTACAGCCATTTTATTCATTATCATTATCTTAGAAGCTGCTATTGGAATTATCAATATGCAACGAATTAGTAACAAAGAAGAACCTATCTGGTATTTAGATGTCAAAACAACTGAAAACGAATTAAAAACTGTTACAGAATATAACTTGGGTTTATATAAAATTGTCAAAACGGATACTTCTAAAGAAACCAAAATCACTTTAAAACCATTTTTTCTAAATGATTAGAAAGGAAAAGTAATATGAAAGATAAAATTTTAAAAAATAAAAAAAATTTATTCATCATAGGAGGAGTAATTCTTCTAGCAATTATCCTAATCATTGTTTTGTTTTTCTTTGTTTTTAGAAAAGAAAAAGAAATGAGTATGGAAACACTGGAAGATAAATTGGAAGAAGTAGGAATTGATTTTTATGAGAACTACTATTATTCTAATTTAACGGATGAGCAAAAAGAAGCATTAGTAAACTTTAAAGAGAATGGTCTTCGAATTGATATTACGAATTTAGAGGTATTGGTTCCCATTGAAGAAGATGTTAAAACGCAATTAGAAAAGGATCAATGTGATTTGGATCAAACCAAAATCGCTATTTATCCAAAAGAACCATATGGTCAAAAAGATTATACAATAAGCCTAGAACTATCTTGTGAAAGGTAGTTCTTTTTTAGTTTTCCGTCACAAAATATACAATATGTTTACTATTATGGCAAATTAACGACAAAAAACGACAATCCAAAGCAAAAATGCCCCAAAATCATTTTTATCGAATATTATATATCCAATATGTGATAAATAATCACATATTTTTTTGTAGGAGAAATATGATGGATCAATTAAAAATGGGGAAAATGATTGCTGAACTTAGAAAAAAACAAAATCTAACACAAGCACAATTAGGAGAAAAATTAAATGTAACAGATAAAACAATATCTAAATGGGAAAGAGGAAATAGAACACCAGATATTTCGATATTAAATGATTTAAGTAGGATTTTAAAAATTACCACGACTGAATTATTGGATAGTGAACAAATGGAAACACCCGCATTAAAAAGATTGTTTCTGGATCATAGCAGTGAAACACAATATTTTAAAGATGTCAGTGAAGCACTATTATTATTTTTAAATAATCATTATGAAAACTGCTATGTTTATTTTATTCAAAGTCAAGATCATAATTATTATATCAATGGGTTAATTATCCATTCTAATGAAAAAGAGTTTATTAACATTCATTCGATTGAGAAACTTTCAAATGATTCTATGAATTTAGAATCTGCATACACTTATGAATATTCCTTAAACATACAAAGTAATAGTATTTATAAACTGGGTAATATCTCGTTATATCAGCATCATCATAATAAAGTTGCCATTCCTATCAGTGACATTTTAAGTGAAATTAAAATATACGTAGCAATAGACACAAAAGAAAATTATACTTTAGTAGAAAAACCAAATCTTACCATAAAATATATCAATCAAGAATTCCAAGAAAAGGATATACAGATTCCTTTACTTACTCAGGAAATTTTTGCAAACCATAAAGTTACCTATAAAGATACAACATATTTTTAGAATGATTTCTTATCATTCTTTTTTTAATGACAGAATTCGCCAAATTGGCGATAAGACTCGCCAAATTGAGTGTGTTATTTAGAATTTAGTTTTGTTATTCTCAAGATGTAAGGATGATCCTTACAAAAAATAGGAAAGGGGAGGAATGAGGATGACATAGCGCTCAAAGTACAAGCAAAGGGTTCATAAGAATAGAGATTGAATCACTGCGATATTAAGAAGTATAAAATAAATATTTAGAAAGAAGGGAAAACAATATGAATAATTATGATTATATAATTAATTCTTTTACAAAAGAAGAAAATGACATTGATTTAGAAGTAGATAATTTAAATGTGGGATGTATCACATCAAAAAATAATAATTTTAATTTAGATAGTGAAGGAAACTTAACTGTAAAAAGTGTTACAGCACAACAAGGAACATTATCACAGGAAATTATTAGAAATTTAGTTTATCCAGTAGGTTCTATTTATATGAATATTAATGCTACCAATCCAGCAACATTATTTGGTGGAACTTGGGAGCAATTACCAGACAGATTTTTATTAGGAGCTGGAAATAGTTATGCAGGAGGAAGCATTGGAGGAGAGGCAACACATACATTGACGGAAGCAGAAATACCATGGCATTATCATTCATTCAGCGGGACTACAGATGGCAATGGTAATCATTCTCATACTGGTAATACATTAGAACTACGTCAAACTAGTTCATATAGCTATAGCAACGATGCTGCAAGGCCAATTACAAGTAGTGCTACTCATTATGGATTACAAATCACAAATGATGCAGGATGGCATCAACATACATATAGTGGAAATACAGTAGGCGCAGGAGGAAGTCAAGCTCACAATAATATGCCACCATACTTAGCAGTTTACATTTGGAAACGCACGGCTTAAGCTTACTCATAAAAACATAAAAAAGGAGAGTGAAACAGTGAAGGAAATAGAATTAATTGAAAAAAGAAAAGCTAATGAAAAACATTTTCTTCAAGAAGATGGAACTATTACTGCAAAGGTATATAGTAGTAATATTCATTATTTAAAAAATGGTAAATATGAAGATATTGATAATACTTTAATAAAAAAAGATGATTGTTATATTAATAAAAACAATGATTATAAAGTGTTTTTTAAAGAACAAGGTAAAGATTCCTTAATGAGAATGGAAAGAGAAAATAACTATTTAGATATTAAGTTAAAACAAGGAAATGCAACTAAGCTAAAGAAACATCAAAAAACATCTCAATATGTAGAAGAAGTCTCATATCATAATGCATTAAATGGAATAGATATTAAATATCAAACACTACCAACTAAAGTTAAAGAAACGATAATTTTAAATAATAATCAAACCAAAACAATAAAATTTATTGTTGATACTAATTTATCTTTGGAATTAAAGGATAATACTATTATTGCCAAGGACCAAGATGAAAATGTATTCACAATTGAAAAGCCTTATATGGAGGATTCAAATGGTGTTATTAATGAGAATATATCATATCAAATCACTAACAGCGACAATTTATATGAAATAGAACTAACACTAGATTCAGAGTGGTTGGACTCTGAAGAAAGACTATATCCTGTTTATGTTGATCCAACTATATCCGATGATAAAACTGCTAGTGGTATTATGGATACTTATATTTATCCAAATGATACGAATACAGTTAGATATAATCAACCCATATTAAAAGCTGGTGTAGAAAGAGTTAACGGTGAAAATGTAATCAATAGAGCTTTAATTAAATTTAATCTCCCAACAATTGGAACAGGTAGTGAGGTTATTAACGCCACTTTAACATTGTGCGGTTATCTTATGGACGACATGACTGGAACACAACAGTTTGGAAAAACAATAGCCATTCATAGAGTTACTGTGCCATGGACAGAAGAGACTGCCAACTGGGAAAATATGAATAATAATTATGATACAAGAATAGATGCCGTACAATTTGTAAATAGAAGTTGGTTAGAAAATGGCCAAATTATACCTCAATATAGTAGCGCCCTTTATGGGGATGTAACCGATTTGGTTAAACATTGGTATAAAGATACCCCTAACTATGGAATCCTTATTAAATCAGCCAAAGAAGAATATATTGATGATGCTTATCCTGCATTTTATTCAAAAAATCATACAATACAAAATGCAAATCCGGAACCTGTTCTAAGTATTTCATATAGGAACCAAAGCGGGTTAGAATCTTATTATGATTATCAATCCCAGCAATTGACAGATGGAACAATATCAGTAAATACATATAATGGAAATTTAGTTGGGGTATTTAATTTAGGGAAAACCATAGGTAGTCAATTGCCTGCAATTTTAAATCTCATTTATAACACAAATGATGTAATATTAAAAAATAATGGTTTTAGATTTAGTTTGAGTCAAACTTTAAAAGAAATTACTATAGATAATACACAAATCTATGAGTACATTGATGGAGATGGCACTGTTCATTGTTTCAAAGACCAAACATTCCGTGTTTTAAAACCAGGTGTAACTCCCCCAACAGTGGAAGAAATTCTGGATGAAAATTATAACGAAGATGATTATTATGAAACAAGGGAATATTGTGCTGATGAAGATGGTTTATTACTTAAATTAGAACAAGTAGATAACAAATTTATTATTAAAGATAAATATGATAATAAAATGACTTTCTCTAAAAATAATACAACAGACGAATTATATTATTTACAAGAATTAGAAGACATTTCTAATAATAAAATTCAAATAAATTATAATCAAAGCAATCAACTTGTAAAAGTAATTGATTCTAGCAATCATGAAATTAATATAGATTATAATACAGCTAATGTAATTAAGGTAAGTAGTCCATCTTCAGAAACTACGATTGGATTTAGTAACAATAAAATTAATGTTATTACTACGAATAATGGTACGACTTCTCTTAATTACAATGAAAAAGATATTATTTCATCTATTATAGATGTGAACGGTACTAAAATAGCTTATGAATATTATGATGAGATTCCTTATCGTATCAAAAAAGTAATACAGTATGGATTGAATGATACACTAGGACAATCTTTAATTTTCAAATACGGATTTAATGAAACTAGTATTACAGATAACAAAAATAGAACCAATACAATATTATTTAATTCTAGTGGAAATAAAATATCAAGTAATACAATGGATACGGAAGAGGATATTAACAACGCATATTCTACTTATGACTCTATTGGAGAAAACAATAGTGATCGCTATTATGAAAAAAATAAGACATTATATTCTAATTGTATAGTTAAATATGTAAAAAATTATCTAAAAAATACAAGTTTTGAAGCAGATACAAATGATTATAATATTTCTAACATTGGTGGGGTAGAAACTAGCTATTCAACTGACTGTGCAAATTCCGGAACTAGAAGTTTAAAAGTAGCTACAACTAATAATTATAGTACTGTAACATTAGCAAGTAATATGAATATCTTAACTGGTAAATATTATACATTCAGTGGTTATTTTAAAAATGAACAAAAAGGAAAAATTATAGTTAGTTATACAGATAAACAAGATGGAAAAGAATATGAATTTGTTGAGGAATTTAATGAATCATCCCAATTTGAAAGGCATGATATTACTTTCTGCATTAATGCTGATGAACCTGAAGATGTTGTCCTTTATGTCCAACTTTTAGGACCTGGGACTTGTTACATCGATGACATCCAATTAGAAGATGGTCAAGTAGCAAATAATTATAATATGGTAGAAAACTCTGATTTCTCAGAAGGACTAAGTGATTGGTCATTTACTCCAATTGATTCTTCTAAAACGGATACTTATCAGCTATTTACATTTAATAACAATAAAAGTACAGCATTGAAAATTGATTTGAGTAATTCCACAAAAGTAAGTAAGAAAATACCGATTAATGGTATAGCTGGTGATTGCTATGATATATCGTTCTGGATTAAAAATGAGGGAATAGTAGCAAATAATGGAATTATAGTAAACTGTGTTAATATATCATATGAACCAGTGGATGAAAACATGGAACAATATTGGGTAGTTAGCAATCCATTTGTACCTAATAAAAGATGGCAATTTATAAATTATAAAAGTATAGCTCCATATAATTATAAATCTATTACTATAAGTTTTGAACATAATAATGAATTTAATCAGATGTCTATTACTAATATATATTTCTATAAAGATTTAGACACTACATATTATGAATACGATACTTATGGTAATTTAGTTCGTACTACTAATATTGCAGATTACAATAATACATTTTCATATGATAAAAATAACCAATTGATTTCCGCAACAACGCCTAGGGGAAAACATTTCAAATTTGAATATGATAATACAGCAACTGATCGTGTTCTTAATGCTATATCCTCTATGGGAATTTCTAATCAAGTTAAATATGATTCCTTTGGTAATCCTATTTTGACTAGAATTAGTAAGAAAGCAAATTCTAGTCCAACAAATCTTTATCCAGTGGTTGATTCCAATTCAACAACGAGTTCTAGTTTGACAGAAGGTACATATAGAATTAGAAGTAAAGGTACTGAAAAATACTTTAAGGCTGAATATAGCAGTGTATTTTTGGAAAGTGATTCCTGTAGTAATACCTTATGGGATTTAGAAAAGGTTGGAGATAAATTTAAATTTATTTATTCTGTTATTCCTACATATTCATTAGAATATTTAGATGATATATTGTTTCTAAGTACTAGTAACAGCAATAATTTATTTATCTTAGAAGAAAATAAAAATGGTAGTTATCATATTAAATTAGCAACAGAAGATAAGTATATAAAGGCAGATACTTCTTCATTAGCAGCAGCTTCTCTAATAGATGATGATCCTACTTTTGAATTTTATTTTGAAGTAATAGGAGAACAGTTTATAGAAAATAGTGCTACTTACAGTGAAGATGGTAGATTTGTTACTAGTGTTACAGATAGTCTATTAAATACAACTTCCTATACAACTAACTCTACAACTGGATTAGTAACTTCTATGACAAATGCTAATAATCAAGCCACTAATTATACATATAATAGTAAAAATCAAATTACATCCATTACTCAAGGGAATAAAACTATAAATTATACATATAATACACAAAATCTATTAAGTAAAATTTCCCAAGGAACCAAAGAATATAATTTTACTTATGATGACTTCTTGAATGCAAAGAAAGTAATGATTGGAGACAATATTACACTAATAACCAATGAGTATGAAGAAAACAATGGTAATCTATTAAAATCAATCTATGGAAATAATCACGAAATCTCTTTTGATTATGATCAGTTTGACCGAGTTCAAACAATTCATAAAATGGATAAAGATTATCAATATTTATATGACAGTAATGGAAATTTAGCTGAAATTTTAACAAACAACATCATTTCTACTTTTGATGCTCCATCAACAGAATTAGAAAAATGGTATGATTCTATTATAAAATATAATTATGATACTATTAAAAGAATAAAAGAATATGTTAATGATAATTTTAAAATCCATTATACATATGACAAAAATGATAATGTAACAAGTAAACAATATAAACTGGATACTACTACTCACAATTTAGTAAATACATATGACAAAGATGATAATTTAACAAAAACAGTAGTAGATAACCAAGAAGTAAATTATCAATACGATGAATTGGGTAGATTAATCAGTAAAAATATCAATGATAATTATACTACAAATTATGATTATATTTCACTTGGAAAAAGAACATCAACTTTAGTAAATAGTATTCAGAATGGAAATAATAGATATTCTTACCAATATGATAAATTAAATAATATTACTCATCTTTACTATAATGGTGAACTTCAAAAACAATACTATTATGATGATTACAATGAACTAATAAAAGAAGAGGATTACAATACTAATCAAAAAATAGAGTATAATTATGACAATTTTGGTAATTTATTAACAAAAACTACCACAGATATGACAACAAATGCTATAATAAAGACAGATACTTATCAGTATTCTAATAGTAATTGGGAAGACCAACTAACAAACTTTAATGGAAGTAGTATTACATATGATGCCATTGGAAACCCATTAACGATTGGAAATAGTATCGAGATGACTTGGATCAATGGTAGAAGTTTAAGTACCTATGAAGATACTACCAAGAACTTGAATATCAGTTATGAGTACAATGTAGATGGTATTAGAACAGCAAAGATAGTAAATCAAGTAGAAACTAAGTATTACCTAGAAAATAGTAATATTATCTATGAACAAAGAGGAAACAACTTAATCTATTATCTATATGATTTAACAGGGTTAATAGGGTTAAAATACAATGATAATACTTATTATTACATTAAGAATCTACAAGGAGATATTATAGGAGTACTAGATTCTAATTACAATCAAGTAGTATCTTATGAATACGATAGTTGGGGTAAAGTATTAAGTATTAAAGATAATCAAGGTAATGAAATTACAGATACAACCAATATCGGTATCATCAATCCATTTAGATATAGAGAATACTATTATGATACAGAAACTAGCTTATATTACTTAAATAGTAGGTACTATAATCCTGAATGGGGTAGATTTTTGAATGCGGATGGTATTTTGGGTGCTAATATGGATATATTAGGGTATAATTTATATGCCTATGTTAATAATAATCCAATTACCATGAGCGATTTAAGTGGTAATTTTGCAATTTCTGCTTCCTTCGCTATTGCAGGAATAGTTGCTACTGCGATCGTAGCAGCGGCGGCAGCAGCTGTACCATCGATAATGAGAGCTGCTGTTCAGGCAACTGCAGATATTATCCAGCAAGTACAAATTCATAATGCGGAAAAGAGTAAAAAGAATCAAAATAAACCAGAAAACAATAATCACAACGTATATGTTCTTAAAGATAAAACTACTGGAAATATAGAGTATGTTGGAAGAACTCAAGATATTGGTAAAACAACAATTAGACATCATAATAATCCATTTAGAACTGATTTAAGAATAGACCCAATAGCAATAAACATTTCCAGTGATGAAGCTAGAGGATTGGAACAAATGCTGATTATAAATTGTAGAACACTTAATAGAAATTCAGACTTTCCAATGAACAATCAAATTAATGGAATCTCACTAAAAAATCCAAAATATGCATTATATTGGGATGCAGCATTAACTTGGGCTTCAGAAAATGAATTACCATGTAAGTAAGGAGGAATGAATATGGGAGCTTGGGGAACAGGCTTATATCAAGATGATGTAACATGCGATATTAAAGAAGAATATCTAAATAGACTAAGAATAGGATATACAAATATTGAAGCAACACAAGAAGTAATCGACCATAATATGGATTCTATTGAAGATGTAGAAGATGGACCACTTTTTTGGTTTGCTTTGGCAGATGTGCAATGGAAATATGGAAGGTTGCTGCCAGAAGTAAAAGAGGAAGCTTTAAAATATATTCAAAGTGGCAATGATCTAGAAAGATGGAAAGAAAATAAAAAACAATATGAGAAAAGAAAACAAGTGTTAAAAGAACTTGAAGTAAGGCTTAATTCCCCTCAGCCACCAGAAAAAAAATTAACAAAGCTTACAATACATAAAGCAACATGGGAAGTTGGTGATGTTTTACTATATCAAATTCATAATGGTGGATTAAGAAATAATGAAATTGTACGAAACAGTAAGTGGTACAATAAATATGTATTATTACGAGTAGTTGGTATTACTAAGACTAATATTGGCAGTTTGCCTAGAAAGTATTCCCATGAACAGAATGTAGTAAAAATCTATAATTGGGTTGGTGAATCTGAACCAACTATAGAATTAATAAATAAACTGCAATTTATTATTGGAGAAAATTTATATAAACGGTTAGAGGAATCTAAATTTACATTAAGTTTTAGTAAAAAAGAACTAAAACAATTAAATTTTAAGACTATTCAAAAAGATCATAATTATAAAGAAGTATCGGATCATATTATGAGTATAGTAGGTATACCGTGGGAAAACATTAATACAATTGATCTTGCTTTTATTCAAGCTTTAGATGCCGCAGAAGAAGAAGGAATTTTAATAGATGAAACTTGTGAGTAAGAGAAATATGAATAGTATGAGTTGAATTGGATCAATGGAAGAAGTTTATGTAGCTATAGTGATTCTTCTAACGATTTAGATATCATTTATGAGTATGATGAAAATGGTATTAGAACAGCAAAGATAGTAAATCAAGTAGAAACTAAGTATTACCTAGAAAATAGTAATATTATCTATGAGCAAAGAGAAAACAACTTAATCTATTATCTATATGATTTAACAGGGTTAATAGGATTAAAATACAATGATAATACTTATTATTACATTAAGAATCTACAAGGAGATATTATAGGAATACTAGATTCTAATTACAATCAAGTAGTATCTTATGAATACGATAGTTGGGGTAAAGTATTAAGTATTAAAGATAATCAAGGTAATGAAATTACAGATACAACCAATATCGGTATCATCAATCCATTTAGATATAGAGAATACTATTATGATACAGAAACTAGCTTATATTACTTAAATAGTAGGTACTATAATCCTGAATGGGGTAGATTTATTAATGCAGATAATTATATATCAACTGATACTGGATTACTGGGTTATAATATGTATAATTACGCAAATAATAATCCTATAACTTTTGCGGATCCAATGGGTCATGCTGTTTTTATTGGATTATTAGTAGGAATTGTCGCAGCTGGAGCAGCGGGTATAGCATATGGCATAAATAATAAGAAACAAAATCAAAAAGCTATCAAAGAAATTAATCAAGTTCAAAAAAAATATCCTAATTCTGTTCCAAATCCGTCTAAATCAGTTCAATTTCAGGAAACACTAAAAACTAATGCATCTATTGTGAAATCTGAAACTAAAAATATGAATCAGTTCCAAAAATTAGATTACTTTATTAATAATGTTAAAACTGGTGGAAAATATGATTTGAAGAATACCGAGGAATGGAAAAACACTGATATATATTATGATGGGTGATTATGGAACCTCAAGATATTGGAAACTATCACTTTGGTTATATTGGCAGAGCAATGGGTTATGATACTGAATTCTTAACTTCTGGAGCTGGTGCTTATCAATTATATAGTGGAACAGCTAAAATATCTTGGTGTTTTACAACTAATAATTGTGATGATCCAAGAGATAATTATTATATTAGATTGGGCGCAATTGCATATGATAAAAATAATTAAATTAGTTTTGAGTAAAAATTATTTGGACGGTGATTGTAAGTGACAAAAAAAATGCTCTTTTTTGGATTATTTCTTTTCACACTATGTTTATTATGTAATTGGTATAGTGATTTAATTGTCGGATATTTCACGATATTTACTTTACTTTTTATTAAACTTTTTTTACTAATTATATGGATTATATTTCTAGTTAAAATAATTAAAAGTTTTGATAAAAATAAGAATAAAATTAATATTTTATTTGGAATTTTACTAATAGGTTCTATTTTTTCATTGTTTTTTGACTTTAGATTTATTAAAACTAAAGTTGAATTTACACTATATAAAAAACAGAGAAATATAATAATAGAAAAAGTTAAGAATAATGAATTTACTTATTATTTTGATAAAAATATAAAATTACCAATATATAAATATGTTTCTTCTGATGGTGAGATTTATGTATATAGAAATGATGAAGAACAAATAATTGGCTTTTGGATATTTAGAGGAATTTCAAGTGGGAATGTTGAGTTAATCTATTCTTCTGATGGGGAAGATTTAATATACGATATTAAGAATAATTCAGAAATCGTTAAGATTATTGAGTTAGAAGAAAATTGGTATTATGTAGAAAGCAACTACTAATGAAAAAATAATATAATATTTGGAAGTATGGAATGATAAAAATACAACAAAGGAATTTACCCTTTTCGGTCACAATTTAATAAAAGACAATGAAAATTCAAGTTTAGTATCTGGAATTGAATCGTCAAAAAACTCTAAATTCATTGGAATAAGCTTTGAAGGATTTATTGGTTTTGGAGGAAGAATAAAAATTGGATTTAATATTGGAGGTTAAGATTTATTATGGGTGTAAAAATCAGAAGATTAATAGCAATATATATAGATTGTAATATCATATTTTGGGTAAGTTATTATTTTTGTGTATTTTGGTCACTATTTAGTAAAAATATTTTCTTTCTTTTTTTCTTTCGTTAGTGGGATTATTAGTATTTATAAATGTATTTTTAAGAAAAGATATAATATTTGGTTATGAAAGTATTGGTAAAAAATTAATGCGATTAAAAATTTACGATAAAAATAACGAAAGACTAACAAATAAGAAACAACTTATTGATCGAACCTTTCATTCCCTTTGGACTTTTCATATATATATTTTTATGATTTTAATAAATAAATAACAAAAGTACTGGAGATAAAAAAATTGGTACAACAGTAAAATAAAATTTATTAATATTAGATATTAAATTAAATATATAAATATAAAAAAATATGAATATGCCTATGTATGGGAGGATTTAAAATGATTATAAATAAAAACATAGAGAATGATGCTTATCTAAAACTAGTTCATTATGCTTTTCAAAAATGTGATAGTATTTTTCTTATAAAAAGAAATGACCAGCATAAGTCAAGTACAAATAAAATCATGGGAATTATTATGCAAACTAATCAATATACAGAAAATGATATTGTAAATATGTATACAGTAAATTCTAAAAAGTTTTTAGAGGAGATGGTTGGTCAGTTTATAGATAATGATACTATTTTTGAAGAAGATGAATGGAAAGAGAACTTGGTAAAATTAGGAGCAGATAGTAAACAAATTGAAAAGTGTAAAATCGATAATAGCTTTCATATGATAGAGGATAGCATTATGCAATTTGTATACGAGCACCTAACTTACTCATGGATTAGTAAACATCGAAATAGTATTATTTCTGAAAAAAATAGATATTTACCATTAAAGTATATATCTAATAAAGCTATGTATGATGAGCAGTTTCTTTATACCACTACATATTATATTAGATTAACTAATGAAATAAAAGCAGAACTAATTAATAAAAATTCGATTTATGATTGGTGTTTTCCAATGGCTCTTGAAGATTTATGTTTTTTTAAAGACGGTTATTGTTGGTTATATTCTGTCGCACATGAAGAAATTTTAGATATTTATTGTGAAAATGAAGAAGAATATAATTACTTGAAATCAATCGGAGTCGAATTTGTAGAAGATCATTTTATACCTATTTCAGAGAAAGAGAAGGAAGCTTTATACAATAAAAACTTTAATAATAATTAATCGTACATTTATTATGAATACAATGTAGATAGTATTAGAATAGCAAAGATAGTAAATGGATTAAAAACCAAGTATTACCTAGAAAATAGTAATATTATCTTTGAGCAAAGAGGAAACAACTTAATCTATTATCTATATGATTTAACAGGATTAATAGGATTAAAATACAACGATGATACTTATTATCACATAGAATTTATTAAACTATTTTACTAGTTATGATTGAATACACTAATTATAAAAAGGTGAAAAAATAATAGGCGTTAGATTCAAAATAGAAAATGAATATGATAATATTTTTTATAAAATATTTAAAAACATAGATTTTCATGAATACGATTGAAACATTGTTGAGGATGAGATTTATTCTCAGACAGGAAAAAATTATTTTGACAAAGCTCATTATTTAAATGATGAGTTTCAGAAGTTAATAGAATATGGAATATATTACCCAGTGTTTGCTAATATACAAATGTATAGAAAACAAGATGAAGTAGAAGATATTGAAACTTATTCAGATTTTATTAATAGTAAATGTCAGCTTGTCTTATTTATTACAGATAATGAATTTGTTGATATTTATTCTAAGAATGAAAATTGGTTAAATACTATTTACCAAAATGCTATAGATAATAACTTTGAAAACCTTCAATATATTGAAAATAATAATTCTTATATACATCATAGATTTTCTGCATACTCAGACTAAGTAAAATTGATATCAATAAATTATGACATAGATCATTTAGGTGGGCAAAATATATTTTAATTAAATTAATAATAAAAGGCTCTATCTATATATAGGATTGAGTCTTTTGCCTATTAGTGAAAGGAGAAATGAACATGGAAGAGTTTATAGAACATATTATGGCAATGAATGAGCCAAAATTATTATTTATATTATGTGGAATATTTATATTTACAGATGTTCTAACAGGATATTTAAAGGCATTTAAAACAAAAAAAATTAATTCATCTATTAGTAGAGATGGTTATTTAAAGAAAGTATCTTGGCTAATAGCATTAATTTTTGGATTTGTAATTGATTATTTAGTAGGTACACAATTATTTTTAATTGGAACAGCAGTAGTATGTGTGATAACAGAGGGAATATCCGTTTATGAAAATCTTGGCGAATTAGGAGTTAGCTTACCATTTACAAAGTACTTTGAAAAAGTAAAAGATAATAGTGAGATTATATAGAAGGGAATATAGAGTGTGAATTATTTTACATTTGGGATGAAAGTGTTAAGAGTAACGCAAAACTATAATGGATCTACTTCGCATAAAGCACACTGGTATCACTCTACTAACTATGCAGATTATCCAATTGACTGTGCTGGAAAAGATGGTGACAAAGATATTTACTATGCACCAGTAGATATGAAAGTAACGGCTGTAAAAGGAATAGGTAATGCTACTACTAATACTATTTGGTTAGTAGCATGTGAAAAATGTATGACCCCAAGCGGAGAAATATTACCTTTTATTATGCTAACTCATTTTAATGATAATGATCCCTATGTATCTAATTTGAAAGTAGGTTCTATTGTGAAACAGGGACAACCTATTTGTGAAGAAGGAACAGATGGTGCTACTGCGAATCATTTACACATCGTAGTAGGAAATGCAGATAGAGGTTGTGGAAATGGTTTCATTCAAAACTCTAATGGTAAGTGGGTTAGTAATGGTTACTGTATGAAACCAGAAGAAATTATGTATATAGATAAAGACTTCACAAATGTACTTGATACCAATGGTATTATTTTTAAAGATAAGCCCAAAGAAGAACCAAAAGAAAGTTTTTTTGGATCAAAAGGGTACTTTTGTTTAGGAAATTATCATGAAAATATTGGAAAAATTTGCGATTTCTTTGCTGAATATTTTTATGGATACTTTTATAAAGGAGAAAATGCTAAAGCAAAGGCTCATCAAGTCTTAGACGGAAATTATTTTGGACCTTATTTAAAAAAATGGACAATAGAGTTTCAAAAACGTGCTAAAGATGAAGGAAAATACAATGATGAAATAGATGGATGCATTGGCCCTAAAACCCTAACTGCCTTAAAATATTATGGATTTCAAGAATAGTAAGATAATAAAGAGGAAATTTCAATATAAATTCCTCTTTTATAATGTTAATATATATTTTAAGTAAAAAATATTAATGATAATAAACTATAATACAATTAAGATATTTCTGGTAATTTATTAACAAAAACTACCACAGATATGACAACCAATGTTATAATAAAGACAGATACTTATCAGTATTCTAATAGTAATTATGAAGACCAACTAACAAACTTTAATGAAAGTAGTATTACCTATGACAGCATCGGAAACCCATTAACAATTGGAAATAGTATCGAAATAGCCTGAATCAATGGTAGAAGCTTAAGTATCTATGAAGATGCTACCAAGAATTTAAATAATCATAGGAATACTAGATTCTAGTTACAATCAAGTAATATCTTATGAATACGATAGCTGGAGCCAAGTATTAAGTATTAAAGATAATCAAGGAGGTTTATTATGTATAGTATTGATGATATTATGGATATGCTTGATTGGAATAGGAGCATAGAAGATCAAGAAAAAGGTATAGAATTAGCAAGATCTATTAAAAGTATTAATGTTTTTATACAACCACTTGATCCAAACCACAATAAAAATGTATGGGAAAATTGTGCAAAGATTTTATTTGAGAGAAGTGATGAAGAATTAAAACCATATTTAATTTCATTGTTTGAGTGGTTACAAGATTTAACTTGTCCTGGCGCTATGATTATTTTTGATAGATTAAAAAGTTATAAAGATAAGACAAATTTCGATTTTTCTTATAAAGTATGCTTAAGTGAAGCAAAAAAGTTAGGCGATGAGGCATGGAAAGATAATATAATCGAACTTGGCAAATCTATAAATAAGGAGATATCGTAGGAATATTAGATTCTAGTTACAATCCACATTATCACCCAGGGAAAAGACCTAATCATTCACATATTTGGTTTTTTCCATCCCCATAAGGAAAGGAAGATTAGAAAATGGTTATAGATAAAAATATAGAGAAAGATACATATTGGAAATTAGTCGATTATGCTTTTCAAAAGTGTGATACTATTTCTCTTACTAAGCAAAATGATCAACATGAATCAGAACATAAAAAAATTATGGATATTATTATGTCAATGAATAGTTATTCAGCAACCGATATTTTAAATAATTATTCTGAAAAATTTCTAGAAGATATGGTTCTTCAATTTAAAGATAATGATATTATTTTTGATGAGGAAAATTGGAAAAAGTATGTTAAAAGCTTGGGAATGAGTGATGAAAGTATTGAAGAATTAAAAAAAAGTAATAGATATCATACGATAACTGGAAGTATTATGAGGTTTGTTTATAAAAAACTTACAGAATCATGGATCAATAGAAATAGAAATAGTATTATTACAGTCACTAATCATTATATAACTGAATTATCTGGCAAAAAATTTTTATATAATCATATATATTACATAAAAATGACAAAGGAAATACAGGAAGAAATGCTAAAAAAGCAATCATTATTTGATTGGATTTTTCCTACATCACTAGAAGATTTATGTTTTTTTAAAGACGGTTATTGTTGGTTATATTCTGTCGCACATGAAGAAATTTTAGATATTTATTGTGAAAATGAAGAAGAATATAATTACTTGAAATCAATCGGAGTCGAATTTGTAGAAGATCATTTTATACCTATTTCAGAGAAAGAGAAGGAAGCTTTATACAATAAAAACTTTAATAATAATTAATCGTACATTTATTATTAATACAATGTAGATGGTATTAGAATAGCAAAGATAGTAAATCAAGTAGAAACTAAGTATTACCTAGAAAATAGTAATATTATCTATGAGCAAAGAGGAAACGACTTAATCTATTATCTATATGATTTAACAGGATTAATAGGGTTAAAATACAATGATAATACTTATTATTACATTAAGAATCTACAAGGAGATATTATATGTTAATTAAAGGAAAAATAGAAAATGAAAAATATGAAAGACTAATAAAATATGCTTTTCAAAAATCTGATGCAATTATGTTTGTCTTTAGAAAAGATGGCTTTAGTAATCAGCAAATTTTGAAATTAGAGAAAACATCTAATGACTTAAAAACAAAATTTAAAGATTATATTTTAAAAATTAGAAATGGTTCTTATTGGGTATTTACAAAAGTTGGATATTCACAATTAGGTATTTCTAGTTCTGAATTTAAAGATCCATCTAATTTTGATAAATTATTTGAAGTGTTATTTTATAAAACTACTAAAGAATTAGAAGAATATGTACTATCAAATTCTAATTTATATTCATGGCTTAATCCAGACTATCCTGAAGATATATCATTTTTTAAAAACGGCTATTGTTGGCTATATTCTGTAGCGCATGAAGAAATGTGTGACATATATTGTGAAAATGAGGAAGAATACAACTATTTAAAATCTATAGGAATTGAGTTTATGGATGATAAGTTTATAGAAATTTTAAATAATGAATTATATTTTGAAAATTATGATAATATACTATAGACCGATTATAGAATTAATAATCCTATTACAGTAAATTACATTATTTTGCTAAAAAATAAAAATCCACTAGCTAAACTAGTGGGTTCTTATTTATGAATACATACCATTAAATAAACCAAACCATAATACCTGCTATAAAAGAACCAAGCATGATTAAAGTTAAAAATATAGCCATTCCTTTTAACATTTTTTTATTCATGATAACACCTCATTAACATTATAATAAAAAACAATAAAAAAGTAAAATATTTAAACATATTTTATCAAAAACTTAATATGATTTATTAGGTGAACAAAATGAATAAAATAATAGTCAAAGCAAAGAAAAGCATTACGAATCAAAAAAAGAAATATCTATTTTTAACTACCATTATTTCGATTGGAATCCTAAGTGGTATTCTATTTATCTTTTTTATCTCTAAGGAGGACAAGTCATTAGTAAAAACAGAATTAACTACTTTTTTTACTTATATTCAAACCAATGATATTCATTATCTAACAGCATTTACGAATAGTCTATTTTCTAATCTTACTTACTTAGTAATAATCTGGATATTAGGTATTTCGATTGCTGGAATTCCTATTATTATTTTTCTATTATTTTTTAAAGGATTTATTTTTGGATTTAGTTTTTCAGCAGTAATTGCAAATTATGGAGTAAAAGGAATTTTATTATCTATGGCTTATCAATTACCACATGCCTTGTTCTTATTGATTATTTTTTTATTAATTGGTTTTTATGCCATCAATTTTTCTATTCGTTTATTTAGAAACTTATTTTTAAAAGAACAAATCAATCTAGGACCTTATTTTAAAAGATATAATCAAATAGCTATTATTAGCATTATAGGTATTTTGATTTGTTCCTTATTAGAAACCTTTTTATCACCGGTTTTCATGAACTTTTTCTTGTAAAGAAATATAGAAAAAAGTATAATATGATATAGCAGGTGAAGTTTATGAAAAGAGTAGTAATTGGAATGAGTGGAGGAGTGGATAGTAGCGTCAGTGCTATTTTATTAAAGCAACAAGGATATGAAGTAGTCGGTTTATTTATGAGAAATTGGGATACTTCTGTAAATGGTGATATTTTAGGAAATCCGAATTTGGATCATAATATTTGTCCTCAAGAGCAGGATTACAATGATGCTTTAGCTGTATGTAATAAGATTGGTATTCCTCTACATAGAGTTGATTTTGTGAAAGAATATTGGGATAATGTATTTGAATATTTTTTAAGTGAATTAAAAGAAGGTAGAACACCAAATCCAGATGTTATGTGCAATAAATATATTAAATTCGATTATTTTATTAGAGAAGCTCAAAAATTAGGAGCAGATTATATTGCTACAGGTCATTATGCAAGAATTCAAGATGGACAATTATTAAGAGCGATAGATTCTAATAAAGACCAAACTTATTTTTTATCACAGCTATCTAAAAAGCAGTTAGAAAATGTTTTATTTCCAATCGGAGATTTAGAAAAGAAAGAAGTAAGAAAAATAGCTGAAGAATATGATTTAGTTACTGCTTCTAAAAAAGACTCTACAGGAATTTGTTTTATTGGGGAAAGAAACTTTAAAAATTTCTTAAAAAATTACTTACCCAATCAACCTGGAAAAGTTATTAATATTGAAACCAATGAAGTGGTTGGAGAGCATATTGGACTAATGTATTATACGATAGGGCAGAGAAGGGGACTAGATATAGGAGGAACCGATAGTAGAATGTTTGTAGTTGGAAAAAACTTAGAAAAAAACATTCTATACATCGCTTTAGGAGAAGATAATGAGTATCTATACTCTGATAGTTGTATAATCGATACCATAAATTTTAATACTTCAGAACGTCCAACGCAATGTAGCGCTAAATTTAGATATCGTGCTCCTGATTATCCAGTAACTCTAGAGTATATAAATGATCATCAGATTTTAGTAAAGTATGATCGAATAAAAGCGGTTACCCCCGGACAAGCTTGCGTATTTTATGATGGAGAAAAATGTCTCGGTGGAGGAATTATCAAAACAGTATGTAAAAACAATGAAAAACTTTGGTATATATTGTAAAATAAATGTCAACTTTACTACTTGTATTTTTAAGTGAATGTGATAGAATGATATTAGGAGGTCATAGATATGCAGGATCTAAAAAAATTATTTTCAGAGCTTGGAATCTCAAAAGTTAGATTAGCTAAATATCTAGGAGTTTCTAGACAAATGCTTTATAACTATTTAGCTGAAGAAAAATTAGAAAATTGGCCAAAAGAAAAGGTAATGAAGATTCTATGTTTGCTAGGAATCAAAGATGTAAAAGATCTAGATAACATTAAAATAGATGGAGAATACATTATTCAAGTGGAGAACCGCTTGAATGATGGCGTAAAAGAAGATAACGGTAATTTTTATGGAACTGTGGAATTAAAAGGATTAAACAAAAAAGAACAAGAACTGTTATCGGATATTTTCCAATTATTAAAAGATAAAATGATTGAAGACAAAACAAAAGACGCTTATTATAGTTGCCGCTACTTATATTATTTTCTACAATCGATGGGTACTACAAAAGAATTGAAATATATCTTAGCTTATATTGCGAAGTCTATGGGATTTATCGATCATACGGAATATGCATTTAATGAGGAAAAGCAATTTATATTTGAAAGTATTATGTTTTCTGCTATGACATTATATAATAATGGAGGAGCTTCTAGAAGTAAAATAGCTGAAACGCATAAGCGATTTGTACAAAAAATAGAACATGAAAAAGAAGAGGTTCTTAGTAGAACGCAAGAGTTAAATACAGCAAAAGTACAAGCCTTAAAAGAACTTGGTTATACCGAGATTAATAATGAAAATGCCAAAGAAATATTAGATAAAATAGCTGAAATTCAATCTAGAAAAGTATAGCAACTACCCCTAATGATGATACTTGAATCATAAAACCCCAATTGAGTTCCATACTCAATCGGGGTTTTACTATTTAACTGTCACTTTTTATCTTTCGATAGGCTTTTCCTTTTTCTAATTCTATATTATAATGATCACACAACTCACTAATAGTTACAAATTTATATTCTTCCGTCAATTCTGGTAATATTTCATTTAACACTTCTATATCTACCTCATGAACAGCACTAGTATCATGCATTAATATAATACATCCAGGTTCAATATAGTCCAGTATTTCTTGTTTGATTTGTTCTTTATCTTTGGTTTTCCAATCCTCTGTATCTATATTCCATAAAATAAAAGGATATTCGATATTCTCTTTTAGAGTATCATTCAAGCTACCATAAGGTGGTCTTACTAGACAAGAGGATTCTATTCCTAATGACGCAATATAATCCATCGTATTAGTGATTTCTTGATTGACTTGATCTATACTTAATTTTGTAAAAGAAGTATGAGTATCTCCATGAATAGCTATTTCATGTCCAGAATCAGAAATAGTAGTAAGTGCATCAGGATAATTTTCAGAATTACAACCCAAAACAAAGAAAGTGGATTTAACACCGTAAGAGTCAAGCACCTCGACTAATTCTTCCGTATATTTGCTAGGACCATCATCAAAAGTAAGTGCTACTAGTCCTCTGTTGTCTTCTTCTACTGGTTCTTCGGTTGCTATAGAAGGTAGAGTGGGTGAGGGTAACACTTCCGTACTTTCATGAGTAGTTATAGTACTACTTTCGCTAGAAATCACTGGTGAAGAATTAGTATTCATCTCATTTTTTGTCTCTTGTTCTATTTTAATATCAAAATGTTTAGTTTCATCTGTCTTTTTTTCAAAACTACATCCAACTGAAGTACTAGATACTATTAATATAGTACCAATTCTCAAAACTAAGTTCTTTATTTTTAGCATGATAGACCTCTTTCTTTATAATTTGTAATTATACAATACATCATATTAAAAATTTATGCAATATCTAATAACAGCTATCTTTTAATTAGTAGTGTTATGACTGCTATAAACATCATAAATAAACGATTTAATGGTTATCATAATAAATTAATCAAAAAAGACCAAACTAGTCTTAAAATGACTAAAAATGGTCTTTTTTTATTTCTTCTTTAATTCTATTCAATACATATTCCTTTTCATTAGGATATTTTGTATAAAAGGTTATTAATTTAATCTGAGCTTTATTACATATTTCTTTTACATTTTTATCTCTTTTTTTCCTTTTTGATTGATTGTGTGTACTGTCATTTAATTCTATTAATAATAATATTTCCTTGAAATCTTTACTAAATATTGCAAAATCAATATTTTTAAATAATTCGTTTCTATAACCCTTATTTTGTTTTTCTATAATTGTACCTAAATTTAATTGCGGTATAATTTTGTATTCTTGTTCTAATTCTTGGATTTTATTATAAAAAAACAATTCTGTTTGTGTCATTAAATTTGTTTTTTTGTATTCATTTTCTGTTTTGTTTTTTTGTTTCTCATTTTCTGCTTTCGTTATTCCTAATATTTTCAATATCCAATTTATTATTTTATCAATCAGTTCATCTAGCATATTATTTTTTCCTTTCAATAGTTATTTTTACGTTATGTTTTTTACACATTTCTAAAAAATCATTTAAATACATCCTGTTTCTTCCATTTTCTATATTATTGATACTATCTCTACTTCTTGAAAGTGTTATTCCAAATTCTTTTTGATTTAATTCGGTCCATTCTCTTATCATTCTCACTATGTCTTTTGCTTGATAATTATTCGCAATTATTTTCATTTCCTCACTCCTTGTTATAAGATTACCAATAATACTCAAAAAAAGTTTAAATTGAGTATTATCAGTACCCAGAGAGAAGAGGTCAAGAAATAGAAATTAAATGCATATTAAAAGAGAAAATAAGTAAATCAGGAAAACCCTATATAATTTTAGTAATTCATATAACAGATACCTGTAAGAAAAATATTTTTTTAGAACTCACTGAAATGGAATTACTAAAAATGAGAAAAGAAATTGAAAATAACGATATCTTAGAATACTCAGATTTAATCAATCTGTTATTTAAAGGAGATTTGTTCAATCTATTATCTGTTGCCAGTTCACATACATTATTTTTTACATCATATTTAAACAGTAAAAGAAACAAATTAAAGAAAGATAAATAGCTTCGTATAATTGATATTATGTTAACTTACAAAACAATTTCATAATTGATTTGATTTATAACTCTATATCTACTTAGTTATAATTAGTATTTGGTATGAATGTTATTCAATAATAGAATACCGATTGATTATATAGATATATTTACTGGCGTAATATATAATTTGAAATTATAACAATTATTTATATATTAAATTATTAATATTTATTTATCTAACCATAATATTTGCTAACATATATATAATAATCGAATTCATTACTGTATTCATTGTGATTTATTTTGAAATGATAAGACATATTATGATTAATGATAATCTCCTTAATCTAAAATAAATAGGATTATAAGATTCCAATTTCCCCTCTTCCAGTTTTCATATAAAATACAGTAGGGGAAGAGTACAGAAAAATTTTATAAGAATACATGAATAGTAACGAATTATGATGATGAAATAAACATAAGAAATTGATTATTAAAATGAACAAATCATAATAGTAATTATTACAGTTTGATAATAAAGCAAAAGTGTAGAATATAAAAAGAACCAATTTAGCTAACTATTTGGCATCTTAGCTATAAATTTCCTTTTCTACTCTACTCTCCTACTCTATTATTTTAACTGTTCTAAAAAGCTTTTTCCAATAAAAGGTTTGCTTACTTCAAAATTTTCTGCAATGGTTGCTCCTATATCTGCCATAGAGTCCAAAATATCCAACTTTTTTGGTTCTTTTAAATTTCTTCCATAAATAATCACTGGAACATTTTCTCTAGTATGATCAGAGCCTTTGAATGTAGGATCACAACCATGATCTGCAGTAATGATTAATAAATCATCTGTTTCCAACTTGTTTAAAATCATAGGTATTTCTACATCTAATTCTTCAATTGCTTTTGCATATCCTTCTACATCTCTATTATGTCCAAACTCACTATCAAAATCGTTTAAATTAATAGCACAAAGACCTGTAAAATTCTTGGTCATAATATCACTTAATTTATTTAAAGCTTCATTATTATTACGTGCCTTAATGGTCTTAGTAATCCCTTCATGATCAAAAATATCAGCAACTTTACCTATAGAAATCACACTATAATTATTTTCCTTTAAAAAATTCATTACACTCATAGTAGGTGGTTTTAATGCATAATCTTGTCTCTCATTTGTAAATCTAAAATTTCCTGGTTTACCTGTAAAAGGTCTCGCGATAACTCTACCAATTTTCCATTCTTCTCTTAAAGTAATTCGTCTAATTTTCTCAGCATAATCATATAATTTTGCAACTGGTATTACATTTTCGTGGGCAGCAATCTGCAAATTAGAACCATTAGAAGTATAAATAATTAAGAAACCATGTTCCATTTGTCTTTCCCCTAACTCATTAATGATATCAATACCATTAGAGTTTTTATTACCAATTACTCTTCTTCCCGTTATATATTCTATTTGATCTAGAAGTTCTCTAGGGAATCCTGTCTCTGTAAAGGATTTAAACTGAATATCGTTTTTAACCCCCATAATTTCATAATGACCATTTAAAGTATCTTTTCCAGGATTAGTAGGTCTCGCAATAGTATAATAAGCTTCTACATTATTATTTTCATCCATATTAATAGTATTTAGAAAACCCAATTTTTTTAAATTAGGAATAAATAAATCGTACTGTTCTTTAATATGTCCTAATGTATTAGCTCCATTATCATTATAATTGGTAGCATCTAGTGCTTCCCCTACTCCTAAAGAATCTAATATTAATAAAAATATTCTTTTAAATTTCATTTTTAATCACTCTTTCTCTTTTCGCGGATGATATTGATCGTAATCTTGTTTAATCTTTTGATTTGTGATATGGGTATAAATTCTAGTTGTTGCTATATCGCTATGCCCTAGCATTTCCTGAATAATTCTTAAATCAGCCCCGTATTCTAATAAATGGGTTGCAAAGCTATGTCTTAGAGTATGAGGAGAAACATTAGGATTTAATCCCTTTTGTAATAAAAGTTTTTTTAAAACTTTAAAAAAGCCTTCTCTGCTGATTCTTCCTCCCCTACTATTTAAAAAAAGTTCTTGTGTGTGTTTGTTTTTTAGTAAGATAGGTCTTTGCTTTAAATATTGATTTAATGACTCAATTACATAGTCATTGATAGGAACAATTCTTTCCTTATCTCCCTTTCCAACACAACGAATCGTACAATTAATCGTATCAATATCATTAATGGTTAAACTAATTAATTCACTAATTCTAAGGCCTGTTCCATACAACAATTCTAGCATACATTTATTCCGATAGTCAAATGGGGTGATTAATTCTATATCTAGCAGTCGATTTACTTCCTCCACCGTTAAGGTATTGGGTAACTTTTTGGTTAATTTAGGGCGTCCTATACTTTCGGCAATATCGCAAGTAGTATAACCATTTTGTAGTAAAAATTTATGATAATTTTTAACTGTTGTTAAATAATGAGCGATGGTTTGAGAACTTAAGTTTCTATGTTTCAAATGGTCTAAAAAAAGCATAATATCTGTTTTGGTTATTTGAGAAACATCCTCTTTTTTTTGATTTGTCAAAAATTTTTGATACTCCATTAATTCCTGCTGATAGGAATAATAGGTGTTAGTGGAAAGATGTAATTCGGCTATCAAACTATCGATATAGTCTTTTTGCGTTTTTTGGATTGAATTTTTCCTTTGCTTTTCAAAAACTTCATTCATAATATCACCATCTATTATATTGTACCATGTATTAACCTCTAAAACCAGTTTCATTGCTATTTTAAATTACATGTAGTAGAATAGAGCTAGGTGATAAACAGTATGAACAAAATCAAAAAATTTTGGCAAAATAATTCTGAAATAAAAATTCATTGCTTACTATTAATTTTCTTTGGCCTTTTAGCGACTTTTTTAATTACAAAGTTTGAATTTGTATTTGGTTCTAATGTCGATTGGTTAAAACAACACATAGCTTTTCCAGATTACTTTAGAAATTTATTTTATCAAACAGGCGATTTATTTCCTGATTTTGCTACCCACTTAGGAGCTGGACAAAATATATTTTATTTTGCCTATTATGGATTATATAGTCCTATCATTATGATTTCTTATTTATTACCTTTTATTCCCATGGGCGTTTATATTATGGTTAGTAGTGTCTTACTTGTCATTCTCTCTACTTTATTATTATATTATTTTTTGAAAAAAAACAAACTATCAAATTCCATTTGTTTTTTCTCTTCTTTATTACTACTGTTTTCGAGTAGTTATGTATTTCACAGTCATCGCCACATCATGTTTGTCAATTATATGCCATTTTTAATCTTAGCTTTAATTGGAGTATGGCGCTATTTTGAAAAGAAGAAAAGTGGATTATTAGTAATTAGTGCTTCTCTCATGATTTTAACTAGTTATTATTATAGTGTGGGTGGTTTCCTTACAATCTGTCTTTATGCCTTATATTACTATTTAAAACAACAGAAAAAGAACTCTTTAAAAAATTTCTTTATCGCAATGTTTCAGTTTTTAGCTAGAATTTTACTATCTATTTTATTATCTGCGTTTTTACTATTTCCAGTAATATATGTAATTATCCATGGTAGAAGTAACAGCACTGTTAGTTTTGATTTTTCTCTATTAAAACCCCATATAAGTTTAGATTATCTCATGTATGGTACCTATGGAATGGGATTAGTAGCAATTTTTTGGATTGCTATTGTTTATCATATGATATTTTCTAAAAAAGAATATAAGGTAATTACCATCTTACTTAGTATCTTAATCACTATCCCTATTTTTAATTATATCCTAAATGGTGGGCTATATTTGAATGGTAAAGTATGGATTCCTCTTTTACCTCTAGGAATATTTTTAATAGCTAGTATGATTCAAATTCTACCTAGTCAAAAAAAATCTTGGAAATGGTTCTTACGGCTTCTCTTAGGTAGTGCTTTCCTACTGATAGGAATTTCAAAAGATGCTACCTACTATTATTTTTATGGAGAACTGTTAGTTACTTTTCTTCTGCTATGGATCTATCAGAAAAAAAAGAGATTTTATATTTTAACACCAATTCTAATAGCTGCAGCCATTACTTTTTATAACAACAATATAAATGATGATCTAGTAACTATAACAGAATATCAAAAACAACAATCTTACTACCAGTATGATGTTTTAAATTATATCAATCAAGATACAGATACTATTTATCGTTATCAGGATGATTTAAGTGGAGCAAATGGCATGAATTTTTCTTATGGAACATTAGATTATAGAACTACCCTATACTCTTCTACCATCAATCCTAATTATTCACAAAATTTTTATTCTACTTTTAACAATAATGATCTTTATCGAAACCATTTCATGTTAGCTCAAACCAATAATCTCTTCTTTCAAAATTTTATGGGCATACGTTATTTATTAACCAATCAAGAACCACCGGTTGGTTATCAGCCAATCAAAGAATATAAAGATGGAATTTTATATGAAAACCCTAATGTCTATCCAATTGGATTCAGTAGCAGTCATATTTTAAGTAGCAAAGACTATCAAGATTTATCCTATATTGAAAAACTAGAAGCTTACCAAAATAACATCATTGTTTCTGTAGATAGTCAAAACGAAAATTTAGAATTTACTCATTCAGAAAGTACTTTGAATACCACAATAGAAAGCCAAGAAAATATTTCTTTTGAAAAAACTGCTAATGGTTATCAAATAGAAAGTCAAAAAAATGGAAAAATAGTATTAAATTTAGAAAAACCAATATCTGATACCAGTCTTATAATTCAGTTCAAAATGAATTATATTCCTAGTTGTAAAGAAGGCGATACAGCCATAACTATCAACGGTATTATGAACAAACTAACTTGTCGTACTTGGAAATATTATAACCAAAATGAAACTTTTGATTATGTTCTTTCTAGCAATCATGAAATAGGTCAGTTAGTCATCGAGTTTGCCAAAGGAACTTATGATATTTCTGATATTGTTTTATATGAAATTCCTAACGAATTCTTTAGGCAAGCCAAGGAAATCACACCTATTCATATTGATTTTTCTAAAACCAAGGGAGATTCCCTATATGGAAATATTGCAGTAGAAGAAGATGGCTATTTTCTATTTACCATACCGTATGATCAAGGATTTACTTTATATGTAGATGGTAAGGAAACAGAAATTGAGTGCGTAAATGATATGTTCATAGGATTCCCAATTCAGACAGGAAATCATAGTATTCATTTAGAATTTACTGCTCCCTACTCCACTTCGGGAATTATCATCACTACCATAAGTGCTTTGGGTTTGATTGGTTTGATGATATTCGAAAATAAGAAACTAAAAAGGAAAAAGTAGCTAAAAACTTCCATTTTATAGTGGAAGTTTTTGATTAGGAAGATAGTATTTTTTAGAAATCTTTGCTAAAATAGATTTGTGGTGATAAGAATGGAAAAACCATTAGCTTTAAAACTTGCTCCCAATTCAATTGATGAAGTCATCGGGCAAAAACATTTATTAGGAAAGGGGAAAGTATTACGAAATTTAGTCGAAAATAAGAAATTGTTTTCCATGATTTTATATGGTCCTCCTGGTATTGGTAAAACATCGATTGCCAATGCAATTGTGAAAAATTTAGATGTTAGATATCGATTTTTAAATGCTACTATGAATAATAAAAAAGATTTTGATATCGTAGTAGAAGAAGCCAAGATGTATGATGGAATTGTTTTAATTATGGATGAAATTCATCGCTTAAATAAAGATAAACAGGATTTATTACTTCCTCAACTGGAAAGCGGTTTAATTACTTTAATTGGTATGACTACTTCTAATCCTTATTTTAAAATCAACCCTGCTATTCGTAGTCGATGTCATATTTTTGAATTGAAACCTTTAGATAACGATGATATTATAGAAGGACTAAAAAAAGCCTGTCAACATCCTGATTTAAAGGAAATTCAGATAGACGATGATTCTTTAAAATATATCGCCAATTTAGCTGGAAGTGATTTAAGATACGCTTATAATTTGTTAGAGCTAGCCTACTATTCTAGTAGTGATAAAAAAATCAACTTAGAATTATTAAAAACTATCAATAGTAAACCGGTAATTATCTCGGATAAAGATGAATCCGGTCATTATGATTTACTTTCTGCTTTCCAAAAATCCATTCGTGGAAGTGATGTAGATGCTGCCCTACACTATTTGGCTAGATTAATTGCGATTGGCGATTTAGATAGTATTTATCGTAGAATGAGTGTAATTGCGTATGAAGATATTGGGTTAGCCAATCCAGATATTGGACCAAGAGTAATGGCTGCGATATCTGCTAGTGAATTAGTTGGTCTTCCAGAAGCTAGAATTCCTTTGGGAGATATTGTAGTTCAAATGGCTCTTTCTCCTAAGTCAAATTCTTCTCATATTGCCTTAGACGAGGCTATTCGTGATGTAGAAACCGGTAGATGCGGTGAAATCCCTGATACTATCAAAATCCACTCTACTATTTATAAATATCCACATGATTATCCTAACCATTTTGTAGTACAACAATACCTTCCAAATAATTTAGTTGGAAAAAAATATTTCAAACCGCAAGATACTTCACCCAACGAAAGGATGCTAAAGCAGATTAAGGAAAAATTAGATAAACTAAAAGAAGGTGGCGCATAGTATGGGAAAAATATTTTGCTTTATGGGAAAGAGTTCTTCTGGTAAGGATACAATTTTTAAGATAGTTTCAAATGACTTAGCTGGTATCAAACCAATCGTTTTATATACTACTCGACCTATTCGCGAACATGAAATAGAAGGTGTTACTTACCATTATGTCAGTGATTCTGTTTACAAAGATATGCTCCAAAATAATTTGGTGATAGAATCGAGAAGCTATCAAACTATCTACGGAACATGGATTTATTTTACAGCAGCCACCAATATTGATTTAGAAAATAATTCCTATATGATGATTAATACTCTTGCTGGATATGAAGCTTTAAAAAATTATTATGGAGAAGATAAAGTAATTCCAATCTATATTCAAGTAGAAGATGGCATCAGATTGGAACGTGCCTTAACTCGTGAGAGAAAAGAACCAGAACCAAAATATGAAGAAATGTGTCGAAGATTTCTAGCAGATCAGATAGATTTTTGTGAAGAAAATTTAATCAAAGCAAAAATAAAGGAACGTTTTGATAATAACCACTTAACAGAATGTATTTTAGCAATTGAGAAGAAAATAAATGAAATATTAGAAAAAGATACAAAACAAAGACAATATCACAAATAATAGATATTGTCTTTTTTAGAACAAATTGTTTTACAAATCAATAAAACAATTTGCTTTATTATACAATCACCTTATGAGGTGTATATAGTATGCTAAGATTAAAAGATCTCCGAGAAGATCACGATTTATTACAAAAAGAAGTAGCAGATTATTTGAATGTTTCTCAAGTAGCATATAGCTATTATGAAATTGGGAAAAGAATGATTCCTTTTGAATTACTAATGAAACTAGCAGAATACTACCATACTAGCGTGGATTACATTCTAGGACTTACCAATCAAAAGGAACCCTACCCAAAAATAAACGACAAGGTTAAAATATAAACTACCGTATTTCTTATAAAATGAAACCAAGATAAAAATTTATCTTGGTTTAATCATTTTCTCTTACAAATCTAGTAAAGTTCTTGATATCATTATCATCTGCTAAATTGGTTTCATTTAATTCTTCCAATAATCGTTTCTGTTCTTTGGTAAGCTTTTTAGGAGTTACAATTTTTAAAACAATATACATATCTCCTTTTCTTCTTGTAGCTTCATTATTAATTCCTTTTCCTTTAATACGATGTTTGTCACCCGATTCACTACCAGCAGGTATCGTTAAGGTAACATTGCCATATAGAGTTGGAATTTCTTTCTTGCATCCAAGCACTGCTTCCGTAATTGTGATTGGTGCTTCAATATAGATATCATTTTCGTCACGAACAAAAAATTCATGTTCTGCCACATTAAATTCGATATATAAATCACCATTTGGACCACCATTAGCGCCAGCAGACCCCTTACCAGATAATTTTAATCTAGTTCCTGTATCCACACCAGCTGGAACTTTTACTTCGATTTCTTTATTGTTTTTAACACTGCCTTTTCCATGGCAATGGCTACAAGTTCTATCATAAGTTTTACCTGCACCGCCACATTTTGTACAAGTTGTTTTGGATAAGAAACTACCAAATATCGTATGTTGCTCACTAGTAATGGTTCCACTACCATGACATTTATCACAAGTAGTCTCACCAAAACCACCTTTACCATCACATTCGCTACACTCTTCGACTACATCTACACGAATCGTTTTTTTACATCCAAATACTGCTTCTTCAAAAGATAACTTCATTTGCATTAAAGTATCGCTTCCACGACGGGCACGACTACTAGAACGGCCGCTTGAGAAACCACCACCAAAACTACCAAAAATATTATCAAAGATGTCACCGTAATCAAATCCAGAAAAATCAAAGCCACCAAAACCGCCAGCACCTCCAGCACCACCGCCTTGAAATGCCGCATGACCAAACTGATCATACTGTTGACGTTTTGTCTCATCAGATAAAACCGAATAGGCCTCTTGAATTTCTTTGAATTTTGCCTCGGCATCTGCTTCTTTACTTACATCTGGATGATATTTTTTAGCCAATTTTCGAAAAGCACTTTTAATCTCATCCTGACTAGCATTTTTACTAACACCAAGGACCTCATAATAATCTTTTTTATCCATCATTTATCACCTCTTACATCAAGGATCTATATTCATTGATCAATTCTTGGAACATATCGATTGCTCCATTTACTACTTTCTCATCTAACATATCAACGCCGGCAATCTTTAATTCCTCTATTGGATCTTTAGAATCTCCTGTTTTTAAGAAGTCTAAATAATCTTCTACTGCATTCTCTTCTTGATTTCTAATTCTACTAACAATATAACATGCAGCAGATAATCCAGTTGCATACTGATATACATAAAAATCATAATAGAGATGAAGAATACGCTCCCATTCATAACGAATCTCATCATTGATAATAACATCATCACCAAAGTATTCTTGATTCAATTGATAATACTTATTAGATAACATCTCATTCGTTAAAACATGGCCATTTTCATATGAATCAAAGATAAAATCTTCAAACTCACTGAACATAGTCTGACGATAAATAGTACTTTTAAATAGATCCATCATTTCACTTAAAATAGCTTTTTTCTCTTCCTTGGTATTAGCATGTTCCAACATATAATAGTTTAACAACATTTCATTTACCGTGGAAGCTACTTCGGCCACAAATATCTTATAATTACTATATAAATAAGGATTATTTTGATTAGAATAGTAAGTATGCATCGAATGTCCTAATTCATGAGCTAGTGTTGATACATCATGATAGCCTCCTTGAAAATTTAAAAGAATAAATGGTTTAGTGTCATAGCTACCTGAAGAATATGCTCCATCTCTTTTGGCTTTATTAGGATAGATGTCAAACCAACGATTTGAAAAAGCTGAACTGGCAACTTTATGATAATCATTACCAAATATACTAACAACATCTAAAACAATTTTTTTAGCTTCCTCAAATGTGTATGTTTTATCAATACCGGACTCTAAATTCACATAAGTATCATATAAACAGAAATCATCTAGTTTTAATACTTCTTTTTTTAATTTAAAGTACTGATAAACAACATCCATTCGCTTATGAACTGTCTGAATCAACAAATCATAAACTTTAGGATTTACGCAATTGCGAAATAAACTAGCTTCTTTACTATTTTTAAAACCACGAAGCTTACTAGAATTGGCTAATACCATAACATGACCTTGCAAGGTTTCAGCTAAAGTTTCTTTATAATTGGCATAAGAACGATACATAGTTTCAAATGCCTCTTTTCTAACCCTTCGATTTTTACTTTTTAAAAACAAAGTGTAATTCTCATTATTTATTTTTACTTCTTGACCATTTTCATCGATAATGGTACCAAACTGCAATTCAGAGTTGCGAATAATACCGGCTATTTTTTCAGGTTCAGATGCAATCATTTGCATAGAAGATAAAATTCTTTCTTCTTGCTCAGAAAGTACATGTGGTTTATTTCTAAAAATGCGCTCTAACAGCAACTGATATTCCTTTAACTTTGGTTCTTCTTCTATGTATTTTTGAATCAAAGAAAAATCTTCCTTTAATATTTCTGGGACAATAAAAGAACCATTCTTACTATATTCTGTATATAAATTATCGAACTTACCTTTCAATTCTTGACTTTGAACATTAGACAAATCCTCATCATACTTACGATAAGTATAGGTAGCCAATTTATTAATTGTTCTTTCTATTGTTTGATCTAACTCTAATGTTTCTAATAAAGATTTACTACTATCTAGAATATGATTTTGATACTTACTAATTTCTTGCATCCATTGATAAACCATATCATACTCTTTTTTATATTCTTTCATACTAGGATAAATACTTTCTAAATCCCAAGTATTTTCTTTCTTTTGTTCACTTCGCAATAATTCTTTTTTCATGGCTTCTCCTTATTTATATGATAGCAACAAAAACTTAAGTCCTAGTTAGACTACTAGAACTTAGTTTTATGCCTGATTTATTTTTCTTCGTATTCGGCTTCTTTTACATCATCATCTTTAGAAGAGGAATCATTAGATGAATCATTTGCATTAGCATTTGCTTGACCTTCTTTTTGGACTTGTTCATAAACTTTGGTAGCTAATGCCATAGCTTTTTCTTGAAGTTTATCTTTCTTTTCTTTGATGTCATCTATATTGCCTTTTTCTAATGCTTCTTTTAATTCCTTGATTAGATCTTCTGCTTCTGACTTTTCAGTATCTGATACTTTATCCCCTAAATCTTTTAAAGATTTTTCCGTTTGGAATACTAGTTGTTCTGCTTCATTTCTAGTATCAGCTTCTGCTTTACGTTTTTCATCTTCAGCTTTATGTTCTTCTGCTTCTTTCTTCATTCTTTCAATTTCTTCATCGCTTAAGTTTGTACTAGAAGTAATGGTAATAGATTGTTCTTTATTGGTTCCTAAATCTTTAGCTGTAACATTAACGATACCATTGGCATCAATATCAAACTTAACTTCAATTTGTGGTACACCACGTGGTGCAGCAGGAATTCCTGTTAATTGGAAATGTCCTAAAGTCTTATTATCACTTGCCATACTTCTTTCACCTTGAAGTACATGAATATCTACAGCTGGCTGATTATCAGCGGCAGTAGAGAACACTTGTGATTTAGAAGTTGGAATCGTTGTATTTCTTGGAATTAATGTCGTCATAACTCCACCTAGAGTTTCGATACCAAGAGAAAGTGGTGTAACATCAAGAAGCACGATGTCATTTACTTCACCAGTCAATACTCCACCTTGGATAGCAGCACCCATAGCTACTGCTTCATCTGGATTTACTTCATGTGAAGGTTTTTGACCTAATTCTTTTTCAACTAATTCTTGAACACATGGAATACGAGTAGATCCACCAACTAGGATAACTTTATCAATATCTTTCTTATCTAATTTAGCATCCTTTAGTGCTTTACGTACTGGTTCTAAGGTAGACTGTACTAAATCATGGATTAACTCTTCGAATTTAGCACGAGTAATAGTCATATCAATATGAAGTGGTCCATCTTCTCCTTGTGAAATAAATGGTGCTGAAATTTGCGTAGAAGTCATACCAGACAAATCCTTCTTGGCTTTTTCTGATACTTCTTTTAATCTTTGCATTGCAAGTTTATCTTTGGTTAAATCAATTCCATTTTCTTTCTTAAATTCAGAAACAATATAATCCATTAAGCACTTATCAAAGTCATCTCCACCAAGTTTATTATTACCAGCAGTAGATTTTACTTCAAAAATACCATCTCCAAGTTCTAGAATAGATACATCAAAAGTACCTCCACCTAAATCGTAAACAAGAATAGTTTGATTTTTATCTTGTTTATCAAGACCAAAGGCAAGTGCTGCTGCAGTTGGTTCATTAATAATTCTTTCCACTTCAAGGCCTGCAATCTTACCAGCATTTTTAGTTGCTTGACGTTGTGAATCGTTAAAGTAAGCAGGAACTGTAATAACTGCTTTGGTTACTTTTTCACCTAAATATTTCTCAGCATAATCTTTCATGTAAGATAGAATCATAGCAGATACTTCCTCTGGTGTATATTTCTTACCTTCCATTTCTACTTTTTCATCTGTTCCCATCAATCTCTTAATAGAAGAAATAGTATCCTTATTGGTTAATGCTTGACGTTTTGCAGCATCACCTACAATTCTTTCTCCCTTTTTACTAGATACTACTGATGGAGTAGTTCTATTTCCTTCTGGATTAGGAATAACGGTAGCAGCACCACCTTCTAGTACAGCTACACAACTGTTGGTTGTTCCTAAGTCAATACCTATAATTTTACTCATAATTAATCATTTCCTTTCTCATTTTCATTTACACTATCTGTACTTTCTTCTTTTTCTGTGGCAGGTTCTTCTACTTGATTTACTTTAACAACAGAGTGTTTCAATACTCTATCTTTGTATTTATATCCTTTCACTAATACTTCTAATACCATATCATTTGGTTTCGTAGTATCATTTCCTACCATCATGGCTTCCATATAGTCAGGATCAAATGGATATCCTAAAGCTTCAATTTCAATTACCCCGTATTTTTTTAAGATATCTTTAAACTGATTGCTAACCATTTGAATACCAGTTTGAATTTTTTTACTTTCCTCTGATTCTGCTTTTGCACTAGCTGCACGATCTAAATTTTCAATCATAGCAACTAAATCTAACAGTAAGTCTTGGTTGGCATATTTTAATAAATTAGCCGTTTCTTCATCTTTTCTTTTACGATAATTAATAGCATCTGCTTGAGTATACATAAGTTTAGTCTGAAGTTCCATAATAGTTTTATTTGCTTCTTCTAAAGCATGATTATCTTTTTGTTTTTTCTTTTTCTCTTTTTTATTTTCAGTTTGTTGCTCATGACAACAGCATTCATCTTCTTTTTTATCATGTTTGCATTCGCAATTATTATCGCAATTACATGTTTTTTCTTGTTCTTCTTGGGTCATCATATCCTCCTATTTTTCAATGTTTTCTTTAATAAATTCTAGAAGTGTTACTACTCTATCATACTCCATTCGTTTAGGACCAACAATTGCAATGGTTCCCTCTTGATCTTTTGTATGGTATTTTGTTTTAATAACAGTTACCTCTTCATCTAGTTTATTTTCTTTTCCTATATAAATATTGATATCGTTATTTTCTTCCGTTATATTATTAATGATTTCTTCATTATTGTCTAATTTTCCAAAAATATCTCGAATTTTTTCAATATTATTAAATTCAGGTTGCTTCAAAATATTATTTTTACCGACAACATTAATATTCTTACTAGAAAAATCTTTAAATACTTGATAGAACGTATTATAAACCATCTCATGTTCCTTTACATATCTACCAATAATTGGTTTAATTTCAAATTCTAGTTTACTGCTAACTTCATCAATTGGTGTACCAACGATTAAATCATTAATTAAGTTTACCGTTTTCTTAATTTCTTCCAGTGATACATTTTTTAGTGTTACTTTCTTGTTTTCAACATGTCCTGTATCCGTAACTACAATTACAATCAAATTATCTGTATCAATGGGAATAACATTGATTTCTTTTAGTTTGTTGTCATGGGAAGTTCCCCCTAAAACAATCGATGTATAGTTAGTCATGTCTGAAATTAATTTTAAGCTTTCACTTAAACAATCACTTAATTCGAGTTGTTGGTTATTGAAGATAATTTGCAGTTTTAACATATCTTCTCCATTTAATTCTTTCGGTTTCATTAAATGGTCTACATAATATCGATATCCTTTTTCACTAGGAACTCTACCAGATGATGTGTGTGTTTTTTCTAGGAGTCCTAACTCTTCTAAGCTAGCCATTTCATTTCTAACGGTTGCACTAGAACAGTTTAATTCTTTGCAAATCAAATTAGAACCTACTGGACGAGCTGATTGGATATATTCTGTGATGATTAACTTTAAAATCTGACTTTGTCTTTCTGTTAGCATCACTTACCTCCTATTAGCACTGCTAATTCTCAAGTGCTAATACCATTATATTCTTATTATTAGCAAAAGTCAACAAAGATTGCTAAAATTTTAAAACATTTTACGACAAAGAAAAAAAGCTAATCATTAGCAGCTTAATTTTTCTTAATATATTGTGGATTTATGGTTATATTTGCTTTTTGATTTTCCTTTTTTTCTGTATTATACCAGCTATTACTATAAGTGTGTTCGCTTGTTTTAATATATTCTCTTTTCATTCTTTTTCCTTGTTTAAGAAGTAAATCAAAATAACGATTTACCGGTCCTTGATAAGTTAGATGATAGCAGAAGGATTGCATGATTTCTAATGTTTTTTCATCATATTGCTCTAAAATTTTTTGAATTTCTTCTTCTTCAAATTCTACTTCTAAGCGAGAATGTTGAAAGTCATATTTTATAGCTTTGTTGATTTTTTGCAAATATTTTTTAAAAGCATTTGTAAAAGCGGTTTCCCATTTTAATTGTTTTTCATAATACTGATAAGAATCAATTAATTGCAAAAACAGAATAATTTCTTCATCTTGACTATACATAATATTTTCAATTTGTTCTAGTAAATTGCTCGGAATATTTGCTATCCATTCTCTTTTCTGAGTAATAAAATTGAATCCTTTATCATCTGTTAACATTATTAATAAAAGTTCAATAAAATGTTCTAAATCAATCACAGGCTCAATATTAAAAAAATGTCCATTATCTATTTTCATATTTATTCTTCTTTCTTTAGTTCATATTCCTTACAATAACAGTTTTCAATCTTAAAATCAAGCAAATTGTTATTCAAATTACTATTTTTTAAAATATGATGTAAACATCTAGTAATAGCCCCATGAGAAACAATTAATATAGTAGCATTATTGGAATAGCTCTTTCTTATATCTTTTATAAAACTATTACATCTACTAAAAATATCTTGGATAGGCTCCACTTCTTGATCATTAGAATTTAGATAGTAATCCCAGTATTTTTTGACATCATAAGCTTTTCTATCTTTTCCCTCTAGCTTACCCAAACCTCTTTCGATTAACCTTTTATCTTCTTTAATTTCTACTCTATCTCCTACTAAAATCATAGCCGTTGACCAAGCTCTAATTAATGGTGAAGTAAAACAGCTATCAAATTTAATGTTTTTTAATTTGCTTTTTAACTCCATTGCCTGTTTTATACCATTTTCATTCAGCTGTAAGTTCTGTGATTGTCCTTGCATAATATGATTTTTATTAGCATCTGTTTCCCCATGTCTAACCAAATATATTTTCATAGTAATTCCTTTCCTAGTTCTTAGACTTTGCTTATTACCGTTTTTCTTTTCTATAAATTCTAATGTTTTTATATCCATATTTTCTTTCTTTTTCTAAAACGAATCCTACATAGTTCTCTTTAAAGCAATCAAATTCATATTCACAGACTATAATTCCCTCATCATTTAATAAGTTATACTCTATTATTTTTTCTAAAATATAGTCCAGACAATCTAAGTGGTATGGCGGATCTAAAAAAATAATATCAAAGCTTATTTGATGTTCTTTAAAATAGTCTAACGCTTTTTGATAATCAAGATTTAATATTATGGTAGTATTCGCATCGATTCCTTTTAAATTTCGTTTTAAGACTCCAATACATTTTATATTATTGTCTACAAAATAGGATAAGCTTGCCCCATTGCTTAATGCTTCTATACCCAAATTACCACTACCTGCAAATAAATCCAAAACAGCAGAATCATACAAATCATTTTGAATCATAGCAAACAAACTTTCTTTTACTCTATCTTGAGTAGGTCTAGTTCCTTGGATATCATACCCATCTAGTTTCTTTCCTTTGTATTTTCCACTAATGATTCTCATGATTACAACCTCTTTCATCAGTCAATAATTTTAATTTTTGATTAATTTCCAAAATTAATAAATTAATTTCATTTTCATAATGCTTAAATGCTACAAAATCAGGATTTTCAAATAATTCTTGTTTTAGCATCAAATATTCATCACTATACATATCTAATGTTGGAAGTTGCCTTATTTTGTTCAAAAAGACTTTATCATGTAGCAGTTTTTCCTTATACTGTTTAACAGCAACCACTCTCTCATCATGATCCAAAATATCAAACAATTCTGTTAATTTAATATTGATTTTTTCCATACATATCACATTATTATTATAAAGAAAAAAACCGATGATGTCTATCGGTTATCTTAAAATATCTATGAAAGTTCTTACCATTTCTATTTTTTGATTTAAGTTATCTATTTTATCTGTTAAATTTAATTTATAAGCATTTTTCATTTCGGCTTCCATCTGTTTAATACTATTAGGATCTCTATTTAAAGCTTTGTACCAACTAGAATTATCTCTTAAATAACGGTAAAGATAGGGATTATTCCTGATTTTAATTTGTGTTTCTACATTCATTAGTCTTCTAGATGTTTATAAAGTGGCCTTGCTTGATAGTTGTTAGTCGCTTTGGAACCTCCAAAATCTTGTACCAAAGCAATTGCTTTTTGCAACCCCTCTGCCCCTTTACGAACAGATTCTAAATCTATCTTCTTTACCATATTAAAAAGATCTTTTAAAGAAGTATCCCCAACAGTAGCAGCTGTTTTAGTAGTAGTTTGTGTAGTACTTCTAGCATCCCCTGCTTCTTGATATTTTAGCCAAACAGAATTATTCTCCCCATAGATATCATACATTTCATAAAACTTTTGCCAACTCATGCGCCCACTATTGACATAATTAATTAACTCCGGATGACTTCTTACAAATCGTTTAAAATCTTCCTTTGCCATTTTATCACCAACCTAATTCTACTTTATATATATGAAAAAGGTAGGCATTTGTTTCCTATTTTTAAGCATCATAAATTTGATTGATATTTTTTCTCTTAATTCTTGCTGTTAACATTGGAATTTGCAAAAGTGAAATGATAAAAGCAGTAACGATAGGAAAAAGCATAAACGAGATATTAACATTTATACTTAATATTCTATTTATAATAATAAGAATACAAAGAGAAAGACCTCCGGATAATAAAAGTAATAAATAGATTTTCATCATCGTAATATAACATATGATATAGTTACGATAACCCAACACTTTTAACATAATAATATTCTTGTTATCCCATAATAGTAATAATTTGATTTCGATGTACATGATAATCACATACAAGATAATCAATATGATAGTAAAAACTTTCAAAAAAAATTCTACTGTTTTATATGATTCTAATTCAGAAGTGGAACTATAACTAACCAAGTAAGGACTTAAGTCTAACTCTTTTAGTTTCGTTTCCACATAATCAACATTTTTTTCTATATCTACCAAAATAGTAACAAAATAGTAATTAGCAGAAATTTCTTCTACAGATGTTTTCTCAATATGTTCGATTTCATTAATAGTTTCTAAAACATTTTTATCTTTTACTTCAACCATAAGCTCACGGTTGTTTTCTTTGTTTTCTATGGCTTGTATTTTGACATTTGTTGCAAAATAGTTAGCTAGAATCAAAGATAAAAAAAGAAAAAGAATGGTAAATATACTAAGGGATAAGAAAAATCTAATTTTGGAACGAAAAAAGGTATAGACCAATGATAACATATTTACTCCTCCACAGAAGAAAAACTTCTCTTCCTTGTAAAGATAGATATAGTAACGGTGATTAAAATAGGAATGATTAATGCAACTAACAATCCGATTAGAATACTAATCATATCCACTCTTGGATTCATTAAATATAATCTTGATTTATGAATTAATACAATGTTTTTATAAATAATTAATCCGATTTGAGCCGCAATAATAGCAAAAATATAACCAATGATAATCAAGATAGAATTTTCTATAAAGATAAGTTTTAATATATCTTTTTTAGAATATCCCAAAACATTATACAAATAAAATTCTTTAGTTCGTTTTGTGATATTTTGAACTAGTGTAAGACAAATAATAATACCTGATAACACTAACATTCCTAGTGTAATATAAGAACAGCTTTTCATTATCTCATCCACTGTTTCTGTATTAATCCCAACGATCGCACCTTCTTGAAATAAATTATTTTCATGTAGAAAATCGTTGATTTGGCCCAGGTTTTCTACATCATCTATCATAATAAAAACATTATCTCCTGTATAATGAATAGTTTTCATATATTCTAGATGTTCTTGATATAAATGAGGGTATGCTTCATAATAGATATCATCTAACGACTTCACATTCGCATAACTTGTATAACAGATTTCTCCATATGCATAATTAGAAATGGTATCATACAATCCAACTATTTTATATTCATCTGTAGCATTGTCTGCCATAGAAAGAGTAACTGCTTGACCAATCAAATCATTCATGTCTGTTTTTTGATTGCCATAGAAAATATTATTTTTATCTCTATAATAAACAATATTAGGACAAATCATCACCTTATCATTTTCAGAATAACTATCTAAATTGTTACCACTAACAATTTCAATATTATTGTCAAGAGGTACACCCAGTATAACAAATGAAAAATTATGATTTTCAAAGTAATCAATTTGAGCCATAACTCTATATTGTTGACTAACTCCTAAAATATGTTCATTGGTAGCAAGCACATCCATTACTTCTTTAGTAGTCTCATCAATTATTTTCAGTTTTTCATCCGGGTCTAATGAAGCATCACCTAACATAATGCGCTTATCTCGCTCATCTAACCAATTAATATAAGAAACATTCATAATACGAAATTCTGGACTATTTTTAACATAGGAATTCCAATATCTATCAAAGGAATTTTTATAAGATAAAGAAAATAAACAAGAAGCGGATGCGATGATAACTAATATCATAATAAGATATGAACTTTTCGCCCTTTTAGCATTAGTAAAAGATAGTTTTATTATATCCATTAATTTCATTTTAAGATTCATTCCTTTCCGCCTCGCTTGAGACTCGTCTTCAAGGCACACATAGCCATGAACAATATATTTTTTTTCAGGTTACTACCTCTACTTTTCCATCATTAATTTCTAAGATAACATCTGCATATTTTTTGATATAATCACTGTGACTAGATATAATAATACATTTTCCTTCTTCTTTTAATTTCTTAAAAATTTCTAAAATAATCTTTTCGTTTTCTTTATCTAAATTACCAGTAGGCTCATCTGCCAAAATAATTTCAGGATTATTGGCTAAGGCTCTAGCAATTGCTACACGCTGTTGCTCTCCACCAGACAATTCTTTCGGATAATGGTTAATTCTATCTTCTAATTTTACTTTTTTCAATAATTGTATCGCTAAATTTTTTCTATTAGATTTTTTAATATTTACATTAATGTACATAGGTACCATAACATTTTCAAAAGCTTTCAATTTATCATTTAAAAAATAAGATTGAAATACAAAACCAATCTTTTGATTTCGAATATCCGCTTTTTCTTTTTCGTTCATACTAGTAATATCAAAACCATCTATTAATATTTTTCCAGAGTCAAATTCTAATAATGTACCTATAATATTTAATAATGTTGTCTTTCCACTTCCAGAGTGGCCAATAATATTATAAATTTTTCCCTTTTCAAAAGATAAATCAATATGATTCAATACTAAAATTTCTTTTTCTTTCTTTTTATATTTTTTTGCTAAGTCTGATATTTTAATAATTAGCATAACTACCTCCATAAATAAGAGATAAGAAATTAGAAATATAAAATATTCCTAATTTCTTATTATCTTTTTACTAGGATGTAAGACTCACAAGATTTAAATGATTGGAATAGAAACTAGCATAATTTATTCCATCTATTTTTGTAGAAAATTGGGCATACCAATTCCCTTTTGCTCCAGTTTTAGTTCCATCTATTATAGTAAAACCACCTAGCCATGATTGATCATATGTTTTATATACATCCATTATAGCGGAGTCATTTCCATCCCTCATAATAATATGTAATCTTGTACTATTAGCATCGTTTTTATTAGAACTGCCATTTATTTTAGTAATATTCAAACCAATTCTACCTGTTCCTTCTGGCATACTATATTTTGAGGTTTGTTTGGTTTCTCCCCTACCAACAGATATAGTAGTTCTATATAATTGAGATGCAAATACTGCTGTAGTAGAGCATAACATCAATGTAAATACAAATGCCGGTAAAAATTTTTTCAGTTTTTTCAATTTATTCCCTCCTTTATTTAATCTATAACAAACATTTATTACAACTCGTACGCATTTTGTAATTTATGTTGTTATCTTAATAGCCTTTCTATTTATAACTCTCAAACCCAAATATAATATTTCTAAGCTTATTATATCTTTCAATAAAAAAATATGTAGAATTTTGTTTTAAATCGTCGATTTCAGGTGATTTTCAGTAATTTTTCTGCATTTATAAGTCCATTTCTATTTAGAAAACTAAGTTTGAAAATAATATTTATTATCAAAATTTATTTTTGAACACTCTAATAAGCACTCTAACTTTTCTTTCTCGTAAAGATAAATATGGTAACGATGATTAAAATAAAAATGATTAATGTAACTAATAAAATGCTTTACAATATTTTAGTCCAATCCTACCTGTTCATTCTGGTATATGTAGTAGTCATAGCATTAGTACAAATACAAGCACCGATAAATTTTCTATCAATTTTTATCTGTTTCTAATTCCTTTAGCTGTTGTAATGTTAAACCAGTTGCTTTTAATATATTTTCTTTTTCTACTCCTAAAGATAATAAGTTTTTAGCTATTTCTATTTGGCTTTCTTTTTTTCCTTCTTCAAAAGAAATCTTCTTCTCGGTGTTTAAAATCATCTTTTGATCTTCTTCATAGGTCATCAAGCTTTGAAATGTTTCTTGCTCATTTAACTTCGTAATTTTGTCTTCAAAC
>CALVSR010000004.1 GCA_944359075.1 uncultured Bacilli bacterium
TTAAGCTACTAAATACAAATGATATCGCAAAATTATTAGAAAAAAACACATGATTAAAATTTCATGCGTTTATCCTGCTATTTTAGTAAAAAGAGTTGAAAAATAGTCATAACTGTGTTATAATCTGTTTTATAAATGTTTTGAAGGAAAGAGTTATTGGAAATCTATTGCAGAGAGTCTAGTTAGGTGAAAGTAGATATAGAGGAACAATAATAGATGGTTCTGGAACTGATAAATCGATATTAGGTTTATACGTTACTCGCGTTAAGAGATTAAGTGTATAAGTTTTACTTATAAATTAAGGTGGTACCGCGATGATTCGTCCTTATGGATGAATCATCTTTTTTTTTAGAATTTTTGGAAGGTGGTAGAATTTATGGCAAGGTATTTTGAAAAAATCAGTTTTGATCAATTTAAAAAAGATATATGTAATGATATAAAGTTATATGAATCTTATCATATTCCAAAAAGAAATACAAAGGAAAGTGCTGGTTATGATTTTGAATCCGTTATTGATTTTATATTGAAACCTAACGAGATTAAAAGAATTCCTACTGGAATTAAGGTAAATATGAATCGTGGAGAGGTTTTATTTGTTGTAGTAAGAAGTAGTCAGGGTTTTAAATATAATGTTCGAATGTGTAATCAAGTTGGTGTGATTGATAAAGATTATTATAATAATTCTGAAAATGAAGGGCATATGTGGATTCAGCTAGAAAATCATGGAAAAAGCGATTATATTGTTTCAAAAGGAGACAAGATTTGTCAGGGTATCTTTGTATCATTTTTAACAGTGGATGATGAAGAGAAAATAGAAAATGTTAGAACTAGTGGAATTGGTTCTACGGATAGAAAGGATGATTAAAATGGAAAAATATTATATTTCAACGGCTATTGCTTATACTTCAGGAAAACCTCATATTGGAAATACTTATGAAATTGTGTTAGCGGATGCAATTGCCCGTTATAAAAGATTAAAAGGTTTTGATGTTTATTTTCAAACTGGTACAGATGAACATGGTGAAAAGATTCAGATTAAGGCTGAAGAAAAGGGGCTATCTCCTCAGGAATTTGTAGATGAAGTGGCAACAGAAATCAAAAGAATTTGGGATGTTATGAACACTAGTTACGATCGTTTTGTGCGTACAACCGATAAACATCATGAGAGAATTGTTCAAAAAATTTTTAAGAAAATGTATGAGAAGGGGGATATTTATCTAGGTAAATACGAAGGTCTTTACTGTACTCCTTGTGAATCTTTTTTTACAGAAAGTCAATTAGTAGAAGGAAAATGTCCTGATTGTGGAAGAGATGTTCAACCTAAGAGCGAAGAGGCATATTTCTTTAGATTATCTAAGTATCAAGATCGATTGATAGAATATATTGAATCTCATCCTGACTTTATTAAACCTGAGTCCAGAAAAAATGAAATGATGAATAACTTCATTAAACCTGGCCTTCAAGATTTATGTGTTTCTCGTACTTCTTTTAATTGGGGAATTCCAGTCGATTTTGATTCTAAACATGTTGTTTATGTCTGGTTAGATGCGCTTACGAACTACATTACGAATATTGGTTATGATCCAGATGGGAGTAGTGAAGAATTTGAAAAATATTGGCCAGCGGATTTACATTTAATTGGTAAAGATATTATCCGTTTTCATACTATTTATTGGCCTTGTTTCTTGATGAGTTTAGATTTACCACTTCCTAAACAAGTTTTTGGTCATCCTTGGTTATTGGTAGGAGATGGCAAGATGAGTAAATCGAAAGGTAATGTGATTTATGCAGATGATTTAGTAGATACTTTTGGTGTAGATGCTGTTCGTTATTATGTACTTCACGAGATTCCTTATCAACAAGATGGAAGTTTAACTTATGAATTATTAATTGAAAGAATTAATAGTGATTTAGCTAATGTGTTAGGTAACTTAGTAAATCGTACTATTTCAATGGTAAATAAATATTTTGATGGTACTGTTAATAATAAAAATGTTACTGAAAGTTATGATAGAGAACTTATTTCAATGATTAATGATTTAGAGGCTAAAGTTGAAAAGAAAATGGCTACTTTAGAAATTGGTGCATCGTTAGATGAAATCTTTGAGGTATTAAGAAGAAGTAATAAATATATCGATGAAGCTACTCCTTGGGTATTAGCTAAAGATGAAACTCAAAAAGATAGATTAGAAACTGTTTTATATAATTTACTTGAATCAATTCGTGTATGTGGTATTTTCTTAAGTCCATATTTAACTGAGACAAGTGAAAAGATTAAAGCTCAAATTAATAATTCTAAAGAGGATAGAGTCTATTTAGAAGATAATTCTTATACGGTAGGTACACCAGAAGCTTTATTTATGAGAATAGATAAGGATAAAAAGTTAGAAGAATTAAGTCAAAATTAATAATAAAAACTTATGTCAAATTAAGTAGTTCTATATAATGAACTACTTTTTTCATGATATAATTTAATTATGATAGTAAGGCGGTGTATTTATGGAAAAACATGGTAGTGAGAAAAAATGGACAGCAGTAGATGAACTATATATGCATCTTGATAGAGCATCTTGTATTAATTCTAGTTTTAGCGATCTGATTAATACCATAAAAAAGTATAATCAGGTTGACATAGAATTAAAACCTATTGGCATTTATTTAAATAATAAAATAGTTGAAATTTATCATTATTACGAAAGAAAAGGAGTTTCTTATGATAAATCCGGTGTTAATAGATCTATTATTAATTATTTTGTTGAGTTAACTGAACAGGCTCTTAATGCCCTTAATTAATATATTTGATCTCATATGGGAACAATTAATATTATTAGAGGATTAGGAAATAAATCACTTGGAAACAAATATTTAGAGCAATATAATGATATATGTAATCAAATTTTAAATTTTTCTATTGAAAAAGATGTAGTAAAAGCTATTAATTCATCTATTGATGTTTATATGTCTGAAGAATGGTATAATGGTGAAATTAATAGAGATGTAGATTTTTATAATAAGGAATTAAGTCAATTAGGTATTAATAATAAGGTTGAGTATCGTAATGAAAAAAAGCCTACTTCTGATACTAAAAAATGTTCAGAACAGAATATTATGCAAGTTAGTGATGCATTAAACCAAACAGGAGAAGAATCAAAATCTGTTTCTGAAATCATACAGAATTTATCTACTATGGGAGAAGTTTCACCTGAAATAATTGTTGAACTTGAAAAATTATTAGGTAATGTAAATTATTCTGATACTAGTGATAGTTTGGATTTAGAAAAAGGTTCTAAAAAATAATGGTAGTAGTAGGGTGTTTTTATGGAAAAAGGATTTGATAATAAAAAATATATTAAAGTTCAGAGTGAAAAAATAAAAGAGAGATTTAAATTATTTGATAAGCTATATTTAGAAGTTGGTGGTAAATTATTTTATGATAGAATGAATCAAAATTTTGATAATCGTGGTGTCTATGATAATTACATAGATTATGGTATAGTGAATGGTGAGCTTGAAAACTTAAACTTAACTAATGCAACTAGTAGTGATATTAATAAATTCTTTAAAACATTAAGTTCTATTTATAGAGATAAAATGCTGGTGATAAAAGACTGTTATAAAGATAATTCAAATGCTGGCGATAATCAGGTTAGAGTTACTGTTGGTTATCAAATAGATCAACTATATGGAATTTTAAATTATGTAAATGACAATTATGAGATGATTATTAAAAATTTAGATGACAAAATTAGTAATAGTTCTTTTGTTTTTGATTTTATATGTGATTTAAGAGATTTTAATGTAGATCAAATTTAAAATGATAAAATCAGAAATAATCCACAATTAATGTCAGGAATTCAATTGTTACAGTTTTTAACAAAAGAAGTAATTGAGAAGTTTAACTATCATTTTGTAATTTCACGTATATGTGATTTGACTGAACAAGAATTAAATAATGTTATTTTTGTAGATGGTTATGGTAATTTAAGTTTTAAAGATTATTTGCTTAATATGGTATTACCTAATATGGATGGACATCAAGAAATTTTTAGAGATGGAAATAAAATCTATGTTGGTGATATTATTGCAAATTATAAAAGGAATATGTAGAATAATGATGAAAACATATATAATTAGTATTTTTATTTGAAAATAATATTATTTTATGGAGTGATTTTATGTTTATAGATACACATTTGCATATAGGTAATGATTTTGGATTTAATCCTGATTTATATATTAATAATGCAAATAATGCAGGAGTTAATTTGTTGATAGCATCTTTTTGTGAGAAAGATGATATTCTGTTATCCACTAAATTTGTGGAAAAATATGATTGTTTGTATGCAAGTATAGGGTATCATCCAGAAGTTGCTAACAATATTGTGGAAAAAGATTACGAATTATTAGAAAATTTGGTAAAAAACAATCCTAAAATTGTAGCAATTGGGGAAATCGGGCTTGATTATTATTGGAATAAAGACAATAAAGAAAAACAAAGACAAGTATTTCGCAAACAATTAGAAATTGCAGAAAGACTCAATATTCCAGTAGTTATTCATAGCCGTGATTCGATAGGAGAAACGTATGAGATATTAAGTGAATATCATGTACGAGGGGTGATCCATTGCTTCAGTGGAAGTTTAGAAATGGCTAAAAAATTTATTGATCTAGGCTTTCTTTTGGGAATAGGTGGGGTTGTTACTTTTAAAAATAGTAAACTTTATCAAGTAGTAGAGAAAGTTCCTTTAGAATCTATTGTTTTAGAAACGGATAGCCCTTATCTTTCACCGGAACCTAATCGTGGTAGAGTAAATGAATCTAGTAATATTCCGCTTATAGCAGCTAAGATAGCATCTATTCAAAATATTTCATTGGAAAAAGTAGCTAAGGTAACTACTGAAAATGCAATTAGTCTGTTTGACTTGCATAATAGAATGTGATATATTTAACCTATATAATAGCTAGAGAATAAAAGTAGGTGCTGGATTATGAACAAACATACTCACAAATTTTATAAAGTGATGTTGTATCGTTTTTTATTGGTTATTACTATTTTTACTTTCTTGTATGTTATGGCGTCTAATACTACTCATAAGACTAATAATATTAGTAATATTAATGGTGTAAAATCGATTGAAGCTATTCATATTATTACTAAATATGATAATAGAAATCAGACTCTTGCTGTTAGAGAAGTTGCCAACATGCAAGAAGCAATGTTATATGGTCCTGATATGCCTATTTCTTTTATTGGTCAAATGACTGCTTACAATCCGGTTTGTGAAGGTTGTACAGGAAAGGTAGCTTGTCCACCTAGACAAGATGTTCGTAATGGAAATATTTATTTTGATGATAATACTTATGGGACAGTTAGAATTTTAGCGGCTGATCCAGCGATTCCTTGTGGTACTATTGTTCAGGTTACGAATGTTAGTTTTTCTAATGATCCAATTATTGGTATTGTGTTAGATAGGGGAGGTGCTATTAAAGGTAACATCATGGATTTTTTGGTAACTGAAACCGATGATATGAATGTTATTGGGAGACAAAGAAATGTTCGATATGAGGTTTTAAGATGGGGTTGGTAGTTAGGAGATGGAGAAATGAATGTTCAAATGAATTCTAGTCAGCAAAAATATTCTCGTAGTCACTATTGGATATATCTACTCATATTTACTACCCTTTTATTTTTTTGTGTTTTCGGAATTACTTATTCTGTATATTATGGAGAAGGTAATGATGATAACATAATAGATACTAGTCAAATCATTTTTACTTATTCTGATGTTGGGCAAGCAGGAAACGGAATTCTATTGGAAGATGCTGTTCCTATTTCTGATGAATTAGGAAAAATGATGGTTGGAACTCATCAATATTTTGATTTCTCTGTAACAGCATCTACTAAAAATGCAAACCTTTTGTATAAAATATTAATTCATAAAGATCAAAATTCTACATTAAATGATGAAAATGTTCGTCTTTATTTAACTCAATTAATGGGAAGTTATGAAGAAGAAAAAGTTCTTATTCCATTTTCTGAGTTAGAAACGGAGACCATTCATAATAAAGATTATTATGTTCTTTATGAGAAAAAATTAGGTAAAGATTTAAATAATTATAGTGATTCTTATCGTTTAAGAATGTGGATTAAAGAAGATGCTAAAGATTATGAAGAACAATATTTTTCTATTAAAATTGATGTTTATGCTTATCAAGTAGAGGGGTAGTGATTTTAGATGAAGCAATCCAAGATAAATATTATGGCTATTATTTTATTGTTTTTGTCTTTGATTTTTCTTTTTGGAGGAATCAGTTATGCTATTTTTGATTATTTTGGGGAAGGGATGACTAATAATGTAATTCAGACTGGTAGAATTGTCTTTTCCTATTCCGATGCTGATAATGGTGGGAATGGGATTTATATTGAAAACGCAATTCCTATTTCAGATGACGTTGGTAAAGTTTTATCTGGCGATGGGGAATATTTTGATTTTACTATATCTGCATCCACTACTAAAAGTAATCTTGCTTATGAGGTGGCCATTCAGAAAGATGAGCATTCTACGCTGCCAGATGATTGGGTAAAAATCTATTTAACTACTTTTGAGGGCAATCAAGAAAATCCAACTACTATTACTTCTAGCGAAAATGGAATTCTTACTTATCATGAATTAGAAAATACTACAAATGATCTTTTAACAGGAAAAACAATTTATTATGGGACCGTTCAAGCTGGAGAAGTTTCTTATGGAAAAAAATTTAGGCTTAGAATGTGGGTAAAAGAGCCTAATGAACAAAATTTTGATTATAGTATTTTAAATGATAAATATTTTTCTTTAAAAGTGAATGTTGCTGCATCAGGCACTTACTAATTTTTGGCTGTCAAGAAAAACTTTGGTTTTTCTTATTTTATTTACTTCCTTTTTTTTATGTGATATTATTATTTTAATAATAATAAAGAATAGGAATCGGGTGATAAAGTGGATTTGGCTAAAAAAATTTTTCATTTTTTATCGTCTATCTTTTTCTATTCCATTCTTTTGATTTTAGGAATTGCTTTATTGATGTTTATTGCTTCTTTTATAGATCAAAAAATTTCTCTTCGAAATGGTCAAAATCGTTCTCCTTTATTTGGTGCTTATGTCATTATTAGTGAAAGTATGGTGCCTCATATTAATGTTTATGATGCTGTTGTTACTGTAAGGGTAGATGAAAATAGTATTCAGGTAGATGATATTATTACTTTTTTATCCAAGGAAATAGAAACAGCGGGGACACCTATTACTCATCGTGTGATTGGTATTGTTTATGAAGACGATACTAAGCAAAAAATTATTGGTTTTAGAACTAAGGGGGACCATAATAATACAGCAGATTTTGCCTTAATTGCCCCTAATGAAGTAATTGGAAAAGTTTTTTTAAGAATTCCGATGATTGGATATTTGCAAACGATTATGACCAAGCCTATTGGCTGGTTATTGATTGTAGTAATTCCTTGCTTGCTCATTATTGGGAGTGATATTTTAAAACTTATTAAAAACACCAGACAAAAAGATATAGAAGAAAGGCAATCCACTGAATCTCCAATTTCTGACGATAGTTTTGCAAAGTTGTCAAAAGAAAATCCTATACCACCCATACCATCTGTTTCTATAACAGAAGGACAAGTAGAACCTATAAACTCGGCTACATTTGTTTCTAATTCTACTCAACAGAATGAATTTGATGAAAATCCGTCATCTAATACCAATCCTATGGAAACTAAAGAACAATCTACTTCCAATACTACGATTAATAGTGAAACTTCATCGCAATCTTCATCTGACACTAACCATTTATCAGATTCAGATCAAATTATTTAGGAGGAACTTTTATGGAATTTATTAAACAATATCTTAAAATTATTAATTATGCTTTGATAGGACTTGTTTTTGCTTTTGCCAGTTTTTATTTATTATCTAATGCGTATCATTATTTAGAGATTCGTAAGGACTTTATTACTAATTTCTATTCACAGCCTTTGGTTGTTGATTTTGAAACTAAGATTCAGAATGTTAAAGAAAATATTTCTTCTTTTCAAGCAAATGCTTATCATGGAAATATTCCTATGAATCAAATGCAGGTAATTTATTATAATTTAAAATCTTGTACTGAAGCTTTTGAGAATGAAACCATTCAAACTATGAAAGGTAAAAATAAAATAACGATTATCGATGTATATCAACTTAGAGAATCTTATGAGAATGATATTTTGAGTAGTTGTATTATCAATAATTTATATTGGACTACTACTATTGCTCCTGAAACTTTTAATAGTTCCTATTTGTTAGATAATCAGCATATGATTCAGCTTTATATTAACTCATTAAAAGAAGAAACTTCTTATTTAAAAAAAGATTTACTAAATAATAGTAGTTATTTCTATAATACATCTATTGCTTCTTCTTCTATTAAAGATAACACGAAAGATGGTTTTTATGAAGTCATGGGAGCCTATCAAAAAGCAGCCAGCTTTGTAGAATTTATTTCTAATTGGTTTAAAAATGAAGTGGAGGGAAATTATGATTAAGATTATTAATGCTATTTTTTCGATTTTAAAAGTTTTATTATTATTAATTTCCTTTGTGTTTACTTTCTATATTATTATTCATATGTACCAACGACTTGAAAAAAATATGATAGATGCCATTTCTAATTTTATTCCATTTGTTTTATTATTTATTTTATTTGCTATTAATATTATTTTTAAACAAAAAAGTGTTAATCAGTGTTTCTTTTATAATGTTACCTGTTGCTTAGTATTTGTAATGTTATTGTTTGCTGTTTATAGAACTTTTTTTGACCGTAATATGATAGCTATCATTCGTTTGGGATATGATATTAATTTTAATTATTTTGCGGATATTATTGCTCCAATGAAAGCAATGCTATATATATTATCTTTATCTAATGTTTTGCTTATGTTAGAAAATTTTCATTGGAAGCCTAAAAATAAAGAAGTGATTGTTAGTAGTGATGCTAGTAAAAAAACTATTGAAGGTACTAAAAATGGTATCAATGTTATCAGATTTGATGACTCAAAATAAAACTTTGGTTTTGTAAAATGGTTTTGGAGATATGATTTATTATCTCTTTTCTTTTGGCGTTTTTATACAATTATGTTATATTAATAATGGTGATTTTATGAAAGACAATGTTTTTCACTTTAAAAAGAAATTTGGTCAAAATTTTTTAAAAGACCAAACGATTCCTAAAAAAATTGTAGGAGTTGCAGATATTCAAAAAAATAGTTTGGTAATCGAAATTGGTCCAGGTGCAGGTTCTTTAACCAAAGAATTATCCAAAGCCGCTAAGCAAGTTATTTGTTATGAGATTGATACTTCTTTAGAAGATATTTTAGATAGAGAATTATTGGGGTTAGATAATGTTTGTGTAATTTATGATGATTTTTTAAAAAGAGATGTAAAGCAGGATTTAAGTTCTTATGAATACCATTATTTATATGTTGTTGCTAACCTTCCTTATTATATTACGACTCCTATTATTACTCATTTAATAGAAAGTAATTTAGGAGTAGATAAGATTGTAGTGATGATTCAAAAGGAAGTTGCTGATCGTTTTTGTGCGAAACCCGGAACAAGAGAATATGGTTCTATTACGGTGTTTTTGAATTATTACTTTGATTTAAAAAAAGAATTTTTAGTTAGTAGAAATTGTTTTGTTCCCAAACCTAATGTAGATAGTGTTGTAATATCACTTAATAAGAAAACAGAACAGCTAAGCCTTAACAATAAAGAACTTTTTTTTCAATTAGTAAAAGATAGTTTCCGTTTTAAGAGGAAAACTCTTCGCAACAATTTAAAGGGGTACTGTTTGGAGAAGATAGAAGAAATTTTAAATGAGTATCATTTGGATTTAAGTGTTAGAGCAGAGGATCTTTCTTTAGAAATTTTTGTTCGCATTAGTAATAATTTAGGATAAGAAAAGCATATAATTCACTATAATGAGGTGATGTTATGCTTTTTCAAGTTGGTGATATTGTTACTCGTAATTCTCATCAAAATGATACTTTTTTTGTGATTGTAGAGATAGAAGGTAATATTGCTTATTTGAAAGGAATTAATTTAAGATTGTATGCGGATAGCGATCTTAATGATTTGGTAAAGGTTGAAGGAAAAGATGTTGTAGATGATGAAAGAATTACAGATTCTATTACTAGTGATTTGAACTTAGATCGAAGTGAGTTTTTCTACTTGCCGGGGAAGGTATTACATATTGATGGTGATGAAGACTACTTAAAGAGATGTATGAATTTTTATAAGAAATTAAACATTATGGCCTATGGTTTATGTCTAAAAGAAAATGATATTAAAACAGAAATTAGAAGTTATTTAGAAAACTTGAATCCTGATATTGTAGTAATTACGGGGCATGATGCTTATTATCGTCGTAAAGGATCCCAAGATAATGTGATGAATTATAAGAATACCGTTAATTTTATTGAAGCTGTGAAAGAGGCTAGAAATTATGAAAAAAATCAAGATAAATTAATTATTATTGCTGGGGCTTGTCAAAGTAACTATGAAGAATTGATCAAGGCGGGTTCTACTTTTGCTTCTAGCCCTAAACGCATTAATATTCATGCCTTAGATCCTGCTATTATTGCTTCTTATTTGGCTCTGTATGATCGAAATAAAACAGTAGATTTATTGGATGTACTAGCAAAAACGAAATCTGGTGCAGATGGAATTGGCGGCGTAATGACTAAAGGTTGTATGTTTGTGGGGTATCCAAGATGAATATAGAAAAAGTGAAGATAAAAATTGATTCTTATAAAGGCCAAACACTACAGTTTCGTTTTAATGGAAGTAGAAATCAAGTAGAAGAATTCTCTGCTACTATTATAGATACTTATCCTTCTATTTTTTTGGTAAAATTAGAAGATAGTTCGCAAGTAAAATCTTTTAGTTATAGTGATGTTTTAATTAAAAAATTGGTATTGACAGTAGTTGCATAAACTTTTAGTAAATCTATTGCTTTTTTTTGTAAATTATTATATGATGGTTTCATAAAGTAATTACTTTAGAAGGAGGATACACATGAAGATTACATCTGTAAATGTACGTAAGATTGAAAAAGAAGGTTCTAGAATGAAAGGAATTGCATCTGTATTATTAGATGATAGTTTTGCAGTTCATGATATTAGAATCATTGAGGGAGAAAAAGGATTATTTATTGCTATGCCTAGTAAGAAGACTCCTACTGGGGATTATAGAGATATTGCACATCCTATTAATCCAGAAGTTCGTTCTATGTTTGAAGAAGCAATTCTGAAAGCATATGAAGAAGCAGAAGAACCAACTAGTACAGAAGAATAATAATATTTCAAAGAGCTATCAAATGATAGTTCTTTTTTTTTTTTTTTGTTCATATATTTTATTAGGAGGCAATAATATGGACAAGGATCATACAATTAATAATTATAATCATAGTATCAATATACTAGAAAGAAAGAATATCTTGGTTACAGGAGTAAAAAAGATTGAAAGTTTTGATGATGAAGAATTTTTGATGGAAACAGTTATGGGATTTTTAGTATTAAAAGGGGAAGGATTAGAACTATTGAAGCTAGATACTCTACAAGGAAATGTTTCCATCAAAGGACTGTTAAAATCGTTTTCTTATGTAGATGATGCAACGAAGAAGGATAAGGAAAATAATATTATTAGTAGGTTGTTTAAATAATGGATTTATCCATACAGTTACAAGTTTTAACAGTATCTTTTGCATATGGAATTTTCTTTTCTTATCTATTAAGAATGCAGTATCGCTTTTTATTTGAAAGTAAGCTTTTTTATAAAGTTTTCATTACACTGTTATTTGTATTTGATAATTGTTTACTTTATTTTTTAATTTTAAGAACTATTAATTATGGGGTATTTCATATATATTTTTTAATTTTATTGATACTAGGATATCTATTTGGGAATTATTTAACTAAGAAAAAAAAGAAATAGTTGACATCTTTTTTGTAAAGAAACAAAAGATGTCATTTTATTTGATTGAAAAATGGAAATAGCTATGGTTATAATATAGTAGGAGGATGATTAGAATGACTGCAAAAAAGAATAAAGCAAAAATGAAATGTCGTTTATGTTTATTTATTCCAGTTTGCTGTGTTGTTCTAATAACCGTTTTTGTATCTGTCGGTAGTTATTGGTTACAGATTGTAGAAAAGTATCAAGAAAAACAGCAACTAGAAGAGGAAATACTTTCCTTAAAAGAAAAGGAAGAACAATTGAAAGTAGATGTAGAAAGACTAGAAGATCCAGATTATATTGCTAGATATGCTAGGGAAAAATATATGTATTCTAAAGAAGGAGAAATTATTTTAAGACTACCAGAAGAGGATGATGAATAGTCTTCTTTTTTTTGCTTTTTCACTTCTAAGATGTCTTTATAGAATTAAAATATTGTAAAATATTTAGTTTCTTTTTTATTTTAGTAGTTGTTTTATCATACCTATGGTAAAATACTTATGGAGTAGTTTTAGAAATAGGTGGTGTTATGAAACAAGCTTATCAATATTTAATGAATTTATTAAAAGATCAAGATGTTATTATCGTTGGTGTTTCTGGCGGACCAGATTCGATGGCTCTTTTGTATTTGCTAAAGGAAATTCGAAAAAAGATTCATATTTTTTTGGTTTGTAGTCATGTGAATCATAATGTAAGAAAAGAGAGTGCTAAAGAGAAGGAATTTTTGGAAGATTGGTGTTTAAAAAATGATATTTTATTTGAATCTATGATAATAGAGAAATATGAAGATGATAATTTTCATAATGAAGCTAGGTCTATTCGATATCATTATTTTGAATCTTTGGTTCAAAAATACCATGCTAATTATTTAATGACTGCTCATCATGGGGATGATTTAATGGAGACCATTTTGATGAGACTTGTTCGAGGTTCTACTTTGAAAGGATATGGAGGTTTTTATCAAGTTGTTGATAAAGTACACTACAAAATTATTAGACCATTGATTTATGCTACTAAAAAGGAGATCGAGGAGTTTGATAAAAATCAAAAAATTCCTTATGTAATCGATCAATCTAATCAAAAAAACAAGTATACTAGAAATCGTTATCGTAAGGTTGTCTTACCTTTTTTGAAGGAGGAAGATCCTAGGGTACATGAAAAATTTTTAAAATTTAGTAAACTGATTAGTGAATATGATGGATATATAGATAATCAGGTTAAAAAAGTTTTTTCTAAAGTATGTCAGAATCATACTTTAAATATTCCTAGTTACTTACAATTAGAAAAACTACTTCAAGATAAAATTTTATATCATTTATTGGAAACTATTTACCATGATGATTTGATTTTGGTGAATGATAGACATATTTCTTTAATTCAGAAATTAATTTTATCAAATAAAAAAAATACTTATATTTATTTGCCTAATCATATAAAAGTGGTTAAATCTTATGATCGTTTACAATTTCTTTTGGATGAAGAGAATATTCATGACTATTATATGGAGCTGATTGATTATGCTGTGTTACCTAATGGTAAGCATTTGGAAGTAGTAGATTCTTGTGATACAAATGGAAATGATATTTGCAGATTAGATAGTTCTGAGATTTTTCTCCCTCTTTATGTTCGCACTAGAAAATATGGAGATAAAATGACTTTAAAGGGTATTAATGGTCATAAAAAGGTAAAAGATATTTTAATAGATGGTAAAATACCAATGAAGGATAGAGAGCTGTGGCCTATTGTTGTAGATAGTAGAGATACGATTGTTTGGATACCGGGACTTAAAAAGAGTAAATTTAATAAGCAAAAAAATGAAAGATGTGATATAATAATTAAATATTATTAAAGGAGATGCGATGATGAATAAAAATACAGTAAAAAAAGGAGTTTTACCTTACTTATTTTTAGTACTTTTAATATTTGGTGTTTATTACCTATTTAGTGTATTAAATCAAAAGGTAAATGTATTCACTTATAATGAGTTAATGGAAGTCCTTGATAATGGTACTGTGACTGAAATGTCTATTACTCCAAAGTCAAGAGCTGTTGTATATGAAATTACAGGTAAGTTAAAGGATTATCAAGAAAATGAACACTTTTTTATTCGTGTTCCTCTTACTGATTCCGTTGTTAAAAACATTTTAGAGGCAGGTAGTGAAAATGAATTTAAACTTACTACCAATCCTGATCCTGAATCTAGTTCTTTTTGGTTAATTATTGTCAATGTACTTCCAATGATTTTAATTATAGGAGTAGGGTTTTTCTTATTAACTAGACAGATGAATGGGGCTAATAGATCTATGGATTTTGGTAAGAGTAGAGCTAGACTTTCTAATGATACCAATAAAGTAACCTTTAAAGATGTAGCTGGGTTAAAAGAGGAAAAAGAGGAAGTTAGTGAACTAATCGACTTCTTAAAAAATCCTAAAAAATTCACTAAATTAGGTGCTAGAATTCCAAAGGGAGTTTTGTTGGTTGGTCCTCCAGGAACAGGTAAAACCTTACTTGCAAAAGCGGTAGCCGGAGAAGCCAATGTACCTTTTTATTTCATTAGTGGTTCTGATTTTGTGGAATTATTTGTAGGTGTAGGAGCTAGTCGTGTAAGAGATATGTTTAAGCAGGCTAAACATACAGCACCATGTTTAATTTTTATCGATGAAATTGATGCTGTTGGTAGACAACGTGGAACTGGTTTAGGCGGTGGACATGATGAAAGAGAGCAAACACTAAATCAGTTATTAACAGAAATGGACGGATTTGGTGTTAATGAAGGAATTATTATTATGGCTGCTACCAATAGAGCAGATGTACTTGATCCAGCACTTCTTCGTCCAGGTAGATTTGATAGACAAGTGACTGTAGATTTACCAGATGTTAGAGAAAGAGAAGAAATTTTAAAAGTTCATGCTAGAAATAAAGTGTTGGCTCCAAGTGTAAAACTTGAGTATTTAGCAAAACGTACTCCAGGATTTAGTGGAGCGGCATTAGAAAACTTATTAAATGAAGCGGCACTGCTTGCAGTTAGAAGAAATAAAGATGCTATTACGATGAGTGAAATTGATGAGGCAACCGATCGTGTTATTGGTGGTCCTGCTAAACTTTCTCGTAAGTATACAGATCATGAAAAAGAAGTAGTTGCTTATCATGAAGCAGGTCATGCTGTTTTGGGAATTAAACTTCCAAATGCAGATGATGTTCAAAAAATTACGATTATTCCTCGTGGTCAGGCCGGAGGTTATACTTTAATGATGCCAAAAGAAGAAACATATCTAGCTACAAAATCAGAGTTATTAGAAAGAATTACTGGTTTGCTTGGTGGACGTGTTTCTGAAGAAATTCGTTTTAAAGAAGTAACAACAGGGGCTCACAATGATTTTGAAAAGGCTACTAAGATTGCAAGAGCTATGGTTACAGAATATGGTATGAGTGATTTAGGTCCTGTTCAATTAGAACAACAAGAAGGCGGTGTCTTTTTAGGAAGAGATTATAATAAATCTAAAAATTTCTCTAACGAAGTTGCTCATGAAATCGATCAAGAAGTTCGTAAAATTATTGATGAATGTTATAAAAAAGCTACTAAAATTTTGAAAGAAAATCAAGATTTAGTAAAATTAATTGCAGATGCTTTATTAGAATATGAAACGATTACCAAAGAACAAATTGATTCTTTAGTAGAAACGGGTCATATGCCTGAAGAAGATGCTAAGGTAGACACGTTAGCAGAATTAAAAGCTAAAGCGAAGGAAAAAGGTATCAAAGGCTATACTAAGATGACTAAGGAAGAATTAGAAGAAGCTATGAAAGAAAATGAATAGTTTCTTTTTTTCTAGTTGTGTGGTATAATATCACTGCTTTGAAAGGACTAGTAGTCATGAAAAAAATTTTTAGTAAAATATTAGGTCAAAAAGAAAAACAGCATATTCCTATTGATGCTAATTTAAGAAACACTTCTAATTTTCCAGCTGTTTTTGTTAGTAAAGACGAAGATATCATTAGAATTGATATTCGTGAAGATATTACTTTAGAAAATTATATTAGTGCTATTCATAACATCTTTCCTGAACAATTAAAAAATAAAATAAATATTAATATTGTTTTGGAAGAAGGCTCTAAAGTTCCTAAACAAATTTTATATATTATAGAAAATAATCAAACTTTATATAATATCTCTATCCAAAATCTTAGGATTTATTTATTTGAGCAGCAAAAAGAAAATATGAATGTGAAAGAGCGGCTTCTTATGATTGATAAGAGTCATGGCAATTATCAAATTATGACTGTTGATTATGACTCGCATGATAATTATCAATATAAAAGAGAATTTTGTTTTGATAGCAACGATATTAATCATTCTATTTGTAAAGGCTTTTTAAATAGAGGACAGGCTTTATTAGAAGCAAGGAAGTTGCTTCAAAATCTAAAGCAAATTCCTTTATTTCATAAAATTCAAAGTGTTAATTGGTACTATTCTTCTTTATATATAGTTGAAGAAAATGATTATTATCCAGTTATAGAAAATGATATATTAGCTTTATCTTGGCAATTTTTTTCTATTTGTGAAAATCAAGATATTTATCAAAATAAAATGGAAACATTGGCTATTATTTTGAAAGAAACGATGGAGAAGGTTGGTACGATATCATATGATTTTTTATGTAGTAGTGGTTTTACCTATGATGGTAATATTGGTTATGATATTTTACCTCCTTTTAGAAATCAACATTATGCTACTATGGCTTTAGGGTTATTAAATGATTTACTTAAAGACAATACATTTTCCGGAGATAAAGATTTATATATTTCGACTCTTCCAGATAATTATTATTCGCAAAAAGTGGCTTTAAATAATGGTGGAGAGTTATACTATGAAGGAAATGTTCCTAAAGAAGATTCCCTTTATTACGTTGATGGTATTAAAAAAGTAAAAGTTTTTAAAATTAAAATGTAGCACTTTTGAACCTTAGAAAATGCTACTTTTATTTTAAATTTTTTTTCTACCTAATATTTCATCAATAGAAAAATTTTTATATATTTTTGATAAATTAAATAAGAAGTTAGTTGGAATTAGATATCTGCTATTTTCATAATGTGCATAGGCTGATTGGCTAGTATTAATGATTTCAGCTATTTGTTGTTGAGTTTTATTATTTTCCTTTCTGATTTTTTTTAGATTTTGAGCAATAAGTTTTAAGTCAATTGTTAATTCTTCATAATTTTCATTTGTATCTTTTAATCCAAAGAGATAATCTAGGCTGTAATGATATTTATTGGCATATTTTATTAATTGTTCTAATGGAATAGTATCTTTATTTGTTTCCCAACCAGATATAGTAGAGTATGTTACACCAAATAAAGCTGTTAAGTCTTTTTGTTTTAGATTTAATGCTTCTCTTGTACTTTTTAGTCTATATATAATCATTTCTATCACCAATTTATTTTTACAATATATTGAAAAATTATACTTTTTTCTTGGGGAAATAGACTAAATAGTGTTATAATTAGTTTGGAAGGAGGAAAGTGAGTGAGAGTAATATATGAAAAGTTAGAAAAAGTACCTAAGTGGTTAATTGTTTTTTTGATTGCAGCAACTATTCTTACTATTAATATTGCAAGTAGCGATAATGTTAAACATCTACCTAGCAGAGACGAAACGGATGCTGATGGTGATATCAATGTTACTGTTGACTTAGAACAGGAAGATAATTTGGAAACAACTACCATAACGGACAATGATGGTAATCAAGAAGATACTTATAACGAAACATCTTCTAATGCAAATAATAATATTTCTAATAATACAGATTCAGTCAATCATAACAGTTCAAATACTAATGATTCTATATACAATCAAGTGCCTAATGAAAGTTCATCTAATTCTAATAATACTTCTGCAAATAATAATACAACCAATAGTGGAAGTACATCCAATCATGGCTCAAGTCAAAACTCTATTACTGTAAGTCAACAACAAGCTCAGCGGAAAGCAAAGGAGTATTTAGATGTAATGGCATTTTCACGTGCCGGGTTAATTGAACAATTAGAATATGAAGGATTTTCTGAAACTGATGCTACTTATGGCGTTGATAACTGTGGCGCCGATTGGAATTATCAAGCTGTAAAGCAAGCAAAAACATATCTAAATACAATGGCTTTCTCATATAGTAGCCTAAAAGAACAATTGGAATATGAAAAATTTACTAGTTCTCAAGCTACTTATGGTGTTGATAACTGTGGTGCCGATTGGAATTATCAAGCCATAAAGAAAGCGAAGGAGTATTTAGATATAATGGCATTTTCTCATGATGAATTAGTAGAGCAACTTAAATATGAGGGATTTACTCAATCGCAGGCTGAATATGGTGTTTCACAAAATGGCTTATAATGTTTTATATCTTTTGAAAACAGCTTAGTAGTAATACATTCTTTATACTACTGGGAAATAGGAGGTTTTATGAATAATAATATTAAAATGAAAACAAATTCTTTTGCTTTAGCAGGTTTTATTGTATCTGTTAGTTCTTTGTTTTTAAACTTTTGGGGAATAGTTGGGATTATTGGTTTAGTTTTATCTAGTGTTGGTATATCACAAATTAAAGTATCTAATGAAAAAGGAATCGGTATGGCAATATCTGGAATTATTATAGGTGTTTTTAGCATTCTATATGCTTTTTATATTATTGTTGCTACTTTTTGATAGGAGTGAATATTGGTTATGCATATTTCAGAGAATGATTGGTTAATTATTGTTTTAACTATCGTATTTTTAGGTATACTTTTAGTAGCTATTACACATTACCATGGTGAAAATAATATTATTGGATTGCAATTAAATTGTTTTCATAATTCAGTATCATTTTATATATAAAAGGAACAAAGTAGTTTCTTTTTTTTGTGTGTTATAATAGGCAGCAATTGAAGGAGTGATTTGATGTCACATATTGCAGAAAGATTAGTCAATACCAATTATAACTATCATGGTATTCATTTGAATAACATACCAATGTTATTATCAAAAAAGAAAGGGAAAGTGTCATTTTCAAAGTTTGTGTTTATTACCTATTTGTGGTGATTACTTAGTTACTGGTTATGTTAATGATTCATCTAACAAAGTTCGAGTTATTCACAGTTGGATAGAAACAGAAAACAATGTAATAGACTATTGTAGTAATCTTGTTATTAGTAAAGAAAACAATTATCAATTGATGAATCCTGAAATTTTAAGTGTGATTAAGAAGGAAGATTATTTAAAAGATGCAAATTCTAAATTTTTAAATTCATTGATTGGATGTAAGTTCTATTGTTTGTTTCGAGATGAATTATATTCTAATGGTCTCCTTAATTTTAATAATGAAGATTCTATTCAAAAGCGTTTGAAGTAATAGGACATAATGTGTAGTTTCTTTTTTTTAAGTTTTATGTTATTATCTATAGTGATTTGAGGGATAGTATGGTATATATAGGAAATGTTGAAATTAAACATAAAACGGTTCTTGCACCTATGGCTGGAATTGGAAATTCTAGTTTTCGTAAGATTATTAAAAAAATGGGTGCAGGTTTAATTTATGCTGAAATGGTTAGCGATAAGGCATTATTTTATCAAAATAAGAAAACAGTAGATATGCTATATATGGAAGAAATGGAAAGACCTATTACACAACAGATTTTTGGTAGCGATAAAGAATCTTTTGTAGTTGCTGCTAAGTTTATCTATGAAAATATGCACCCTGATATTATTGATATTAATATGGGTTGTCCAGTTCCAAAAGTAGCAGTTCGTGCTCAGGCTGGTAGTGCTCTTCTTAAGGATCCAGAAAAAATAAGAGATATTGTATCTAGTGTTGTTGAAGCTGTCCCTATTCCAGTAACTGTTAAAATCAGAAGTGGTTGGGATAGTGATCACATTAATGCAGTAGAAGTTGCTAAGATATGTGAAGAAGCAGGAGCAAGTGCTATCTGTATTCATCCAAGAACTCGTAGCCAAGGATATAGCGGAAAAGCAGATTGGTCTATTATTAAGTCAGTGAAAGAAGCTGTATCTATCCCTGTTATTGGCAATGGGGATATTATCGATATTTATAGTGCTAAACAAATGCTAGATGAAACTGGTTGTGATCTTATTATGATAGGTAGAGGAGTGTTAGGCAATCCTTGGCTTATAAAACAAATTAATGCCTATTTAGAAGAAGGTATTATTTTACCAGATCCCACTTCTTTAGAAAGAATAGATATGTGTTTAGAACATCTACATAATTTATATCAGTTAAAAAATGAAAAATTGGCAGTACTCGAGATTCGAAATCATATTGCATGGTATTTAAAAGGAATCCCTGGTTCTAATGAAATCAAAAATAAAATATTCCTACAAAAGAATATTTCTGCTATAATTAAAATATTGAAGGAATATAAAGAATATATTCAAAATTTAGAAAGTTAGGTGATGGCTATGCCAAGAGAAAAAAAGAAGAAAGAAGAAGTAGATGCTGTGATTTATGAACCTAAGAAAAAGAAACCTAGTGTTAAGGAAGAAAAAAATTATTCCGATAAAGAAATCGTTTTGGAGCAAACTTCACAAACCAAACCTTATTTTTTTCCCCGTTTGATTGCTTATATTATTGATATTTTGTTGGTTAGCTTAGTTTGCTCAGGGGTTTTGTTTTTAATTCCCAAAAATGAAAATTACCAAAAGTATATGAAAGAATATGAACAAATTCAGGCTGATTTTATTTCAGAAAATATTACCTATGAGGAATATTTTAATAAATCTGTAGATGTTATTTATGATATTGACTATAATAATGTGATTTCGATGATACTTGAAATTCTATTTATTATTCTTTACTTTGTAGTATTTCAGTTTTATAATAAAGGACAGACTTTTGGTAAGCGATTAATGAAATTAAGAGTTGTTAGTGTCAAAGAGAAAGAGTTAACCTTAAATCAAATGGTTTATCGTGCTTTGATTATTAATTCTATTTTTATTAATTTATTGATTTTAGCTTCTTTACTTTTCTTAGGAAGAAGTTATTATTACTATGCTAGTGCATCATTGCAATTCCTTGCTGGAGGTATTGTGCTTGTTACTTTATTTATGATATTATTTCGTAAAGATGGGCGTGGACTTCATGATGTAGTAGCTGGAACTAAAGTGATTCAAGAAAATTAGGAGGAATCTATATGAGAAATTTTTCTGAACAGGAACTTGTTAGAAGAGAAAAAGTAGAAAAAATTAAAGAATTTTGTAACCCTTATCCTGAAAGATATGAATTAACTCATTCTTTACAGGAAGCTAGTACTTTAGATGATGGAACGACTGGAGTAAGGATTGCTGGAAGAATTGTATTTATGCGTAAGATGGGTAAGATGAGTTTTCTAAAATTACGTGATATAGAAGGAGAGCTTCAAGTTTCCATTAAGATTGATTTGGTTGGCGAAGAAAAATATGAGTTTTTTAAAGCTAATATCGATATTGGGGATTTTATTGGTGCTGAAGGAGAAGTCTTTACTACCCATACTGGTGAAAAAACACTTCGAGCTAACCAATTTGAATTTTTAGGAAAAGCTTTAAAACCACTTCCAGAAAAGTTTCATGGTCTTACGGATTTAGAAGCTTGTTATCGTCAAAGATATGTAGATTTGATTATGAACGAAGATACTAGGAAGAGATTTATTACACGTATTCGATTTATTCGCGAACTTCGTAATTATTTAGATAATTTAGGGTATATGGAAATTGAAACTCCTATTTTGAATAATAAAGCTAGTGGTGCTACAGCACGTCCATTTAAGGCTCATCATAATGCCCTTGATTTAGATGTTTATCTTCGTATTGCTCCTGAAACCTATTTAAAAAGAGCTGTTGTTGGAGGGTTTCCTAAAGTTTACGAAGTAGCAAGATGCTTTAGAAATGAGGGAATGGATGCTTCTCATTTACAGGATTTCACTATGGTTGAAGGGTATCAGGCATATTTTAATTATGAAGATAATATGAAATTTATTCAGAAGATGCTTCAAACTATTATTATGAATATTTTTGGTACCTTGACTATTCCATTTGGTGATAAAGAAATTGATATGAGTGGAGACTGGGGTAGAGTATCTTTTAGAGATTTATTGATTCAATATGCGGATATTGATATTCATATTTATGATACAAAAGAAAAACTGTTAGAAATTATTAAGGATAAGAAAATCGAAGTAGAGAGCGAAACACCACTTGAAAATTTAGGATTCGGTAATTTGGTAGATGTGCTATATAAGAAAGTAGCTCGTCCTCATATGGTGGGACCGGTTTATTTAACAGAACATCCAACTAGCTTATCTCCTTTAGCAAGAAGTAACGATCTTCATCCTGAAATTAGTGATCGTTTTCAACTAGTTATTAATGGAGCAGAAATTGTCAATGGATACTCAGAGCTTGTGGATCCACAGGAACAAGAAAGAAGATTGCTCGAGCAAGCTAGTTTAAAAGCTCAAGGGGATGAAGAAGCAATGGAAATGGATTATGATTACATTTCGGCCATGGAATATGGTATGCCTCCTATTTCTGGATGGGGAATGGGTATTGATCGAATTGTTCAGTTATTAACAGGAAGTGAAAGTATTCGTGATGTAGTTATGTTTCCTTTGATGCGCCCTCTTGATAACCAAGAAAATGATTAAAAAAATAACTAGGAATTTATGATTCGTCATTTCCTAGTTTTTAATTTCCATATTTCACCAAAGTTTCACTGAAAAAAGTTTGTTTTTTCTTATAAATTATGTATAATTATTATGGGAGGGTTAATATGAAGAAACATAATATTTTAAAAGTAGTTTTATTATCTATTTTGGTAGTATTACTATGTACATGGATTTTTCCATCGGCTTCTTATCAATATGAGTTAGTAGTAGATGAGAGAGCACAATTGGGAATTTTCGATTTATTTGCTTATGTAGTAGAGTTATTCCGTTATTTTCCATATGTGATTTTAATGGTCCTTGCTACAGGTATATTTTATGGAGTGGCTTATAGAATTCCTGCTTATCGTGTTATGTTGGATAAGATTGTGAAAAAGTTTGCCGGAAAAGAGCCTATCTTATTAGCAGCCATGATGATTTTAATTGCAGCAATTGTATCTGTTTCTGGTTTATCTTTTGGAATTTTATTCATCTTTCCATTCGTTATATCTATCGTATTATTGATGGGATATAATAAATTAGTGGCTGCCAGTGTTACGGTTGGTTCTACTATTGTAGGTATTTTAGGTACAACTCTTGGTTCTAGTACTACTTATTATATTAATGTAATATTAGGTACTGAAGTACAGAGCGAGATGATTACAAAAGTAATTTTATTGGTAATTTCCCTAGTTTTACTTATATATAATGTACTATTATATGCAAAGAAGACTAAAAATAATACCGATAAGGTTTTAGAATTTGTACCAGTAAGTGCTAGTTCGGAAAGAAAAGATGCTAAAGTTACAGTTGCTGAAGAGAAGAAAGCAGATTCTACTGTTAAAGAAAAGAAGGATGTTAAAAAAGCAACTTCTAAAAAGAACGAAACAGCAGAAAAGCAAGGTACTACCAAAAATACTGCCAAGACTGGAGCTAAAGCTTCTTCAAAAACTACAACTAAAAAAGGACAAAAAACATCTTCGAAAACTACTGCTAAGAAGGCTTCCACTAAGACAAGAGCTTATGATTTGAAGTCTAAAGTAGAAACTAAGGTTACTGTTAAGCCAAAGAAGAAAGTGCATATTTGGCCATTTGTTTTAGTTTTTGATTTAGTAATTATTATTTTAGCAATTGCTTCTTTTGACTGGGTTGGTGTTTTCAATATTGATATTTTTGAGCAAGCATTAGAAGCTGTTCAAGAATTTGAGATTGGAGGATTCCCAATCTTTGCCAAACTACTTGGTAATGTAAATGTATTTGGTGAATGGTCATTAAATTATGAAATGCCTACACTTATTATTTTAGCTACTTGTTTCTTAGGATTCATTTATGGATTAAAATTCGATGAATTCTTGGATGGAGTGGTAGCTGGTGTTAAGAAAGCAATTCGTCCAGCAATATTTATGTTTTTAGTTTATTTGGTATTGGTAATTGTTACTTATAATCCATTCCAATTGAATATTACTAAATTCTTCTTAGATATTACAAATGATTTCAATGTTATTACGATGACTATTGTTAGTATGATCTCTAGTATCTTTAATGTTGAAAATGTTTATGTTGCGCAAAGTACTTTACCTTATGTTACATCAGTAATTACCGATTCCACATTATATCCATTACTTGGAGTAATTTTCCAATCTATTTATGGATTAATGATGTTGGTAGCACCTACAAGTGTTATTCTAATTGGTGTGTTATCTTACTTAGATGTTTCTTATGGGCAATGGCTAAAACATATTTGGAAATTGTTCTTACAATTATTAATAGTGCTTGTTGTTATATTCTTCATTGTATTTTTGATTTAAACGATAAAAGAGTAGATTACATAGATCTACTCTTTTTCTAACCAATATATTTTTTATATTTTTGATATAGATTTTGGATTTGCAGAAAGGTGTTCGGACTAACATCTTGACTGATTTTTTCCCAAATCTCTTTTTTATTATCTAGGATATCTTCCCAATAATTTTTTATATAAAAATAAATAGTATCAATTTCTTTATCACTTACTTGGTAATTATTTTTCCCTATGTATTTAATAATATCTTCTTTCTTTAAGTTTTCAATATATCCTTTTAATAGCGACTTATACATTTTGTTCCTCCTTGATTTATTATATGTCTTACGAATTAAAAAATAGTAGGGAAATGCATAAATAAATGATAATTTTCTCATAATGTTCATAGAGTATAAGGGAGGAATCATTATGTTTTCTAATTTTAGTGAAGAAGCACAAAAAATATTAATTAATGCAAAAAAAGAAATGCAAGAATTAAGACACCCATATGTTGGAAGTGAACATTTGTTCCTTGCGCTTTTAAAATTAAAAAGTGATTCTAGTAAAAAATTGAATGAATTTGGGGTTACTTATCCTAAATTTAAGGATAAATTAATCGAACTGGTTGGTGTGGGAAATGAAGAGAATTCTTGGTTTTTATATACACCTCTTTTGAAAAGAGTTATGGAAACAGCTCTTCTAATTAGCAAAGAATCCGCTAAAAGCGAAGTGACTCCAGAGCATCTTCTGTTTGCGATTTTAGAAGAAGGGGAAGGAGTAGCTGTTCGTGTGCTTAGTAAATTATCCGTTGATATTTCAGATTTGCAGGACTATTTTTCAACTAAACTGAGCAGCAAAAAGAAAAATGGGAAAAAGAAATTGTTAGTAGAAGAATTCGGCGTTGATTTAACCAAAAAAGCTTTAGAAAATCAACTGGATCCTGTTGTAGGAAGAGAAGAAGAATTAAGACGGATTATGGAAATACTATGTCGTAGAGGAAAAAATAATCCATTACTAATTGGAGATGCTGGAGTAGGAAAGACTGCTTTGGTAGAGGAGTTAGCTAGACTAATTGTACAAGATAAGGTTCCGGATAAATTAAAAAACAAGAGGATTATTTCCGTGTCCATTGCTACTTTGGTTTCTGGAACGAAATATCGTGGGGAATTTGAAGAACGTGTTACGAAAATGTTAAAAGAATTGGAATCTAATGATGATATTTTACTTTTTATTGATGAAATTCATACTTTGATGGGTGCAGGTGGTGCGGAAGGTGCTATTGATGCTGCCAATATTTTTAAACCAGCGCTTGCTCGTGGTAAAATCCGTTTGATTGGTGCTACTACTACTGAAGAATATAAACAGACAATTGAAAAAGATCGTGCTATGGATAGAAGATTTCAGACAGTATTTGTCTATGAGCCTAATGAATTAGAAGTATATCACATTTTAGAAAAACTTCGCCCAATTTATGAGTCTTACCATCATGTTAAAATAAAAGATTCTGAATTAAAATTAATTATTAAATTATCCGATAAATATATTTATGACCGTAAACAACCAGATAAGGCGATTGATGTTTTGGATGAAGTATGTTCTAAGGTATCATTAATTCATCATAAAAGTTCTGATAAAATTAGTGCTTATAAAGAAGAATTGAGAGATTTGTTAGAAGAAAAAAATCAATATATTATGAAACAGAATTTTGAAAAAGCTACTATGATTAAACAAAAAGAAAAAGAATTGCTTACTAAGATTAATCAACTAGAACTTCAAAGTCAAAAAAAGAAAAATGTTCAGTTTATTCATGAAAATGATATTGCTTCTGTAATCTCAGAAAAAACGAAGATTCCTGTTTATGAAATTCATAGTAGTAGTGGTAGATACCTGAAACAATTAGAAAAAGAATTACGTAAGAAAATTGTTGGTCAGGATGAGGCTATTACGGAACTTGTGAAAGTTACCAAAAGAATTAAATTGGGATATAAAGATCATAGTAAGCCATATTCTTATTTATTTGTAGGGTCTACGGGAGTAGGAAAGACAAAACTGGCTTTAGAATATGCTAATTATTTGTTTGGTAAAGGAAAACTGATTCGTTTTGATATGAGTGAATATCGTGATAGTAGTTCCATTTCTAAAATCATTGGATCTGCCCCTGGTTATGTTGGCTATGATGATGGAAAAAACAAATTAGAGGAAATTCGTAAAAATCCACATGCTGTTATTCTACTGGACGAAATTGAAAAAGCTCATCCTTCTGTTTTAAATTTATTCTTACAGATTTTAGATGAAGGAAAGATTACAGACAGTAAAGGGAATATTGTTTATTTTCATCATCATATCATTATTATGACTTCTAATGTTGGGTTTCATAAAGATAGCGTTGGTTTCGTAGAAGAGACTAGTAAAAATGATAGTAAACTAAAAGAAGTACTATCCTTGGAGTTATTAAATCGCATTCAAAAGGTGATTTATTTTAGAAAATTAGATGCTAATGATATTTGTATTATTATTAAAAATAAATTAGATGGTGTTAAGAAAAAGTTTAAGGAAAGAAATATTCAGGTTCATATAGGAGAAAGTGTAATTCAAGAAATGGTAGAACTGACTAGATACTCAGAATTTGGAGCCCGTAAGATTGATCAAGTAATTGAAGATAAAATTGATGATTATGTGATAGATAGTATTTTAGATGGAAAAACCAATATTTATGTAAATAATAGTTAATTAGAGGAGATACTCCTCTTTTTATGTGTTATGATTGGATTGTGGATAGTGCATGAAAAAAAGTATTATAGATAGGTTGACCTTATTGATTTATGATTTCAGTAAACTAATCTAGTTACTATCTTTTCTTTTATGGTATAATAAGTGTAACTTTCTGGGATATTTTCACAATTATCCCATAGTTTTATAATATAATGAAGAAGGTGATGTTATGAAATTATATAATACATTAACTAGGCAAGTGGAAGACTTTATTCCCCATGAAGAGGGAGTTGTTCGTATGTATACTTGTGGACCTACGGTTTATCATTTTGCCCATATTGGAAATCTGCGAACTTATATTTTTGAAGATATTTTAGAAAAAGGGTTAAAGTATTTAGGCTATGAAGTAAAACGTGTTATGAATATTACGGATGTAGGTCATTTGACTAGTGATGGAGATACCGGAGAAGATAAGATGGCTAAGGGAGCTGAACGTGAAGGGAAAACGGTTTATGAAATCGCTAAATTTTATACAGATGCTTTTTTTGATGATTGTGATAAGTTAAATATTAAGAAGCCTAGTGTTGTAGAGTCAGCTAGTCACCATATTAATACTTATATAAAAATGATTTCTAAGATGCTAGATGATGGTTATGCTTATATTTCTAGTGGTAATGTTTATTTTGATATTAGTAAAGCTAATGATTATTATCAATTATCTGGTAAAAATTCTGAAGATTTGATGATTGGAGTTCGGGATACAGTAGAAGAAGATAAAGCTAAGAGAAATCCTGCTGATTTTGTATTATGGTTTACAGATAGCAAGTTTAAAAATCAAGATATGAGATGGGATTCTCCTTGGGGGCTTGGTTATCCTGGTTGGCATATTGAATGTAGTGGTATTAGTGGAAAATATTTAGGAGAATATTTGGATATTCATTGCGGAGGGGTAGATAACATTTTCCCACATCATACGAATGAAATTGCTCAAAGTGAAGCTTATTTTGGTCATAAATGGTGTAATTATTGGGTTCATGGAGAACATTTAAATGATCAAACTGGAAAGATGAGTAAATCGAAGGGAGAATTTTTAACTGTTTCTTTGTTAGAAGAAAAAGGTTATGATCCGTTAAGCTATCGTTATTTTTGTTTGGGAAGTCATTATCGTAAAGTGTTGATCTTTTCTTATGAGGCATTATCTCAAGCAGAAGCTGCTTATAAGAAATTAAAAAATCGTATTCGTAAACTCAATAGAACTCCGGATTTGCATGAAAATAAGATTGACTATTATCAGAAACAATTTCAAGATGCCATAGCAGATGATTTAAATACTTCTAATATGTTGACTCTTATTTATGATGTTTTAAAAGATAAAGAATTAACGGATTTTACGAAACTTTATTTGATTGAGGATTTTGATAAAGTTTTATCTTTGGATTTAATTGAAGAAGAAAAAGAAATAGATGAAGAAATCGATTCTTATGTTCTTACTAAGATCGAAGAAAGAAATTTAGCTAAAAAAGAAAAAAATTTTGGTTTAGCTGATGCCATTCGTGAAGAATTATTAGAAAAAGGAATTCGCTTAATAGACTCTAGAGAAGGAACTACTTACGAAAAATTATAGGAGATGATATTTTGGGATATAGTTTTTATGATTCATTAGGTTATTTACTTGTTATTATTGCATTTATTATTACGGTAGTTGCTGATTATTTTGTTAATAATCGTTATCATGCCTATCGTAGAATTCGATCTAAAAAAGGTCTGACTGGGCAAGAAGTGGCTAGAATTATTCTAGATCAACATGGGTTGCAAGATATTTATGTTACCGAAGTAACAGGAGTTTTAAGTGATCATTATGATCCTAATAGAAAAGTAGTTAGGTTATCTAAGGATGTGTTTCATGGCGATAGTATTGCTTCTGTTTCTATAGCTGCTCATGAAGTGGGACATGCTATTCAACATAAAGAAGGGTATACGATGATCAAGATTCGCGGAGCTATTTTTCCTTTTGTTTCCTTTGCTTCTAAATTTGGATATATAGCGATACTTATTGGTTTTATTTTTAACTTTTTGGAACTTGCATGGGCAGGAATAGGACTTCTTTTGGTGATTTTATTATTTCAACTCATTACTTTACCAGTAGAATTTGATGCTTCTAAAAGAGCTCTAAGAGAGTTAGAAAGTAATCAAGTATTAAGTTCTAATGAGATAGAAGGAAGTCGTGATATGTTAAAGGCAGCAGCTATGACGTATGTAGCTGGTGTAGCTGCTACTATACTTGAGATACTACGATTTGTTTTATTAATTATTGGCCGTGATGATAGAAATTAATTGTTATTGCACTGTTTTTTATCCTTTAGATAAATAGTATTATTATTGTTATGTTAAAACTCATGATTGAGTTTTTTCTTATTTAAAATCATGTTATAATTTTAGCAGGTAGTTAGTACAAGAAATGATTGATTATTGTAATGAGCAGGATTTGATAGTATAAAATCAGAGATCATGATGGAGGAGTAAGATGAATGTATTAGAAATTAATGTTTTAGTTCTTGCCTATTTGGGTGATACCATTTACGAGAATTATGTTAGAAAATATCTGATCCAAACAGGAATTGGCAATGTAAATGATTTACAAACAGCTTCTATTTCTTATGTGAGTGCAAAGGCGCAAGCAAAGTTTTTAACGGATCTTGTTGAAAAAAACTTTTTTACTGAAGAGGAACTTCTTGTTGTTAAACGAGCTAGAAATTATAAAAGTCGTTCTCATCCTAAGAACTGTGATATTTTAACATATAAGCATGCAACAGGCTTAGAAGCGTTGATTGGATATTTAGATTTAATGCAACGCAGGGATAGAATAGATGAGATTATGAATTTTATATTAGAAAGTACTTCTATAAAATAAAGAAGGTTAGATTACATATTGATTGTATGTAATTATTATGGAGGATTTTATGTTGGTATATGGTAGAAATGTAGCTTTCGAATTTTTGGGAAAAAATGAAAAAGTTAGAAAAGTGTATTTGCAGATGGGATTTCATGATGAAAAATTGAAAATACTTATAGAAAAATTTAAAATTCCAGTTTTATATCGAAGCAAAAAAGAATTAGATCAACTTGCAAATGGGGTGCATCAAGGTATAATTCTAGATGTTGAGGATTTTAGCTATACTGATTATCATCAATTTATTGATTATGAAAATAGTTTTGTTGTTATTTTGGATCATTTAGAAGATCCACACAACTTAGGGGCTATTATTCGTACTAGTGAAGCAGCAGGTGTAGATGGGATTATTATTCCTAAGGATCGCGGAGTAACTGTGAATGCTACTGTAATCAAAACTAGTACGGGGGCGATTGATAATATTCCGATTTCGCTGGTTACTAATTTAAATCATACTATTCAAGACCTTAAAAAAAATGGTTTTTGGATTATTGGAACGGATATGGAAGATAGTACGGATTATCGCAATCTTGATTATTCTGGTAAGATTGCTTTGGTGATTGGAAATGAAGGGAATGGCCTTTCTAGAATGGTTCGTGAATCTTGTGATTTTATAGCTAGAATTCCCATGTATGGTAAAGTAAATAGTCTAAATGCTTCTGTAGCTGCAGGAATTATGATTTATGAGGTGGTTAGACAGAAAAGAAAGTAGGATATGGGAATGTATAGGGATTTCAATGATTATGAAGTAATGTATTTAGTAGAAGAACAAAATGAAGATGCTAGGGAGATTTTATTTCAAAAGTATAAACCAATTATATTAAAATTGGCTTATCAGTATCAAAATGAAGCAAGACTTTATGGATTAGAAGTGGATGATATTATTCAAGAAGCATATTTAGGTCTTTATCAAGCTATTCAAACTTATGACTCTAATAATAATGTTTTATTTTATACTTATGCAATGATTTCAATTCGAAGTAAAATCTTAAATTGTTTGACTATGAAAAAAGCAGATAAACATAAGCTTTTAAATCAAGGAATCTCCTTGTTTCATCCACTTTCTATGGTAGAAGATGGATCTTTGATTGATATTTTAGAAGATAAAAAAGCATTATTACCACATTTAATGGTAGAAGAAAAAGAATTGAAAGTAGTTATTCATAATTTTTTATTAACATTAGATTTTCTTTCTGCTTGTGTTTTTGAATTAAAAATGAATGGTTTTCAAAATCAAGATATTATGAAATTATTGGATGTATCTTTAAAATCTGTTTCTAACATCTTGTTTCGAGTTCGTAAAAAATTGAAAGATTATTTGAAATTAGAGAAGCTTCTTTAATATTTTTGGTTAGCAGATTGAAAAAAGTCTTTTTAATGATATAATGATAATAGGTGATACTATGGGAGATAGAGTTAGTTTAATGGATATGAATTTTAAAAATATGCCTGTCGAACAAAAAAGAGCTGCTTTGGTTATCATGGATTTGATGTTAAAAAAATTGCATGCCAAAAATATGATGGTAACGGATTTTAATATTCATAATATTTATTTCCAAGATGGTATCTATTTTTTTAGTAAAACTGCTCCTATTTCTAGTATTGTTGCGGATAATAAAGAAATGGCTATTTTAAATAATATGATTTGGATGTCTATGGTTGCTTTATGGGCTTATAGTGATCATTCTTCTAATAGCTTGTTGGCACCTCTTTATGTTAGTAACCACTTTGCAAACTTTTCTTTTTGGTATCCAGAAGAAGATAGAGCTTATTATAAATCTATTTTAGTGGATAGCTATCAAGCTGGGAAAGTAGTAGGAACAGATATTTATCTATCTGATCATGTTATAAAGCAAAGCAAGGGTCATTCTAGTACTAATGCTTCTAGTTTGGCATATGTCAAAGCGACAGAAGCAGGTAGAGCATTGGCTTCTATGGATGAAGCGGCTTTTGGTCATAACTTCTTTTTGTTAACGGTAGCTGCTTCGTTGGTTGTCATTATGTTGGGGGTTCTTTTCTATTTTTCTAATTATTTGGTTTAGTTATTGACTTTACGACCTTTTTGTGTTAATTTAGTGGTGAACACGGGAAGGTGTTTTTATTTTGATAAAAAAGGTTAGGTGGGTATATGGCAAAAGTTGTAAAAGACACTAGGGAAACTATAGATGTCGATTTAGAACTATCAAAGATTGAAAGTAAAAAGAAATCTACTTCTAAGAAGAAAGACAGTAAGACAAAAAAAACTGCTTCTAGTAAGAATTCAAAGCAGAAAAAAAAGACCAAAACAACTAAAAAACATTCCAAAATTATTACCTTTTTGAAAGAGGTAAAAAGTGAAGTTTCTAAAGTAAAGTGGCCTTCTAAAAAAGATATGGTTAAATATTCTGCCGCTACTATTGTATTTGTGATATTTTTTGCATTATTTTTCTATATTATAGATTTAATTATTGCATTATTGAAAGCAGGTGTTTAGTATGGATAAGCAATGGTATGTAGTAAATACTTATTCTGGTCATGAGAATAAAGTAAAAGAGAAGTTGGAAATGCGTGCTGAAAGCATGGATATGAAAGATTATATTTTTAGAGTAATTGTTCCGGAACAAAAAATAGTTGAAGAGAAAGATGGTCAAACCAAAGAAAAAATTAAAAAGATGTTCCCAGGCTATATTTTAGTTGAGATGGTTATGAGCGATGAAGCTTGGTATGTTGTTCGTAATACTCCTGGTGTAACAGGATTTATTGGTTCTAGTGGAAAAGGTGCCAAACCTACACCTCTTCAACCTTACGAAGTAGACAAAATATTAAATAATATGGGTATGAGTAGATTGGATGTTAATAAAGAATTAGAAGTCGGTAGTAAAGTTAAGATTATATCTGGTCCTTTCTCTGGTATGTTTGGAGTGATTGATTCTGTAGATACTGCTACTCAAAAAATTATGTTACTTGTGGATTTATTTGGACAAGAAACTTCTGTAGAAGTAAGTATGTCTGAAATTGAGGTAGCTAGTTAATATGTATCAAGAGCATGTTAGTATAGAGGATTATATCACTTTAAAAACAAAACTTTTAGCTAATTATAATTTACTACTTGATTTTAATGAAGAGCATAGAAATAGGTTTTTAAATTCTATGGGAAAGCTCAAAACTATTGCTATCAATACTTACTTATTTCCTTATGATTTAGATTTATTTTGCGATATGAAATCTGTTTCTCAAGAAAGTTTGCTGACAAGTGGTTTGCAAGAAAAGTATCATATTAGTGATCAAATCCTTTTAAGTAAATATCAAGAATATCATGGTTTTCAATTTGGTGAACTTTTAAGTAGCGGAAAACTTGATTTCAATTTGTTTAATCAATTTCATTATCCAAAAACTTCACAGCAATCTACGATTGTTACTAATAATAAATAAAATGCTTGATTTTTAGAGGATTTAGTGTTATCATTTAAGAGCTATATTATTTTAATATAGATAAATTCGATTAGTGGGAAGCAGAGCTAATAGTATGTGGTCTAAAGATTATTTGTACCATATAGAAGCGGGTAGCTATTTGAACCACTCACGAAGACAAAATTATAGGAGGTGTTTTTCGTGGCAAAAGAAGTTGTTAAGAAGATTAAATTACAAATTGCTGCTGGAAAAGCTACACCAGCTCCACCAGTTGGAACTGTGTTAGGACCTGCAGGAATTAATTTACAAGATTTTTGTACAAAATATAATGATGCAACAAGAGATAAGATGGGAGATATTTTACCAGTTGAAATTTCTATTTATGACGACAGAAGTTTTGATTTTGTAATTAAGACTCCACCAGCTCCTTTCTTAATTATGAAAGCTGCTAATGTAAAGAAAGGGTCTAGTAAAGGATCTAGTGAAATTGTTGGTTCTATTACGAAGGCTCAATTAAAAGAAATTGCAGAAACGAAATTACCTGATTTAAATGCTTACACAGTTGAAGAAGCAATGAAAATTGTGGAAGGAACTGCTCGTAACATGGGAATCGAAGTAGTAGATTAAATTACTATGTGGGAGGATCCGCTTAACTCCTGATATATCCGTATTTTCGAATATTTCGAAAGAAACCACATAAGGAGGAATAAAAGTGAAACAAAGAGGAAAGAAGTATGTTGCAGCTTGTGAAAAAGTGGAAAAGAATAAAGCTTATTCAAAAGAAGAAGCTGTCAAATTAGTAAAAGAGACTTCAACTAGTAAGTTTGATGCTACTGTTGAGGTTGCAGTAAGACTAAACTTAGACACAAAAAAGGCTGATCAACAATTAAGAGGCGCAATTGTTTTACCTCATGGAACAGGAAAAACAAAGAAAGTTTTAGTTGTAGCGAAAGGAGAAAATGCAACCAAAGCCAAAGAAGCTGGTGCTGATTATGTTGGCGATGTTGACATGTTAGAAAAAATCGAGAAAGAAAATTGGTTCGATTTTGATGTTATGATTGCAACTCCAGATATGATGCCTTTACTTGGTAAATTGGGTAAAGTTTTAGGACCTAAAGGATTAATGCCAAACCCAAAAACTGGAACGGTTACAACAGATGTTGTAAAAGCAGTTAACGAAGTAAAAGCTGGTCGTGTTGAATATAGAACAGATAGTTTTGGAAATGTTCATGGTATTATCGGTAAAGTATCTTTCACAGAAGATCAATTACTAGAAAACCTTGATGCATTTATGAGTACTATTTTGAAAGTAAAGCCTTCTACTGTAAAAGGAGATTATATTAAAAATATCGCTATTACAACTACTATGGGTCCTGGAATTAAAGTTTTGATAAATTCCTTTGACAAATAGTATTTGGTAATATATAATATTAGTAATTTGTTGATGCCATAGACAGCAGGTATACAGATAAATCCTGCCGAGGACTTTAGAAAAGTTTGAATAGTTCTCGGGAGACCGGGAACTTTTTTGTGGCATCCCTAAATTAAAAATTAAGAGGAGGTGTAATGGTGGCAAATGTAAATATCTTGGCAAAGAAGCAAGAGATTATTGATGAAGTAAAAGCTAAAGTTGATGCTTCTACTACTGTGGTTTTATTTGATTATCGTGGTCTTACAGATAACGAATCTAAAGAATTAAGAATAAAACTTCGTGAAGTTGGAGCTGACTATAAAGTATATAAAAATACTTTGATGGCTAGAGCATTTCATGATTTAAATATTGATGTTACTTCTAGTTTAGAAGGACCAAGTGCTTTTGCTTATGGTGATGATGCAGTTGCTCCAATTAAGGTTTTAACAGAGTTTGCTAAAACTCATCCAGCATTAGTTTTAAAAGTAGGGATTGTAGATGGTGAGATTTCTGACCAAAAACAACTTGCAGAACTTGCAAAGATTCCATCAAGAGAAGGACTACTTACTATGTTAGCTGGTGCATTGATTGGAATTCCAAAAGATTTATCTATCTGTTTGGATTTATATGCTAAACAAAAAGAAGGAAATGAATAATTTAAAAATTTAAGGAGGAATATAAAATGGCTAAATTAACAAAAGAAAGCTTTATTGAAAGCTTAAAAGAAATGAGTCTTTTAGAAATTAAAGAATTAGTAGATGCAATGAAAGAAGAATTTGGAGTAGATCCATCTGCTGTAGCAGTTGCTGCTGCTCCTGCAGCTGGAGCTGGTGAAGATGAAGGAAGTGCTACTGTATCAGTAGTAATCGCTGATGGTGGTGCTGCTAAAGTTAATGTAATCAAAGTAGTTCGTGAAATTACTGGATTAGGTTTAAAAGAATCTAAAGATATTGTAGATACTAATGGTACTGTTAAAGAAAATGTTTCTAAAGATGAAGCTAATGAAATCAAAGCTAAGCTTGAAGAAGCTGGAGCTACTGTTGAATTTAAGTAAAATAAATTTATAGTAGGTTTTTAAACTGATATTGGGATTCGTATTTCTAATATCAGTTTTTTATATTCTATTTAGAAGTATTAACTATAAAATTTAGCAGTAATGAATTTTTGAAAATTGTGATATGTATTTTATAAAGTCAAAAATATTTTTGTAATTATCAGTCATATATCAAAAGAAGAATGTTTCTTTTGTTTAAAGTTAGAACTATCTTATTCACAAATAAGAAAGGCAAAGTAAGTCTATGATTTATATGAAGATAGTTATGGATCGTTATTTCTAAAAGATAGGGGAAATCAAAAGTAAGAAAAAATGATACATGATAAAAGGAACTATCCATTTGGGTAAGTTCCTTTCTTTTTGCTTTTAAACATCTGTAATAATTCTTCCCTTGAGCAGGGTGTACCACGACTGATGCGAATATCTCTGTTTGCAATTTTAATCATTTCTGTTGAAATTGTTCTTAGTTGTAATACTTCTTTTTTTGATTGGTGAAATAGTTTTTGAACGGTTTCATCTTTTGCAGTATGAATTGCCTTAATAGCTTTTAAAGTATCATTGTTCAACGGGTGCTTCTGTAATAATACTTTTCTTGTGATACCATATTTTTCTATGATTTCTGTATCTGATAATTTTGCTATCATTTTTAGAAGGGTAATTTCTTCGATACTAGTTGGATATATAGCAGCCATTTCTCTACGAGTTAATTGAAATTCAGAAAATAAATCTTTATCTTTTAAGTTAGCTAGGTAAGCCCATACATTTTTGGTCTCTTCTGTTAATGGATATTTTTTTAATAGTTTAGTAACATCAACCGAGAATTTTTTTTTCAAAAATTTTATCTGTTATTTTCAATAGATTTGTTATAGTTTGATTTTCTTGATCGTTAATATCCATAAAATAGCACTTTTTAGCATGAATTTTTTCAGGAATTCTTTTATAAAGTAATACATTTTGTCGGATTACTACTTCTTCGAAGTCCAATACTCTTAAAATATTAAAATCTGTAGTATAGTTACGCCTATCGGAATATAGTACACCATTCTTAGCCAGTTCTAGACTTGTTTCTTGAGAGTAGCCTCTTTGTAAGAATAATTCATATATTTCATTAAATTTTGATTCAAAAAAGTCAAAGGCACTAGATATATTTTTTAACTTAGAGTTCCATGATTTAAAACGATCGGTTTTTAAAATAAATTTAACATAAAGGTCAAATTGTTTTTGTGTCAAATCTAGATACTCATATTGGGTGTTAATATAGTCTTTTACTTCTTGTTCGGTTAATATTCCTACTTGTCTATTTTGCATATTTTTCTTCCTTTCTTGTTAGTGGCCTATTATACCACTTTTTATTTTATTCGACAAATGTTTTTAGAAAATTTTCTTGAAAATAATTGACTTATGGTGTATTATATAGGTACGAAAGGAGAACTAACTATTTATAAATTGATAGTTAGTTCTTTTGCTTTTTGGGGTGGTCTATCTTGGCACAATATTTTGATAATGTTAATTTAAAGAGTGAGATTAGAAAATTTGATGTAGAGTTATTGGGTTATGTATTTCACTTTTTTTCAGATAATGGTGTTTTTTGCAAGAACCATTTAGACTTCGGAACGAGGTTATTACTAGAAAATATTCCTTGGGATGAGGTAGAAGGAGATATTTTGGATGTTGGTTGCGGATATGGGGCAATTGGGATTATGGCTTCTAAGCTTACGAATCAGCCAGTCACTATGTGTGATGTGAATAAAAGAGCTTTGCATTTAGCACAAATGAATGCTAAGGAAAATAAGGTAACTGCTAATATTTTAGAAAGCAACTGTTATGAAAAAATAGATGGTGTTTTTGATACGATTATTACCAATCCGCCAATTAGAGCAGGGAAGAAAATTGTTTATGAAATATTATTTGGAGCAAAAGAATATTTAATGAATCAAGGAAAATTATTTTTGGTGATTCATAAGGATCAAGGCGCTAAATCTTTATTAAAAGATTTGGAAAAAGTGTATAAAGTAGAAGTGCTTGAAAAAAACAAAGGTTTTTTTGTAATAAAGTGTGAAATTCGTTGACTTGTTGCGAATTTTATGCTAATAATATAAATTGGCAACGTATTATTTTTTAATAAATATGTTCTTTGATTATTAATGTATAGGGGTGAATTTTAGTGGCATTTAAGACTATTAACTGTGGTGACCATCGTAAAAGAAGAAGTTTTTCTAGAATTAGAAATACTTATGAACTTAAGGATTTATTGGAAATCCAAACAAAATCATACCAAGATTTTATTACTAATGGTATTAAAGAGGTATTTGAGGACTTATTCCCCGTAGAAAATTTTTCTGGTACTCTATCTCTAGAATTTGGTGATTATCATTTTGATGAACCAAGGTTTTCTATTAAAGAATGTAAAGATAGGGAAACAACTTATTCTGCTCCTCTTAAGGTTGATGTAAGACTTTTCAATCATGAGACTGGAGAAGTAAAAGAACAAGAAATATTCTTAGGTGATATGCCTATTATGACGGATAGTGGTACGTTTATTATTAATGGTGCTGAACGTGTTATTGTCAGTCAATTAGTGCGTTCTCCAAGTGTATATTTTAATCGTGAAATCGATAAAAATGGTAGAGAATTAATTACTTCACAAATTATTCCAACTCGTGGTACATGGCTAGAGTTCGAAACGGATGCTAGGGATGTATTATATGTAAGAATTGATAGAACTAGAAAAGTAACATTAACAACATTGTTGCGTGCTTTTGGATTGTCTAGCGATGATGATATTCGTGATATGTTTGGAAAAAATCAATATATTGAAAATACTATATTAAAAGATTCTACTAGAAATACAGATGAAGCATTGATTGAAATTTATGAAAAATTAAGACCAGGAGAACCTGCTACTTTGGATTCTTCTAAGAATCAAATTATTACTAGATTTTTTGATGAATTTCGTTATGATTTAGCTAAAGTTGGTCGTTATAAATTTAATCGTAAGTTAAATGTTATTGATAGATTACTAAATCAAACATTAGCAGAAGATATTAAAGTAAACGGTGAAGTTATTTTTGAAAAAGGTACTTTACTTACTAAAGATGTTCTTGATCAACTAAGACCAATGTTAGAAGATGGATATGGTGTTAGAGAAGCTAAGATTAATGAAGAATTAGATTATTACAAATTAATTCAAGAAATTAAAATTTATAATCCAAATAATAAAAAAGAGAAAATTACTGTTATTGGTAATGATCAAACTCTTGAAGTGAAAAGACTTACTATTTCTGATGTATATGCAGCAGTTTCTTATTACTTATGTTTATTAGAAGGTGTTGGTAATTACGATGAAATTGATCATTTAGGAAATCGTCGTATCCGTCAAGTAGGAGAGTTATTACAAAACCAATTTAGAATTGGTGTATCTCGTATGGAAAGAGTCATTCGTGAACGTATGACTACTCAGGAAATGGAAGAAGTAACCCCTAAAACATTGATTAATATTAGACCTGTAACGGCAGCGATGAAAGAGTTCTTTGGATCTAGTCAATTATCACAATTCATGGATCAGATTAACCCTATTAGTGAGTTAACTAATAAGCGTCGTTTATCAGCTTTAGGACCTGGAGGATTATCTCGAGATCGTGCTGGTATGGAAGTACGTGACGTTAACCCATCTCACTATGGTAGAATTTGTCCTATTGAGTCTCCAGAAGGTGCTAATATCGGATTGATTACTTCGCTTGCAAGTTATGCAAAAGTAGATGAATATGGATTTATCATGACTCCATATCGTAAAGTGGAAAACTGTAAAATTACAGAACAGGTTGATTATTTAACAGCCGATGAAGAAAATGATGTTATTATCGCACAAGCTACTGTTTCAACGGATGATAATAATATTATGACAGATAGTCAAGTTTCTGCTCGTTTTAGAGGAGATACTATTTTAGTAAAACCTGAACAAGTAGATTATATCGATGTTTCACCACAACAAGTAGTTGCTGTTACTACAAGTTGTATCCCATTCCTAGAACATGATGATGCTACTCGTGCTCTGATGGGTGCTAACATGCAGCGTCAGTCTGTTCCTTTATTAAAAGCAGAAGCTCCTTTGGTTGGGACAGGTGTTGAGTACATTGCTGCTAGAGATAGTGGTGCTGCTATCGTAGCCAAAGCAGATGGAATTGTTGAATATGTAGATGCTAAACAAATTGTGATTAAAAATAAAACTGGAAAAGATACTTATTATTTAGCAAACTTTGAAGAATCTAACCAAGATTCATGCTATCACCATAGACCTATTGTTCAAGTTGGTGATAAAGTAGAGCGTGGACATGTTATTGCCGACGGTCCTAGTATGGATCAGGGAGAATTAGCTTTAGGTAAGAATGTCGTAGTTGCTTTCATGACTTTTGATGGATATAACTATGAAGATGCTGTTATCTTGAATGAAAAATTGGTTAGAGATGATGTTTATACTTCTATTCATATTGAAGATTATCAAATGCAATGTCGTGAAACCAAACTAGGTCCTGAAGAGATTACTCGTGATATTCCAAATGTTGGTGATGATGCTCGTAAGAACTTAGATGAAAATGGTATCGTTATTATTGGTACGGAAGTAAAAGAAGGCGATATTCTAGTTGGTAAAGTTACTCCTAAAGGTATGGCTGAACTTACTTCTGAAGAAAAATTATTACACGCTATTTTTGGAGAGAAGACTCGTGAAGTAAGAGATACTTCTTTACGTGTTCCACATGGTGGAGAAGGTATCGTTCATGATGTTAAGATTTATTCTCGTAAAGATAATGATGAATTGCCAGCAGGTGTTAGCAAAGTTATTCGTGTATATATTGCTCAAAAGCGTAAGATTCAAATTGGTGATAAAATGGCTGGACGTCATGGTAACAAAGGTGTTATTTCCTTAATTTTACCAAGTGAAGATATGCCATATTTACCAGATGGAACACCAGTTGACATTATGCTAAATCCACAAGGTGTACCTTCTCGTATGAACTTAGGACAAATTTTAGAATTACACTTAGGTATGGCTGCTAAGAAATTAAATATTCATGTAGCTACTCCAGTATTCGATGGTGCTAAGAATCAAGATATCATCGATATGATGAAGGAAGCTGGAATGGATGAAGATGGAAAAACTGTTCTATATAATGGTCGTACAGGAGAACCATTTGATAATCGTATCTCTGTTGGTGTGATGTATATGATTAAACTACACCATATGGTTGATGATAAACTTCATGCTCGTTCTACCGGACCTTATTCCTTAGTAACACAACAACCACTTGGTGGTAAAGCACAATTTGGTGGACAAAGATTTGGAGAAATGGAAGTTTGGGCGCTAGAAGCTTATGGTGCTGCTCATACTTTACAGGAAATCATTACTTATAAATCCGATGATGTACTTGGCCGTGTTAAAGTATATGAATCTATTGTTAAGGGTGAAGAAATTAATCAGGCTGGTATGCCAGAATCCTTTAGAGTACTTATGAAAGAATTCCAAGCTTTAGGACTTGATATTTCTATTATTGATGATGAAGGTAATGAATTGGATTTAAAAGAAATTGAACAAGAAGAATATAAAGATGATTTCAATCCTAATGAGCCTGAGATGGATGCACCGCTTATTTCCACTGCTTCGGACAGTGAAGAAGATGACAGCTATGAAGATGATGATAGCGAATTTGATGATGATTTTGACTTAGATTTTGATGAAGAATTGATAGAGAAAGATTTAATGGAAGGGGATGAATAAAAATGATAGCAGTAGATAAATTTGAAGCTTTAAAAATTGGTATTGCATCTCCTGAAAAGATTCGTGAATGGAGTTATGGTGAAGTTAAGAAACCAGAAACGATTAACTATCGTACTTTAAGACCAGAACGCGACGGATTATTCTGCGAGAAAATTTTCGGACCTACAAAAGATTTCGAGTGTGCATGTGGTAAATATAAGAGGGTTCGTTATAAAAATATCGTATGTGATCGTTGTGGAGTTGAAGTTACCCGTAGTAAAGTAAGACGTGAGAGAATGGGTCACATTGAACTTGCGTCTCCTGTTTCTCATATCTGGTTCTTTAAAGGTGTACCTAGCCGTATGGGTCTTGTTTTGGATATGAGTCCAAGAGATCTTGAAGAAGTATTATATTTTGTAAGTTATGTTGTCATTGATAAAGGAAATACACCTTTAGAAAATAAACAAACTTTATCAGAAAAAGAATATCGTGCTTACTATGAAAAATATGGTAATACTTTTAAGGTTGGTATGGGAGCAGAAGCTATCAAAGAGCTTTTGAAAAAAGTAGATATTGAAGCAGAATTAAATGAACTTACTAAAGAGTTAGAAGATGCTCAAGGTCAAAAAAGAACTCGTTTACTTAAACGAATTGATGTATTAGATGCTTTCCATAAATCTGGTAATAAACCAGAGTGGATGATTATGGATTGTATTCCAGTAATTCCACCAGAGTTAAGACCAATGATTCAATTAGATGGTGGTAGATTCGCTACTAGTGATTTAAATGATTTATATCGTCGTGTTATTAATCGTAATAATCGTTTAAAGAAGTTAATTGATTTAGGTGCTCCTAGTATCATTATTCAAAATGAAAAACGTATGTTGCAAGAAGCTGTTGATGCTTTATTTGATAATG
>CALVSR010000005.1 GCA_944359075.1 uncultured Bacilli bacterium
TGCTATTGGCTAGTGGTTCCTACTACCAAGCCCACAGGCAACTTTCATGCCCTAGTTTTAACACATGCGTGTCGCACTAAAAAAAGAGTGATTTTTAAATCAACTCTAATTATAAATTATCTTATCGTCTAAATTTTCTAAAATTTTATATACACATCTCTTTTTTGAAAATCATATTTCATTTGTTTCATTATTAGTATTCCATATTTGAGTCAACACAGTAGTTTCACTTTCAACAGAATATTTCGGTTTCTTAACCTGAACCAAAGTCGGGCTAAAAAAAGCAGTCCCTGAAAAAATCGCTTGGCCAGGAGCTAATATTGAAAGCATATCAATACTTTTTTTATCAACAAACGAAACAACATTATATATTTGATTAATATCATTTGGATTCGCTAACCTATGTATAACATAATTATGACATTGTGATAGAATTGTAGGAGATATATCAACTGGTCTTTGACTTGAAATTGTCATATATACTCCAAACTTTCTACCCTCTTTTATTATCCTTTCAAAGACTTCTAAAGTTCTTAATGCCATTTTATCTTCATTTTCTATTGTTTTGTTGTTTAAATAATTATGAGCTTCATCTATTATTATAGATAATGTTTCTTTATTTCTTGTTTCCTGTTCCTCATAATATTTGTACAGTTTATTAGAAATTAGAGAACTCAATGCAATCTTAAATTTTGAATTAGTTAAGCTTATGTCAAATATAACTAAAGGTTTGTTTTCAAATATAATATCAATTATACTTTTTTCACTAGCATCATCAGAAAATATTTTTTCAAAATTATTTTTCATGCTATTAAATCTGTTTAATAATGGTCCAATAAAGTTTTCATTTATTTCATAAGCATTTATATTATATTGATAATTAAACTTTAAGAAGAAATCTAATTCATCTATACCAATACTAATTGCTTTATCATTGCAAGAGTTTTCTTTTATAACTTTCAATTTATTTATATGATTATCAATTTCTTCAATAGAAGGAGAAACTGACAAATTACCAAAACAAAGTTGACCATAATATACTCTAATTTCAAAAAAATCATTAATTGAATCATTATCTATAAAATTATCATGAACATATTTATGTAAATACCCGTCTATAATTTGATGTAAATTTGAAATAGCTGTAAATTTTTGGTTAACATTTTTTGTTGAGTTAAAAATTACCTTAGCTAACATTTTTGTTCTACTCTCTATATAATTAAGCATTTCAAATACAGTCTTAATCTTTTTTAAATCACGAAATGATTTATCAATTAATGGTTGTTGAGTTTTATCAGTAGCATTTAACATTACTCCCCAATCTTCTGCATCCGTACACATTAAAGGAATTTTAAAGTCACTAATTTCTTTTCTCATATTAACTTTAATAATCTTTTTATATTCATCATTTATAAAAGATTTAGTATATTCACCATTAGTATCTATCACTAAAAATCTGCTCTTATTATTTAATAATTCAATATATTTTTTACCTACACTATTTTTGGAATTAAACATATTTTCATACAAACTCGCTAGAGTATTTGATTTGCCACTACCTGTGTTTCCTAAAATGGCAATATGACTAGCAAAAAAACGATTTATATCAATTGTAAAAGATATATTATCATTTAATACAACATTCCCAATTACATATCGTCCATCATTAACTTGTGATGTATATATTTTTTCAACATCTTCTTTTTCCGTCAAATATACAGAATCAAAAACCATCGGAGAATCATAGACCCCCATTTTGTACATACCATTATTGAACAATTTACCCTTAATTTTACCTTTGATAGTCCTTAATATTTTAGGTTTAATTATAATATCTTGATTTTGTTTTACATCAAATTCACAAGCTTGTTCTGATAATATTTCAATCATAAGTTCACCATCAATTTTTTTGGATTTAAGATAGTTTCCAACACCTCCTATTTCATAGATTTTTGATAATGAAGTTAAATATTGTGATGTAGTCAAGTCTTCAAACAATTCAATTGTCACATAGACTCCATCAACAGTTATGATTTTTCCAACCTCAATTGATTTATTTTCCATTCTCATCACCATCAATTTTATTTTTTATGTTTTGTGTTATTCCTTGCAATGTCGAATCTTTTCCAAATATAAATATAATATTATTTCTTTTACCACCTAGTTGTTTCAAAACATATTCTTTATTCTCTTCACTGTAGACTCCCGCAATTAAAGTAAATTGATCTAACATTAATGCTTCTTTTATTAATGAGTTAATATGCAAATCCCCATATCCATAACCTATTGTTAATAGTATACTTTTTTCTTGTTTTATATTATTAGAGAATTCTCTTAATAATGTAGAATAATATGGAAGTAGAGCCACTCTTATAAATTTATTAGATGATGGTTGGATTAGTTCACATTTTTCAATATTATTCTCATAATCTTGAACTTCATATAATTCACCATCAGCATTGTTTCTCCATGAAAATGAGCCATGAATTTTAAATAAATTGAAATGATCCTTTTTTTGATAATATTTACTCTTGTTTAATTCCATATTTTCTACATATTTGTATTTGTAATAATTGGCATTAAAGGTTCTTTTATAATTACCAACAAATCCATTGTAATAATGAATACCTAAATTATCCATACTTTCTTCGCATAACATATCATAGTTCGTTGTAAACACATTAACTACATTATTAAAATTTTTAACTTGATTAATATCACGCAAACTATTAAAAAATTCTTCATAATTTTTTAATGGAATTTGTTTATTTGATGAATGAATTCTATTTATTATTTTATATTTTATTAGCATCAATAATTTTTCTAATATACTTATTAAATCACAATTTGTAATAAATTGACTTACTCCTTCTAAAGAGCTCAACAAACCCTCAACATCATTTTCATGAAATTTTAACTGATTGATAACAATATCCTTTTGATCTGTTTCCATGCTTTCTATTTCACTAATACAAGTTTGTATATCAAAATCTTCTTTAACTGCTTTAACCAAGTCAGTCATTAAAGGAAATTCTTCACTTTTATTTTTTAAATTACATTTAGGAGCACCTGCTCCAAATAAAATATTAACTTTATTAGCTAGTAAGTAATTAGTGATTTCTAATTTTATATCTTCAACTTCTTTCATACTTAACACCTCACTTCAAAAAAATAAGCAGTATCCATCTTAAAAAAAGAATGATACTGCTATTCTTAACTACATTATACAACAAAATTTGACAATTTTTAACATTTGAAGTGAAATATATTAAAAATTCTTTATTTTATGCCTTTATTCAAGTTAAAAGCTCAATTTTAGTATAATTATCAATAAATTTATTTAGCTTAAATATAGTCGTCTAAATGCCCAATTAAATTATGTAATGGTAACTGAACTCCGCTCCCCCTGAATTTATGTGATTAGATAAAATTATTACATTAGGAGTAGTTCCAAAGGTATTATTCATAATATTTAATCTTTCTTGCCTAGTTAAAGTCTTATCACTATCCCTTGTAATTGCTACAGGAACTCCCAATTCTTTAAAACGATTATACATATAGTTAGCCGCCTCAAGATTAAAATCTTTTTCTTTTAAGTTGCCACTTACAGCGCCTGGATCATCCCCACCATGTCCAGCATCCACTATTATTTTATAATCTCCCATATATATTCCTCCTCATAATAATCTATGAATTAGAGGAAAATATGTTTTTCTTTTTCTAAAAATTGTATTAAAAAAAGGACTATATTAGTCCTTCAGAGTGTAGACAAACCCCTAGATTTTTTTCTAGAGGTTTTCTTATGAATAAATTTTTTTGTTTAAATTTATAATGTTTTTAATATTTTTATGAAATTATATATATTTGATGATAGTTTAAGTGGTTTCTTTCCTACATTATCATTTTTTATTGCTATATTTTTCATATTTTGGGCAGTACAAATAAGCCATGTATAATGTTGATTTTTTTTAACTCCTTTATACATTGCATATCTATATCCATGATTTTGTTTTGAATCGGCAAAGCTTCTTTCTACATGTTCTTTTCTTTTTTTGATAAAGTTCTTTTCCTTCTTTTGAAAGTCTATTTTCTCTAAAAATCTCGTTCCATTCTTCATGAATGTGTCTTCTTACTACTTTTGTTTTATCTGTATTTTCATATTTTTTATAACCTTTTTTATCTATTAATCCTTTATATTCTAAAACTTCTCCTGTTTCTTTTTCATAATATATATCTAATTCTTTTATGTATTCATATTTGCTTTTTTCTTTTCTTGATTCTGGTGTCCCATATCTTCTATATCCAAATACTCCAAATATATTATTTTCTATAAAATATTTTTTTATATTCAAGGTTAAATAGCCTGAATCAACTCCATATTTCTTTATATCAAATCCAAATTTATGTTTTATATATTCAGCCCTATCTATAAACGGAGAAGCATCATGAACATTTCCTTTGGTAATGTATGCATCAACTATTATGTTACATTTATCATCTACTGTTCTATGGTCTAAATACATAAAGCCTTTCTCTTTATTATCTCTATGGTAATATCCTGATTCTTTATCTGTTGTACTTACTTTGATATGTTTTTCTTCTATCTCATCTTTATATTCAAATGGTTTTTTTCCTTGTTTGATTCTTTCTTCATTTATTTCTTCTTCTAACCATTTTCGTCTTTCTTTTATAATACTTACTATTTCATCATTATATTTATTTTTATTAGCATTCGCTTTTTTATGAGTTGAGTCTGTATAAAATGTTGTTCCATCAACCAAGTTATATTTTATTGCCTGATTTACGATTTCTACAAATATTTCTTCAAATATATCTGAGTCTTTAAATCTTCTTTCATAATTTTTACTAAATGTCGAAAAGTGTGGAGTATCTATTCCAAATGGTATTCCTAAGAACCATCTATATTCTGCATCCACTTTAATTTTTTTACATGTCTGTCTCATTGATTTTAATCCATCTAATGCCTGTATAAAAACTATTTTAAATAATACTACTGGATCTATACTTGGTCTGCCGTTGTTTTCACTATACAAGTCTTTTACTTTATCATAAATAAAAGTAAAATCTATGTATTTATCTATCTTACGGAATAAACTATCTTCTGGTACAATTTCCTCCATAGTAGTCATTAAGATTTCACTTTGAATATTTCTATTTATGGTTATCATTTTTATCACTTACTCTCTTTTATTCCCATTATAATTATATCAAAATTATATAAAAAAAGTAAGGACAGTAAGCTTAAATTTTGGGAATAAAAGCAATCCTTACAATTAAATTATAATACTTTTTTATCAAATTAAAAAGACTATTAACAAATTTTACTTTGTCAACAGTCTGAAGGACTATATTAGCCCCTACTATTCTGTCTTCTTGAAACTACTGCAATAATTATTAATCCAGCAATCACTATAATCGCTACCGTACCAACAATATTACTATAATCTGGTTTATTATTAATTGCTTCGATTACATCATAACGATTGTCGCTCTGGTAAACTTCTAGGATTCTTTCAATTAATTGATCTCCCATTGTTTGATCAGAATCACTACTTACTATACTATCTGCAGAAAATCCATTTGGATAAGTATATTCTCCAACAATAATATAAGGAACTCCACTAGCAGTATCTCCCATCATTTCAGCAGCCTCTTCCATTAGAGCAGCATTATCCGTATCATTCCAAACTTCATAAGTAATTAAATCAAAATAGTCACCATACTCGTCTTCAATACTATCAAACCATTCTAACGCTTTCTCACAAAAACTACAAGTTGACCCTCGAAACATATAGACCTTAACCGGTTCTTTATTAGCCTCTGGTTTTTCTATTTCGGCTTTTACTCCAGCTGGTAAGAAAGTCATCAATACAAATAAAATTACAAACAACTTCTTAAATTTTTTCATTCTTTTCTCTCCACTTCTATCTCTCTCACTTCTTATATTATATAATAAATAAGCTTTATAAGTAAATATTATTTCTTATAATCATCCAAAAAATGATAAGTTTTTTCATCTTTATGATAACCAATCAAGGTATTTAAATTTACATTAAAAGCACTTTTAAAAATACTATATTCTACATAATCATTATCCTTTTTCAATTCTTGAATTAGCCTTTTTACTAATAGTCTCTTACTATCTTGGATCTGATCATGATTTCTTTCTGTAAATCGGCAGGCGCAATTTAAAAAATCTAGTTCATGATATTTAGCAAAGCTAATAATATCCTTTTCTCTGACATAATACATTGGCCTAATTAATTCCATCCCTTGAAAATTCGTACTATGTAATTTAGGCATCATTGTTTTGAATTCTCCTCCATATAAAACACTAAGCAAAATAGTCTCCATCACATCATCATAATGATGACCTAATGCTATCTTATTACATCCTAATTCTTTAGCCTTGTTGTAAAGGCATCCTCTACGCATCCTAGCACATAAATAACAAGGAGAAGAATCCACTTTTTCCACAATTGAAAAAATATCAGATTCGAATATCGTAATAGGAATATTCATAGTTTTCGCATTTTCTATAATTTTTTGTATGTTTTTATCATTGTATCCAGGATTCATTACTATAAATTCTAAATCAAATCTTACTTTACCGTGTTTTTGAATCTCCTGCATACATTTGGCTAATACAAAAGAATCTTTTCCTCCAGAAATACAAACAGCTATCTTGTCATTTTCTTCAATCATTTGAAACTCTTGAACTCCTTTTACAAATTTAGCCCAAATATCCTTTCGATATTTTGTAATTAAACTACTTTCTATCTTTTGATATCTTTCCATAGTACACCTCAAAATCTAGTAATACTATATCATAAAAAACCAAAAAGAAAAACCATATTACTATGGTTACTCTTCAATTTTGGTAAGAGTTACTTGGGTTGTTTCCATTTTTCCATTTCTCATATAACTAACTTCTATCGTATCTCCAACATTACATTTATATAACTCATATTTTAAATAAGCTGCATTGGATACTTTTTGACCGTTTACGGCTAAAATAATATCTTCCTTTTTTAATCCCGCTTTTTCAGCTCCACTATTTTGACTAACACCAATTACGACAACTCCTGATTCAATATCCTCATCTAACATAATGCCATTTTGGTATAGTCCATAAACATCTGTAGCATTTAGCATCGTAATTCCAATCAATGGTCTTTCTAATTCTCTTCCCTGTTCTAGATCATCCACATAATTCATAGCATATTCAATTGGTATCGCAAATCCCATTCCTTCAATTTCATCTTCTACCAATTTTAATGAGTTAATACCAATTACTTCTCCATTGATATTTACTAAGGGTCCACCACTATTTCCTGGATTAATAGCAGCATCAATTTGAAGAACTTGCATTACAAAATCATTGGTTGAGGCAATACTAACTTCTACCATTCTATTTTTTCCAGATAAAGTTCCTCTAGTTACTGTTCCACGATACTCATATCCTACTGGTGATCCTACTGTAAATACTGTATCCCCAACATTCGAATCTTCACTTGTTCCAATCTTAGCTACTTGGCTAACATGAGATCCATCTATTTTTACTACAGCCAAATCTAAATATTCATCACTACCAGTTACAGTTCCTTCTACTTGATCATCATTTGATAAAGTAATGATTACTTTATCTGCTCCAGCTATTACATGATGGTTAGTCATAATATATCCATAGCTATCATCTTTTTTATAAATAAAACCACTTCCCGAAGAAGCTAGTCTTCCATTCTGATAATTCTGAATTGTGACTGTCGCATCGTAAATTTCTCCTACAGCAGTTGATATTCCAGTTTCATCAATCGTAATATCATTACTACATTGAATAACTCCTGTTGTGTAATTAGAGTTATTAGAAACATTACTTAGCTTTTCATTTTCGTTTACTTCTACAAAATAGTACATAGCACCTCCTCCTAATAAAAATGCTATTAGTACTAAAGCTAGTGATATTAATTTTCCCCTCATTCTTCCACCTTCCTTGTAATATTTGCTAGCTGAGCCCAATTTTCTGGAAATCCCATTCGATCTAATACTTTACCAATAGGAATGGTCTTTAAATTGTACTCTAAATTATTAATTGCGTGCTCTATTTCCAAGCACATATCTTTAAATTCATTCTCCTTTAACATCTGCTTTATCATGATAATCAAGGCAAAAATATCATTCTTACCATAAATATATTCACCATCCATTTTATCAATACCCAATAATCTATGATATAATGTATCGTTAATTGCTCTTTGTGTGTGGTTTTCAAACACAATATCTTCATGGGCACATAAATTACGATAATTAGATAGAATTGGTAAATACATTTCTAATATATCCACATCCAAGTGATAAATATCAGCAATTTGTTGTTGATCCTCTTTCTTTAGTATGGCAAATAATTCCCCAACAATGCCAAAAGATAATACTTTTACTAAAATCCATAAAGGAATGTACCCATAATGATCGATATAATGCTTGGTAGCACTATGTTGAGGGCCATTGATTCTTACTTGTCTTTTCATTTTTTTGATTAAATCTTGCACTTGCCTTGATTTTTGTGGTGCATTCGTAAAGTTTTTTGCTTTTAAATATTCACTTTCTTTGTATCCATACTTTTTAGATAATTGATAGGAGATGATAGATTTGATATTATTTTCGATTACTAATAAGTTTTTAAAAATAATATTACGAAAAGTTCGATCAAATAGGAATAAGCTGTATAATTCATCAAAAGTGGTTCCTGATAAAAAACGTTTCTCTGTTTCTGACTTTAAAAACAGGTGACGATATCCACTTAAAAAGAAATAATTTTCACGTAATAGCACTTCTTTGGCATATTCTTTATCAGGAATATTCATCCCTTTATATTCCATAATCATAATCTGCTCTTCTAAATTTTTAAATTCTTTATTACTCATCTATCTCACCTAGCATAAATTATAACACAACAATTGTGTAAAATATATGAAAAAAATATGAAAAATTATGTTAAAATATAACTATTGGGAGGAAACAAGATGGCAGGTACTATGACTCATGCACTTTTTGCATTGGATTTATATGATCGACTGAGTATTCGAAGTAAAGAATTGCTGGTTGATTATAAAGAAGATCTAAAATTTTTTGCTCAAAATACCGATATTTTGTTCTTTTATAATATTACTAACTTTAGATGTGGAAAAGCAATCCGTAATTTTGGATATTACAGTCAAAAAGTAAAAACCTACGAATTTTTCTCAACCTTGATTAATTATATAAAATATAATGGACATCAATATCATCCTCAAGTTATGGCTTATTTATATGGAATGCTTTCCCACTACGTTTTAGATAGCACAATGCATCCTTATATCATTTATAAAACAGGAAATTTTGATAAAAACAAGAAAGAGACTTATAAATATAATCATCTACATAATGAAATGGAATCCTATTTTGATAATTATTTATTGACACTTCGTAAAGGGATCAACCCCTATAAATTTAAATGTCATCGTTTTTGTTTTAATGTAGATTCTTTTGATCCGACACTAATTGAAGTAATAAACTTTACTTATAAAGAAGTTTTTGGAATTTCTAATTTTGATCAATACTACTTAGTTGCCGGTAAACAAATGAAATTTTTTTATAAAGTATTTCGATATGATCCGACAGGTTTTAAAAAAGCTTTTTATCAAATCATTGATTGGACATTTCCCAAAAACTTTCTAAGAAAAGTACCATTGTCTTACCATATTAATAAAAAGGGAAAAAAAGAGTTTTTAAATCTTGAACACAAACGCTGGTATAATCCAACGGATAAGAGAACAAAAAGTAATGAATCTATTTTAGATCTTTATATCAAAGCTTTAGGAAAAACTACGAAAATGATTCAAGAGATTAATCAATATCTTTACTATGATAAGAAGATTAATTTGAAAAAAGTAGTTGGTAATTTAAGTTATGAAACTGGAAAAGATTGCGATAAAAAAAGAGAATTGAAATATTTTGAATTTTAATTCTCTTTTAAAATCGATTAATGCGTAAGTGTTCTTCCAATTTTTTTCTCTTTTCATTAGAAATAACACTTCCTCGTAAATTAGCTATCATATTAATATAAGCATCCAAAAAAATACTTTTCTCTACCTCAGTTAATTTATGAGGAATATACTGTAAGTATAATTGGTAAATATGGGAATTCACAAATTCGTCTTGCGAAATAATGTATTTAAAAATAAATTTCTTATGTTTACTTAAAAATTTTCTTAACTCATCTACTTCCTTTGGCTCTAGGCAAAGCTGAAAGAAAAAGTCTGAATCTACATTGTGTTCTTTATCACACATATTTATCATTCTATCAGCAAATTCATCTATGATAGCAAATTTAGCATCCGCTAAGGATTCTATAATGGGCATTCCAAATTCATAATATTCCAATACTATTTGTGCTTTCGTTTGAATTGGCACCTGATAAATTTTTAAAGATTTTTTGGATACATTCATTTTATCACCTCTTATATATAAAATATATCATAATTTATGGATGATATCATATTTTTTGGTTCTTCTGTATGAAAGTTGAAACTTTCCCCAATAATAATATTGGGTGATAAAATGTTTTATAAATATTTATTGGTTAGTGAACAAAATACTCCTATTTTATACTTATATGTAAATGATAATTTTGAATTTGCAAAAGATCAAGAATCCTCTGCTACTACTAATATCTATCAAAAAACAAAAAACTATTTGGTAAGGACGAATATTCCTTTTAAAGGAGATAAAATCTGTTTTGTGAAAAATGGCATTATTATTGGTTCTATTTACTTAAGTGATTATGATTTTTTACATAATAGACCTGTAGAAATTATTGAAGCTGCTACTAGCGATAAACTAATTGACTTAGAAAAAAGTAGTGGCATTATTGAAAGATTAAAATTAGAAGAATATGTTTTTGGTGTCGTTAGTGGTGAAATGCCGGCTATTTTTCATGAAGAAAGTTTGAAAGCTCAGGCAGTAATTGCTCGTACTTATGCATTAAAAAGATTAAGTCGCAATCTACCTATTAAAAACTTTAATTCTACTCAGATTTATCGAGACCATTCTTATTTAAAAGAAATTTGGGGAACTCATTATGAAAAATATCGTGCTAAGATTATTAAGGCTATTCATGATACAAAAGATGAAGTAATTAAATTTGATGGTGACTATATTGATGCTTATTATCATCTTGCTAGTAATGGCCAAACAGAAGATTCTCGCAATGTTTTAAAACTAGCTTATCCTTATCTAGTAAGTGTTCCTAGTAGTTGGGATGTCAAGGAAGAGAAAGTTAGTCGTAGAATTGTTCCAAATGACTACTTAAGTAAACTATTAAACACTAAGATTACTAAAAATACTACTGTCGATATTATTATGAAAACAATTGGACACAGAGTAAAGTATATTAAATTTGGTGATAAAGTATTTGATGGATTGATTCTAAGCAATCGATTAGGACTTAACTCTAATGATTTTACGGTTAGTATTGAAAATGAATATACTACTTTCACTACCTATGGTCATGGACATGGACTAGGCCTTAGTAAATATGGGGCTGAAGCTATGGCTAGAGCAGGATATCATTATAAGCAAATTATTTCTCATTATTACCCAAATACCTATATTGAAAAAGTTAGTTATTAAAGTAAGTAATAACACTATCGGTAATTACTTGTGATAGTTTTCTTTGATAACTTTCTTGTTGAAGAAGATATCTTTCATTGGGATTGGATAAAAAGCCACATTCTATTAAAACACCAGGAACTGTTGTATTCTGGTACATATAGAGATCCGTGGTTTTCAGCTTTCTTCTCGATCCTAAAGCTGTTTTAAAATTATTCATTAAAATGGTAGCAAATATTTTATTTTGAGCATTAATAGGATGATATAAAACTTCTGCTCCACTTTCACTAGTATCTTGATAATAATTGATATGAATCGATAAATATAATTCGGCATTATACTTTTTGTACATTAGGATTCTTCGATATAAGTCTCCTCTTTTTTTTCGTTCATCCCACTCACTAGATAAATCCGTATCTGTTTCTCTAGTCATATAAACAATAGCACCTTTTTCACTTAGTTGATCTCTTAAAATATTGGAGATTTCTAACACAATATCTTTTTCTTGAATTTTGCCATAGCTAGTTCCAGGATCTCTCCCACCATGTCCTGGATCTACAAAAATGACTCTACCTAGTAGTGGCAATTCATTCGTAATAGCATCTACCTTTGTGAGAGTAATAATTCCAATTAGGAAAAGACTAATTACTAACAGCTTATATTTTGTTTTGGTCATATCCATCACCTATTCTAGTATATGTTTTTTTCCTCTGATTATTGTTTTTTCATTTTTTCTTTTGAAAAAGTTACCAAAAATCGACAATTTTCGACAATTTACAAGAGTAAAAGATTACTTTTAGTTAAATATGATAGTATTTATTGTGTTATGAGGTGTTTTATGATTAATATTATTATTTATGAAGATAATGAAGAAATGCAAAAATTATATCAAGAAGTAGTTCGAAGCTTTTTTCAATCACAAAAAATAAAAATTAAATTTTATATTTTTTCTTCGTATATCAGAAACCTAGAAAAAAAATTAGCTAGTATTCCTGGCAAGAAACTATTTATTTTGGACATCGAAGTACCTGGAAAGTCTGGTCTTGATTTAGCAAGAACCATTCGAAACGAGGGAGACTGGATGAGTCCATTAATGGTGATTACTAGTTATGAAAACTTAAAAAGCACAGGATTCACTAGTAAATTACTGATGTTAGATTTTATTTCTAAAAGGGAGAATATAAGAAAAAGATTATGGGAATCTTTAGAAACTGTTTATGACATCTTACACATGAAAGATACATACACTTTTCAATATAATGGAAAATTATTTCATGTTCCTTTTGATGATATTTTATATTTTGAGAAAGATTTAAATGATAATTACACTTTTTTATATACAGAAGATTTTGCTTATAAAATTAAAGAAAGCATTACGCAAATTGGAAAAAAGTTAGAACAACATTCTATGTTTCTAAAAGTTCATCGTAGTTGCATTGTAAATATCAATCAAATCTCGATGCTTAATTTAAAAGAAAAACGCATTTATTTAGGAAAATATTCAACTAATTTGATTACAAAAGAGTGTAGAGATTTTCTAAAAAAGAAATTAAGAACTATGAATAATGTTATGAAATAAAATGATTTTGAATATTACTGTATACTTTACAAAAAAAGAGACAAGCTGACTTATCTCTTTTTTTTGTATATTTTATATTATCCTCTCTATATTTGTTTATTCGGATTATTAAATACTGGAAGATTTAGATTGATATATTTATTAAAGATTCATCTATTTATTTTTAAAGTTTTCAAAATCTTTGATGATACAATATATTTTAAAAACAGGATACTGAACTTTCATTCTGCACCCCTTAATGTTTAAGAACAAAAAAAAGAATCATTATGATCCTTTTTATCCAATATCCTAACGTTTTGAGAATTGTGGTGCACGACGTGCTTTCTTTAATCCTGGTTTCTTACGCTCTTTCTTACGAGCATCACGAGTAATAAATCCTGCTGCTTTTAAAGGTTTTCTAAAGCTATTTTCAGAGTCCTTAGCAGTTGTAGAATCATAACTTAAAAGTGCTCTTGTAATTCCTAAGCGAATTGCTCCTGTTTGACCAGAGAAACCTCCGCCAGTAACATTTACTTCAACATCAAATATTTCATTGGTTTTAGTAAGTACTAGGGGTTGCATTAAATCCATAATAAGAGTTTCATATGGTAAATACTCATGAACATCTCTACCATTAATTGTTACATTACCTTTACCTGGAATTAACTTTACTCTAGCAACACTAGTCTTTCTTCTACCTGTTCCAGTATAAACTTTATCTTTTGCCATATTGCCCTCCTACTTTAACTCAATCACAACAGGCTTTTGTGCTTGTTGATTATGAGTTTCTCCTTCATATACGAATAATTTCTTATACATTTGTCTACCCAAACGATTATGTGGAAGCATTCCTTTTACAGCTCTTTCCATCATTTCAATTGGATATTTTTCTTTCATTACTCTTGCAGTTCTTTCTCTTAATCCACCTGGATACATAGAGTGATTATAATACATTTTTTGATCTAATTTGTTTCCAGTTAGTTTTACATCTTTTGCATTAATAATGATGATGTAATCTCCACAATCAATATGTGGTGTATAAGTAGGTTTATGTTTTCCCCTTAACATGTGAGCAGCTTTAGCAGCCACTTTTCCTAATGGTTGATCCTTGGCATCAATCACATACCATTTACGATCAACAGTTTCTTTCTTTTGCATAAAACTTGTCATATATATTCTCCTTTTATTTGTTTCCCTTCTCAAATATGTTTTCCCAGGACATAATCAAGAATTTGGAATATATAAAATGTACCAGTTAAAATTATATGATAAATGAGTGTCAAAAGTCAATGAAAATATGTTTTTTTGCACAATTTTATCGTCTAAAATTAATTTTTCTTCATTTTTATTGCCTTTTCAGCTATATATTCTACAAAGCTATCGTTATATTGAAAGGAAATGCTAAGTAATTCAAACAATTTTTGATAAGTATTTAAAGGACTAAAATCAGATTCCACTAACTAATTTAAACACCTTTAGTGATGTTATCCAATCATTTATAGTTTCTATCTTTAATTCTTTTTCTTCCGCATAAGGAATTTTTTCTAGTTCTTTTCTTAGTTTAGTAGTTAACTCAGAAAGCCTATTTCTTTTATAGCTCCTTATATTTGTAACAGGACCATTTATACCGTGAGCAATCAGTTCTTTTGTCAATTTTCTTAATGCAAAATATCCATCATTGCTAACATTATCTTGATTCTTTATATAAGATATAATTTCCAAATCTTTATTAAATGTTTCTATATAATTATCCCAAGTGATTTTATAATTTCCATGTATATATTATTTTTTCTGCTAGAAGTTCTAATTTTTGTTTTATTTCTTCCATCTTAGTACCACACCTTTTTTAAATATAGTCCTTCAGCTGGTGCAGTCTTAACTGATTTCGTTCTATCCTTTGCTTCTATTATTTGACTCACATCTTGAACTTCTTTTTTGCCACTACCAATATAAATTAGAAGTCCTACCATATTTCTTACTTGATACTTCATAAAACCATCGGCTTGAAAACTAATTTCAATGATTCCTTTTTTTTCTTTTATATTTGTCCTTAAAATAGTTCTAACTTTATTTTCTCGTTCATCTTCACTAGATACAAAAGAAGTAAAATCATGTGTTCCTTCAAAATACTGAATGGCCTCTTTCATTCTTTCTATATCAAGTGGTCGATTATACTGATAAACATAGTTTCTCATCATCGGATCATATTCTGAGGTATTGATTTTATAAATATACTCTTTTTTCTTAGCTGAAAAACGAGCATGGAAATTAGATGATACTTTTCTTACCCTGATTATATGAATATCTTCTGGAAGATTGGAATTTAATCCTCTTTTTATTTTTTCTAAAGTGGTATCAATATTTAAATCAAAATGAGCTACTTGATTTAGTGCATGAACTCCTTTATCCGTTCTACCTGACGATTGGACAGAAGTAGCAGTTTGTCTATTTAAATAACTTACTGCCTTCTCAAGTTCAGATTGAACTGTTCTTAAATTAGGCTGTAATTGATAGCCATTAAACTGAGTTCCATCATAAGAAAAATCAATTCGATAACGCATATTACCTCCCATAAAAACAAACCAATAAGAAAATGAATATATGAATTACTAAATAATTAGTATCCCAAGATTCCCAAGTTGGCTTTTCCATATAAGTTCTTTGTTTAGAATCATTATAGAATCTTAATTTATTGAGTTGCATAAATTCTTTCATCTGTTCTTTTGTTTGATGATAAGCATTTTTTATCATAAATGTAACAAAATGAATACTATAGTTTAATCCATAATCATCTTTTAGAATCATTAATCTTTTTAAATTCTTTTTAAAATATTTTCCAAAATAAATAAACGAAAGAATCTTATAAGTAACCTGTTTTTGTTGAAAACGATAAAGTGTGCTTTCTAACACGTATCTTAGTTCTATGGCTCTTGTTACCTTTTTCAACAGAATTGTGTATATGATTAATATTCCTAATTTAGTTATCCACAAAATTTGTGGAAAAAATATTCCCAGTAAAGCAACCAAAACAATTAAAATATTCATTTTCAACAGATTTGGATATTGCTTAGTAATTAACAATAAAAATAAATTCACAAATCCAATAAAAATAGGTTCTTTTACTACTAATAATGATATTAGAATGATTCCATAACAAATTACTTTATTTAAAATATTTACTTCTTTAATAATAGAATCTGTATTAAACATGTTTATACACATCCTTTATTAAATCTCTAATATCACGATGGAAAGAAAGTTTCACTTTCTTTTGCTTTGCTAACATCGTAAACTTTATTAGGTCTGGCATATCAATATCATTTTCTTTTAGAAGAGTCATATTTTGGTATACTTTAACTGTATTATCGGCAGCTAAGATGCGTCCTTTTTTTAGAATTACAATATCATCTGTAATTTCATATAAGAGATTACAGTTATTACTAGTGATGATTATTGTTTTTTGATACTTTTCTTTTAATACTTTTATCAGTTTTAAGAGTTTTCTTTGATTGATAAAATCTAGTTCCACAAATGGTTCATCAAAAATAATGATATTGGGATTATAGATTAAACCAATGGCTACTTGCAACAACTTTTTTTCACCGCTTGATAAAGTTTTAATCTCTTTATCTAAATATGATTTATTTAGACCAACCATTTCTAAAGCTTGTTCCATCTTTTTGTTGATGTCCTTTGGTTGATAAGCTAAACGAGATATTAAAAAGGCAATTTCTTCTTTGACATTGTTCGTAAAAAATTGATTTTGAGGATTCTGTTGAATTAAACATACTTCTTTACGAATCCATTTTAGATTTTCTTTATTTAAAAGAGCATCTCCTACTACTACACTACCACTATAATCTAGTTTGGTAGCATCTATGATTTCACATAATAAAGTCTTATACTCGCCAGTAATTCCTGTAATGCAATTATGTTCTATTTTTAGGTTGATATGATCTAGAATTTTTTTATTTTTATAGCGATATCCTACATTTTTTAATGTTATTTCCATAAGCCATTCACCATCCTGTCCATATCAGTCTCGATTCCTTTTATTAGTTCATAGAACTCTAGCTTCAAAGATAAATCCACCATAAAAGGAAGAGATAATCCTAAACGACTTAATAAGGTATCTTCTTTTAATACAACTAAGGGCTCTCCTTCTACCACAATATTGCCATCATTTAAAATATATAGATAGTCTGTATCCAAAGTATCTTCTAAGTTCGTTGTGGTTAGAATGATTGTTAAATTGTATTTTTTTTGATACTCTTTTAGTGCCTTTTTTATCTTTTGTTTTGCTTTAGAAGTCATCATCGAAAAAGCATTATCTAATAAAAGAATTTTTGGTTGATGCAAAAGAGAAATTGCTAATAATACTTCTTGTTTTTCAGAATTAGTCAAATCTTCCGTTCTTTTATCCAATAGTTTAGATATGCCAAATAATTTTGTGATTTCCAATATTTTATTCTCTATCTCTGTAGTTTCTTTATTTAAATTTTCTAATGGAAATGCCATTTCTTTATACACGTCTTCAAATAGAAAAGCAGTTAAATTGTTTCCTAATACTACCCCTAATTCTTTAGAGTGGTCTTGGATACGATTGTTATCCACATAAGAATAACCTATTGTGATAGTATTTTTACTAGGAAGAATTCCTGTTATTAATTTTATTAATGTGGTTTTACCACTAGTATTATTTCCAGCAATACCAATATAGCTTCCTTCTTTTACAGAAAGATTAAAGTCTTTGAAAATGGTAGTTTTACCGTATTGATAATTTAAATTTCTGATTTCTAAAATATTTGCCATTCTACCACCTCATTTTGTCTTATTATTATACTCGATAATACTAACGAATTCAACGAAAAAAATACTATTTCTAGTATTTTCTATTTCAATTTTTTCTTTTGAATCCGATATGTAATTTTCATTAATGTCTTATCCGATACAAACCTTCCCAAAAATTTAGCACATTTTATTTTGAATCCTGGAATAATCAATAATTTTCCTTTTAACATTTTATCAATAGCATATTTAGCCACATAATCTGCTTTTAAAGGTTTCACAGAAAATCTAACTTCTGCTATATTATTAAAATTGGTATCTACGGGTCCTGGACATAAACACGATACTTGAACATTTATTTTTTCTTTTTTCAATTCATAGTTAATCGCTTCTGTTAATCTATAAACATAAGATTTAGTACTATAGTAAGTTGCCATTAATGGTCCTGATTGAAATGCTGCAGATGATGCTACATTTAAGATATATCCTTTATTTTTTCTTTTCATATCTTTTAAGAAAAGCTTTGTTAAAATATGGACTGCTTTGATATTAACATCAATCATATTTAATTCTTTTGATAGGTCTGTTTCTGTAAAATTGCCACATAATCCAAATCCTGCATTATTAACTAAAATATCGATATCATCATTCTTTACTAATACATATAATGATTTTATATCTTCTACTTGTTGTAAATCCATCACAATGATTTTGGGTTTATGTTTCAATGTTTTTGCCACTGCTTCTAGTTTTTCTTTACTCCTAGCTACCAATATTACTTCGTACCCTAATGTATCTAGATATTTAGCTATTTCTAGACCAATGCCAGAAGAAGCACCTGTTACTAAAGCTTTCATATTACCACCCTAAATTTATTATATCACTCATTTATGTATTTTTAAAACACTTTTTACATAGAAAAAGTATTTATATTCTATAATTTTTTGGCAATTTCCATCTTCAAACTTTAATTCTTGCTTTTCAGGCATTCATTACCATTCTATTTAACTATATTTATATATCTGCTATAGTAAATCGGCAAATCGCTAATTAAGTGTAATTGCAAATATTACACTTAGAGATTCTATATTTTTTATGAACTCTTTTTTCTCGAATAAACTTTCCTTTTTGTAATTTTGACTACTTCATTAGGTAATTCAAAACTATTATAGAATTTAGAAATGTTTTCATTTTGTTGTAGGAAGGTTATTCTACTATGTAAGATTCTCTTTGGATCATAAATGACAGCACTACTTTTTAATTCACGAGCAGCTTTTTCTTTCTTTTCATAGTTTATAGATCCCCTATAATAACATATTGGTTTAGTGCTAACTTGAATTTTCATTTCATTGATTAATACTTGATTTCTAATTACGGGTATTTCCTCTTGATTATTATATAATATTACGACTTCTATTCTTTGGAGACCTCCTATTTGATAAGGACATAAGTAAACTCCTAAAATTCTGTTACCATATTTTTCAATATAAGGAATTGTTAGTTTTGATATAGAATCCGATACAATTTCTTTTACTGGTTTTTTCTTTCTCATATTATCACCTCGTAATTTTTACACTCTTCCTCAAAATCCGAGTAATTTATCTTATTATAACAGAAAAACTACCATTTGGTAGTCTAATATTATTTTTCTTTCACTTTTTCCATAGAATAGAACTATGTATCTTAATTTCTATATTATTATACTCACTAATTAATCTATCCTTTTCTATTAATTATTCTCTGTTCATATATATTGATTATATGCTATTCTTTATACTAGGATGTAGTCCTAACTTTTTTACTAAATAATTCCCTTCTTTTTGCTTTTGTAGTTCTAGATTTAACTTTAACATCTCAAGCATATCCATTGCTTTATTGATGACTAACTGTTTAAAATCTTCATTATTTAAATTATCATAAGCACTTTCTTCATCTAGTAAAATATATTTACCGTTGGTTTCAACATATACTTTCATCTTTCTTCCCCACTTTTTTATCTACTATTTTACTTCATAATATTCTTTAAAATCGCTATATTTTATAGTAATCAAATCATATGGAACCTGCTCTTTGTTGCATCTATATTTCATAGAATGCTTGTCTTTCATGAAATCTTCATTATTTTTAAAAACATATATATATCCTTGCATATCATCCTTTATATTTACATTTTCCAAAGTCATAACGGGATAAATCTTTTGATTTTTTATAATAATTCGATATTTTAATCCCACACTATTTTTCTTAATTGTATCTTTAAAGGCATAAGCAGTTGCTCTAACGAATTCTGGAAATATAAAAATAGGTTCGTTTGAATTTTCCTTTCCTATATCAACGATATCCATTTTCTCATTACTTCCATAAAATAAATATTTTGGATGATGAATATCCTGTTCCATATATTCTTTTAATTTTTCTTTTATTGATAAGTTATACTTTCTTTCTATTAATATTTTTCTATTTGCATTATTTAGTCCATTTAATTTCACTATCAGATTTTAATTTAGTTCGGATTGGTAATACTCTTGGCATTAATATAATTGCTTCAAACATATCTAGTAATTTTAATTCTTCTGGTGTAATTAATGGTATATTATCTTTTTTTCCACATCTTTTGCTGATTTCTTCTAGTGTTTCTATATCATTAGCTAGCAGATAGATTATATTTCCAAAAGATATTTTGATAAATTCTGTTGTTTCATCACCATATACATTCCTTAATTCTAACAAACTCATCACAAATATAGTAAATTTAATATTAATACTTCTAGCATTATTTATTACATTAATAAAATCTTTGATTCTATTTATTTTACCAAATTCATTCACTATAATATTTACTCTTTTTTCTTGATTTCCATAAATATCTACCATGTAATAGATTTGATTTACTATTAATGGTATTAATGCGTTTGCGTATGATACATTCCCACCTATTATAAATATCGCTGTTTTTACTTTCGCAATTTTTGTAATATCAAAATCAGTTTTTGACATCATCTCTGATAAATTCTCTCTACTTATATATAATTTTAATTTCTGAGAAAATACAGATATGATACTGCCTCTCGTTTCAATCGGTGCTTGCAATATCCCTACAAGATTTGCATATATAGCCGGATTACCTTTAATATCGGATAATATTCTTTCTAATGTTTCCTTATTGATATTAATTTCTGTGGATAAATCAAAGATTCGGTTTAATGTTATATTTGGCTGTTCTTCTTTTTCAAACAAATAAAATGCTAATCCTGTAAAATAATTAATTGCTGAGTTTTCCCAAAAAGGATCACTATTATTTGTTTTTCTTTCACTGAATAAATAGTATGCAATATTCTCAACTAATTCCATCGCCTTGTCTTTATTACCAACTTTAAACTGTTGATAGGCAGGTTTTAAGGGATTATAACTATTACCGTTACTAGGATTTTCTAAATTTAATATGACTATATTATAATTATTATTTTTTAAATCCTCCTTTAATGATTCATAAATTTCACCTTTTGTATCGTTAATTACTAGAGATTCACTCGCTCTAATAGCTAATCTTGATTGTGGTAATAAAATAGATTGTACTTTCCCACTCCCTGTTGTTCCTATCACTAATGAATGCTGTTCACTATCATCGATATATAAACTATTATCATCGTATGCCATAGGAATTCCTGATTTCTTTACTTCTGTATTGGTATTTACTTTTGTTAGTTTGGCTTTTAACTCCTCTTCTGTTAACCATCTTAAATAATTCATACTTTTTCCTCCTTCGCATTTAATATATCATCTTATTTTGTTATGAATTTAAACAAAAATGGCTTTTTATGATATAATGCTTGTAGAGGGATGTTATATGTTTTCTAATGAACTAGTTTGCGATATTTTAGAATATATTCATGAAAACCTAAACAAAGAAATCACAATCGATGAATTATCTTTCCTTTTTCATTATAATAAAACATATATTATGAAACGATTTAAAAAAGAAATTGGGTTAACTATCCATAATTATATTAATAGCATTAGAATATATAATAGTTTGCTAGATTTTCAAGCAGACAATTATATATTATCTATTGCTTTAAAGCATGGTTTTAATTCATTGGAGTACTTTTCTGAAACTTTTAAAAATATTGTAGGTGTTAGTCCCAGTATTTATAGAAAATTTCTTTCCATAAACAGTAATATTTCTAATGAAGAGATTACTTTAATTTGTAGTTCTATTGGCCAACTTCAAAGTTTAAATAATAATGCAATTAAATATCTAAATAATAGAAAGCCTAAGGAAATGCCTGTTAAAAAATTTATTTTTAAATAGAAAAAAACTACCATTTTTTGGTAGTCTCCTATTATTATTTTACTAATTCTAAAATAACCATTAAGGCATCATCGCCTTTTCTTTCAGCTGTTTTTAAGATTCTAGTATATCCACCATTACGATCTTTATAACGAACAGCTAGTTCATCAAATACCTTTTTAACAGCTTCTGTATCATTATGTAAGAAAGCAAGTGCTTGTCTTCTAGATACTAAGCTTCCATTTTTTCCATAAGTAATCATCTTATCAACAAATTTACGAACTTCTTTTGCTCTAGTTTCTGTTGTAATGATTCTTTCGTTCATGATAACATCTTTTGTTTGATTAGCAAGCATGCTTCTTCTATGTTTGTTATCACGACCTAATTTTCTATAAGCCATATTAGATCCTCCTTATTATTAATCTTCATCACGAAGCACTAATCCTAAATCTCTAACTTTATCTAGTACTTCTTTTAATGATTTCTTACCTAGATTACGAATCTTCATCATATCTGATTCCGATCTGTTAACAAGGTCTTGTAGTGTATGAATTCCAGCACGTTTTAAACAATTGTAAGCACGTACTGAGAAATCTAAATCTTCGATTGTAGTTTCTAAAGCTTTTACTTTTGGATCTTCTGTTTTTTCAATCATGATTCCACTCATATCGGCTATGCTACTTAAATCTGTTAAAATTTCAAAATGTTCAATTAAAATACGTGATGCCAAAGCTACAGCTTCTTCTGGTCTCATAGAACCATTTGTCCATACACTTAATACTAGTTTATCATAGCTTTCATTCTGACCAACACGAGCTGGTTCTACCTCGTAAGCTACTCTTTCAATAGGAGAATATAAAGAGTCAATTGCGATCGTACCAACTTTTTTATCTGTTAATAGTTTTTTATTATCATCGCTTTTTACATAACCTCTACCGTTTCCTACTGTCATTTCCATAACTAGTTTTCCACCCTTAGCTAAAGTTGCGATTTCTTTATCTGGGTTTAAAATTTCGATATCACTATCATGCTCGAAGTCTCCAGCAGTAACAATACCCTCTTTGTTAGCATTAAGGCGAATTACTTTATTTTCATTAGAGTGATTTTTTATAACTACTCCTTTTAAGTTTAATACGATTAATGCTACATCTTCTCTTACACCATCGATTGTTTGGAATTCATGACTTACTCCTTCTATTTTTACACTAGTAATCGCTGAACCAGGTAAACTAGATAGCATTACTCTTCTTAGTGCATTTCCTAAAGTATGTCCAAATCCTCTTTCTAACGGTTCAAGTTCAAATTTTCCATAGAAATTACTTTCTACATTTTCTACGATTTTATATATTGGTTTTTCAAATTGTAACATGAAACTAACCTCCTTATTTGAATTAGCCACGAGGGCGTTTTGGTGGACGACATCCATTATGTGGAATTGGAGTTACATCTGAAATAGCTGTTACTTCTAATCCTGCTGTTTGTAATGAACGAATTGCTGTTTCACGTCCTGGTCCCATACCTTTTACGAATACCTCAACTTTACGCATTCCCATGTCATATGCTGCTTTACCTGCTGCTTCTGCTGCCATACCAGCTGCAAATGGAGTTGATTTTTTACTTCCTTTAAATCCAATCGCTCCACTTGATGCCCAGCTAATTGCATTTCCTTCTTTATCACTAATCGTTACGATTGTGTTATTAAATGTTGAATGAATATGAGCCATTCCTTCTGGTACATTCTTTTTGACTTTTCTTTTTCTTGTTTTGTAGGCCATAGTCTCTCCTCCTTTATTTCAAATTATTATTTCTTTTTATTTGCGATTGTTTTTGGTTTACCTTTACGAGTACGTGCATTACGATTTGTTCTTTGTCCTCTTACTGGTAAACCTTTTTTATGACGAGTTCCTTGATATGAATTAATTTCCATTTTAGTCTTGATGTTCATATTTACTTCACGACGAAGATCTCCTTCTGTTAGGTATTTATTTACTTCATCACGAAGTTTTGTTAGTTCATCTTGATCTAAATCTTTCGCTTTTTTGGTTGGATCCACTTTGGCATCTTTACAAATAGTAAGAGCTAGTTTTCTTCCAATTCCATAAATAGCTGTTAATGCAATCGATACATGCTTGTCATTTGGTAAATCAATTCCTTTAATACGTGCCATAAATACACCTCCTATTTATTATCCTTGTTTTTGTTTGTGTTTTGGATTTTCACAAATAACCATAACTTTTCCTTTACGTCTGATGATTCTACATTTAGCACACATTTTCTTTACTGATGGTTTTACTTTCATTATTATTCCCTCCTACTTTCTATAGGTTATTCTCCCATGTTTTAAGTCATAAGGCGATAATTCTATGGTTACGGTATCACCTGGTAAAATGCGAATGTAATTCATTCGGATTTTACCAGAAACATGGGCTTCTACAATGTGACCATTCTCAAGTTCTACTTTAAATTTTCCGCCTGGAATGATTTCTAAAACTTTGCCTTCAACTTCAATAATATCATCTTTTTTAGCCATTTTATCACACTCCCGTTAATTTTTATAATCAGTTTGACTATCTTTTTTTAGGATTAATTCAATTTGTTTAAATGTTTCTTCTTTACTAATACTACTATCAATTTCATAAAGAACCCCTTGATTTTGATAATACTGTATCAATGGTTTGGTTTGAGTTTCATATTCCTGATAGCGAATTTGAAAAGTTTTTTCATTGTCATCTTTACGTGCTATCAAAGGATTTCCACATTTATCGCAAATGGAATCTACTTTTGGTTTCAACGGGTCAATACCCACATTGTAGATTGCTCCGCAACTTTTACATAATCTTCGACCAACTATTCTATTCAACAAAATTTCTTTTTCTACATTTAGAAGAAAAACATAATCTATTTTTTGACTTTTCTTTTCTAAAATTTTATCTAATGTTTTTGCTTGATAGATATTTCTAGGAAAGCCATCTAATAATAGATTAAAATTGGTTGTTTGGTCTAAATAACGATTTAATACCTCTAATACAATATCATCGCTTACTAGATTACCGCTTTCCATGATTTGTTTTAACTCTCGTCCAAATGCACTTTCTTCCTGAGATGCTTTTCTTAATAAGTCACCCGTTGAAATGTGATTTAGATTATATGTGTTCATTAATATCTCGGCTTGAGTTCCTTTGCCCGCAGCTGGTGGAGCAAGTAAAATGATATTCATTATCTTCTCCTATAGCTTTTTTTGTAACTACGAGTTACTAAGCTTCCTTCTAACTGTTTATAAGTTTCTAATGCTACTCCTACTACAATTAAAAGTCCTGTTCCTCCAATGGTTACTTGGCTAGATAGACTTACCTTATCAGATAAATTTACCAAAGCTGTAAATAAAATTGGAATACCAGCAATGATAATTAAGAATATAGAACCTACTACAGTTAATCTTGATAATACTTTGGATACATAATTTTCTGTTTCTTTTCCTGGTCTTACTGCTGGAATAAATCCACCATTTTGCTGTAAATTCTTAGCTAATTCTTCTGGTTTAATTTGAATAAAGGTATAAAAATATCCAAAGAAGAAAATTAAGAATACATAGATTAAGAATCCAATAGGTGTTGAATAACTTAGATAGTTATTACAGAAATTTATAAATCCAGCATTACCAGTAAATTGAGCAATGGTTGATGGAATCATCAAAAAGCTCGAAGCAAAAATTACTGGTACAACTCCCGCAGAGTTGATTTTAATTGGCATATAAGACTGTCCTGATCCATATGTACTACTAGATTTATTAGCATATTGAATAGGAATCTTACGATCTGCTTCTTGTACCCAAATCACACCAATAATAATTAAGAAATATACAATCACGAATACTACGAATAATAAGATACCTAGCCATAATTCTAAAGAAGAATCCAATACTAGTCCTTGGAAGGCTAGCACAAACATGGTTGGAAGTTCTTTAATAATACCAGCCATGATAATCAAACTCATTCCATTACCGATTCCTTTTTTCGTGATTTGATCTCCTAACCATAATGTAAAAGCAGTACCTGCTGTTAATATGGTTGCGATATATAGGTGTTCCATTGCACTAGAAGCACTAAAGAACACAAAAGAGAATGCAAATCCTTCAATAAAGGCAAAGATAATTCCCATGTAGCGGGTAATTTGATTAATTTTTTGCCTACCCACTGGTCCTTCTTTATTTAATTCGCTGAAATATGGAATAATATCTAACTGTAGTAATTGCATGATAATGGATGCTGTGATGTAAGGCATAACTCCTAATGCAAAGATTGAGAAGTTTCTTAAACCACCACCACCCATAGCGTTCATTAATTCTAGAAATCCTAGATTGTTTGTTATTTCGTCGGTTCCAGGAACTCTAATTGAAGTTCCAATTACGAAGATCATTAATGCACCGAGCGTAAATAAAATTCTTTTTCTTAAATCTTTATTTGTAGGTGCAAATAATTGTTTCAAAGTATGAAACACATTAGATCACCTCAGCTTTACTTCCGCTCTTTTCTATTTTTTCAATTGCACTAGCAGAAAATTTATTAGCTTGAATTGTTAACTTTTTGTCTAAGTTTCCTTCTCCTAGTACCTTAATGCCATCTAATCCCTTTTTAATTAATCCTACTTCTTTTAATAAAGCAGGAGTCACTACTGTACCATCTTCAAATCCATTTAAATCACTTAAGTTGATTACTGCATAAACTGTTTTAAATTCTGCATTTGAGAATCCACGTTTTGGTAAGCGTCTATATAAAGGTAATTGTCCACCTTCAAAGGTTGCTCCTTTACCACCACCACTACGTGCCTTTTGACCTTTTTGTCCTTTTCCACTTGTTTTTCCTAAACCGCTACCTGGTCCACGACCAACTCTTTTTTTGCTTTGAGTTGCTCCTTCATTTGCTACTAATTCATGTAATTTCATTATCCTAAAATCTCCTCTACTTTTTTTCCTCTAAGTTTTGCAACTTCTTCTACTGATTTTACAGATTTTAAAGTATTAATTGTAGCAGTAGCCATGTTTAGTTTTGTACGTGATCCAAGTGATTTAGATAAAATGTCTTTTACTCCAGCAAGTTCTAATACAGCACGAACAGCTCCTCCAGCAATAACTCCAGTACCGGCTGCAGCTGGTTTTAAGAACACTTTTGCTGCACCATTTACTCCTGTTATTTCATGTTGGATTGTACGTCCATCCACTAAAGGTATTTTAACGATATTCTTATTGGCAGCTTGAATTGCCTTTTTAATTGCATCAGGTACTTCGTTTGCTTTTCCAATTCCTAATCCAACTTGACCTTTTCTATCCCCAACAACAACACAAGCAGAGAATCTTCTTTGACGTCCACCTTTGTTTACTTTAACAACAGATTTTACTTCAACTACTAATTCTTCATATTGTTTTTGTTTAGGGTCCATGTTTCTATTTTGCATAAATACCCTCCTTTTTAGAATTCTAATCCATTTTCACGTGCAGCATTAGCTAAAGCTTCTACACGTCCGTGATAAAGGTAACCACCTCTATCGAATACTACTTTAGTAATTTTAGCTTTCTTAGCAGCTTCAGCGATTGCTTTTCCAACTTCTGTTGCAGCCTCGATATTTCCACCATTTTTAAGTTTTAAACTTAAAGAGGAAGCACTTGCTAAAGTAACACCATTTTCATCATCAATAATTTGACAACTAATATTTTTATTTGATCTAAATACGCATAATCTAGGCACTTCAGAAGTTCCTGAGATTTTATCACGAACTCTTCTATGTCTCATTAAACGCATTTGATTACGAGATACTTTATTAATCATAAGTAACATCTCCCTTCTACATGCTTTTAAGCAGCTTTCTTCCCTTCTTTACGACGAACATATTCATCTTTATAACGAATTCCTTTTCCCTTATATGGTTCAGGTTCTCTTACACTTCTGATTTCAGCTGCAAATTTACCAACTAAAACTTTATCAATTCCGCTTACTGTAATCTCAGTATTAGAAACTTGTTCTACTTTCAATCCAGCTGGAACTGATAATTCTACTGGATGAGAATATCCAGCGTTAATTACTAATGTATTTCCTTTCACATTGAAACGGTAACCTACACCAATAATTTCTAATCCTTTTTGGAAACCATTTGTAACTCCATTAATCATATTTTGGATGTTAGCATTGGTTGTTCCATGCATTGCTTTTGTAGCTTTTTCATCATTAGGGCGAGTAACTGTTAATGTATTTTCTTCTAGATTTACTTCGATTCCTTTTACTAGTTCTAATGATACTTCTCCTTTTGGTCCTTTTACTGTAACAACATTATTTTCGTTTGTTATGGTAACACCAGCAGGTACTACAATTTTTCTATTACCAATACGGCTCATACTTGCACCTCCTTATATAATGTTTTTTACCAAATATAAGCTAAAACTTCTCCACCTAAACCTTGTTTTCTTGCATCTTTATCTGTCATAATTCCTTTTGAAGTTGAAATAATAGCGATTCCTAATCCGTTTAATACTTTAGGAACTTCATCCGCTTTCGCATAAACTCTAAGTCCTGGTTTAGAAATTCTTTTAAGTCCAGTGATAACTCTTTCCTTTTTTTGTCCATATTTTAAAGTGATTAAAATCATGCCTTGAGCAGTCTCTTCTAACACTTTGTAATCTTTAATAAATCCTTCTTCTTTTAAAATTCTAGCTAATTCTAATTTTAGTTTAGAAGCAGGTACTTTAACTTCCGTATAACGCATACTATTTGCATTACGAATGCGAGTTAGCATGTCTGCGATTGTATCTGTAACTACAGCCATAATAAATCCTCCTTCCTAGGTCCTACCAGCTTGATTTCTTAACACCTGGTATTTGTCCTTTACTTGCTAATTCTCTAAAACAAATACGGCAAATTCCAAATTTACTCATTACTGCATGAGGTCTTCCACATCTTTCACAACGAGTATATTCGCGAACTTTAAATTTTTGTTTACGATTAGCTTTAACGATCATACTTTTCTTTGCCATAATATCCTCCTATTACTTTCTAAAAGGAATTCCAAGTTCATTTAATAAGTCAAAAGCTTCTTCATTAGATTTTGCAGTTGTAACGAACACGATATCCATACCACGAACTTTTACAACATTATCATAATCGATTTCTGAGAAGATTAATTGTTCTTTAATTCCTAATGTATAATTTCCTCTACCATCAAATGCTTTTGGAGAAACACCTCTAAAATCACGTACACGAGGAAGTGCAATAGAAACCAATTTATCCATAAAGTTATACATATTTTCACCACGTAATGTTACTTTACATCCAATGGATTGACCTTCTCTTACTTTAAATCCAGCAATTGATTTTCTAGCTTTCGTAATGACTGGTTTTTGTCCTGAAATTACTTCTAGATCTTTTACTGCTGCTTCTAATAATTTAGAGTTTGAGGTAGCATCCCCTACACCCATATTAATTACGATTTTTTCTAATTTTGGAACTTGCATGATTGACTTATAACCATGTTTTTCTTTTAAGCTTGGAACTACTTCATTAAGATATTTTTCTTTTAGGCGGTTCATATATTACCCTCCTTCCAACTAATCAATCTTTTCGTTTGATTTTTTAGAAATTCTTATTTTTTTATTTGTTTTTTCATCTATTGTGTAACCGATTCTAGTAGGCTTTTTTGTTTTAGGATCGATTAACATTACATTAGAAGCATGAATTGGTGCTTCTACTTCAAGGATTCCACCAGTTTCTTGGCCATTTCCTTTTTTATGTTTTTTCACAATATTAGCACCTTCTACGATGACTTTGTTTTCTTTGCTTAAAACTTTAATAATCTTTCCTTCTTTATCTTTACTAGATCCGGCTATTACTCTTACTTTGTCTCCAACTTTAAGTTTCATAATATCCTCCTTTATAGCACTTCTTTAGCTAAAGATACTATTTTCATGAAATCTTTGTCACGTAATTCACGTGCTACTGGTCCGAAGATACGAGTTCCAACCGGACTCTTATCATCTTTTATGATTACGCAAGCATTATCATCAAATTTAATATAGCTTCCATCTTCACGACGAAGACCTTGCTTACTTCTAACGATAACTGCTTTCACAACTTTTCCTTTTTTTACAGTTCCATTAGGTGTGGCATCTTTGATTGTACCAACAACTATGTCACCGATATTACCAGTTTTTACTTTGCTTCCACCAAGTACTCTAATTACTAATAAGCTTTTTGCACCTGAGTTGTCAGCAACTTTTAAACGGCTTTCTTGTTGTAACATAAATTATTCCTCCTTCACCTAAGAGTTATAAAATAACTGCTTCTTTTACGATTTCAGCTAAATAGAAGTGTTTTGTCTTAGAAATTGGTTTGCATTCTACGATTCTAACAGTATCTCCTACTTTTGCTTTGTTTGATTCATCATGTGCTGCATATTTTTTTGAATATTTTACTCTTTTTCCATATTTTGGATGTTTTTTATAAGTCTCTACTCTAACAGTAATCGTTTTGTTGTTACAAGCACTAACTACTGTACCAACCAATTCTTTTTTTACTTTTTCCATTTTTACTTAACCTCCCCAGCAAGTTCACGCTCACGAAGTACTGTTTTACATCTAGCTACATCGTGTCTTAACTCTCTAATTCTTGAAGGTTTTTCTAAGTTTCCGGTTGCTTGTTGAAAACGTAGATTGAATAGTTCTTCTTTGCTTTCTTTGATCTTAGCAACAATTTGTTCAGTGGTTAGTTCTCTAATTTCTTTAACCTTCATTTATCTCACCACCATCTTCTTTTTTTACGAATTTTGTTTGAATTGGTAATTTGTGAGAAGCAAGTCTTAATGCCTCACGTGCTACTTCTTCACTAACACCAGAAATTTCAAACATAATTTTTCCTTCTTTTACTACTGCTACCCAAGCTTCAACGTTACCTTTACCTTTACCTTGACGAGTACCAATAGGTTTCTTTGTTAAAGGCATATGTGGGAAAATATTGATCCATACTTTTCCACCACGCTTCATATAACGAGTCATCGCTATACGAGCTGCTTCAATTTGATTAGAAGTAATCCATGCACCTTCTTTAGCCATAAGTCCATACTCACCATTTGTTAGAGTTGTATTTCCTTTAGCATGACCTTCGTAAGGTAATCTATGAACACGACGATATTTTGTTCTTGATGGGATTAACATAATTAATTACCTCCTTTAGTCTTTTTAGAAGGAAGGATTTCTCCTTTATATATCCATACTTTAACACCAATTTTACCGAATGTTGTATCTGCTTCACTTGTAGCATAGTCAACATCAGCTCTTAAAGTATGAAGAGGAATTGTTCCTTCTGTATATCCTTCACTACGAGCCATATCAGCTCCACCTAGACGTCCAGATACTAAAGTCTTAATACCTTTAGCACCAGATTTCATAGCGTTACGGATAGCTCTTTTTTGTGCCATTCTAAATGATGCACGATTTTCGATTTGAGATGCGATAGAATCTGCTACAATTTGTGCATTCATATCAGGCTTTTTGATATCTACAATAGAAATTTGAATATCTTCATTTACTAATTTAGATAAATCTTTTTTCATTGCTTCGATTTGTTCACCACCACGACCGATGATTACACCAGGTTTTGATGTATGAACAATAACTTCTGTTCTCTTAGAATTTCTTTCAATTTGAACTTTACTAATTCCGTTTGCTTTTTGGATTTTTTCAAAATAGTTACGAATTTTTACATCGTTAGCTAAATACTTAGAAAAGTCTTTTTTACTAGCATACCATTTTGAGTCCCAATCTTTATTAATTCCAAGCCTTAGTCCATTAGGATTTACCTTTTGTCCCATTTCTTCTGACCTCCTCCTACTACTTAGTTGCCACAACGATTACGATGTGACTTGTTCTTTTATCGTTATGTCCAATGTGACTACGTGAGTCAAACATATGTCTTTTCATCACTGGACCAGCATCTACTCTAGCTTCACTCACAAATAACTCTTCTTGTTTTGCACCGTTATTATTCACAGCATTTGCGATTGCAGATTCAAGAACTTTCTTTGTAAGACGAGCAGGCTTCTTATTCATATTGTTTAAGATGTTTAGCGCATCATTCACATTTTTATCACGAATTAAATCTACTACTAAACGAGCTTTAATAGGTGATACTCTAAGAGTTTTTGCGATTGCTCTTGCTTCCATATTTTTCTCCTCCTAGTCACTATTTTTTCTTATTGTCGCCGTGTCCACCAAACTTACGAGTTTGTGAAAATTCTCCAAGTTTGTGTCCTACCATATCTTCAGTAACATATACTGGAATAAATTCTTTTCCGTTATGTACTGCAAATGTATGTCCAATAAATGCAGGATAGATTGTTGAACGGCGTGACCATGTTTTAATGACTTCTTTTTTTCCAGTTTCATTTAACTTTTCAACCTTAGCTAGTAATCTTTCGAATACATAAGGCTTTTTCTTTGCACTTCTTGCCATAATAATCTCCTCCTTTACTTACTATTACGACGACGTACGATAAATTTATCAGACGCTTTGTTCTTTCTTGTCTTATATCCAAGTGCTGGTTTACCCCAAGGAGTAACTGGTCCTTTACGACCGATTGGTGCACGACCTTCTCCACCACCATGTGGGTGATCATTAGGGTTCATAACAGATCCACGAACAGTTGGGCGAATTCCTAAATGACGAGTACGTCCAGCTTTTCCTAATCTTACTAGATTTTGATCTTCATTACCAACTTCACCAATAGTAGCATAACAAGTTCCTAAAATTAATCTTTGTTCACCACTAGAAAGTCTAACCATTACATAATTTCCTTCACGTCCAAGGATTTGAGCACTTGCTCCAGCACTACGTGCTAATTCTCCACCTTTTCCTGGACGAAGTTCGATATTATGAATCATAGTACCAACTGGAATATTCATAATAGGAAGTGCATTTCCTACTTTGATATCCACATTTTCCCCTGATACAATAACATCTCCTACACTAAGTTTCTTTGGAGCGATGATATATCTCTTTTCACCATCGTTATAATTAATTAAGGCAATATTTGCCGTTCTATTTGGGTCGTATTCAATACTAGCAACTTTACCAGGAATATCATATTTATTACGTTTGAAATCAATGATACGGTATTTTCTTTTTGCTCCGCCACCTTGATGTCTTACCGTAATTCTTCCTTGGTTGTTACGACCACCGTTTTTCTTTAAGCTTACTACTAGACTTTTCTCAGGAGTACTTTTGGTAATTTCTTCGTTTACTAAAGTACTTCTTTTTCTTTGTCCAGGAGTATTAGGCTTATAGTTTCTTACTGACATGAGTAACCCTCCTTTTAATTAAGTTCAATTGTTTGACCTTCCGCTAGTGTTACAATTGCTTTCTTGCTGCGATTTGTAAGTCCAGCATAACGTCCAACTCTTCTTTTCTTTGGTTTTACGTTTAGTGTACGAATTTCTTGTACTTTTACGTTAAATATTTTTTCGATTGCTTGTTTAATTTCTGTTTTATTTGCTTTAGGATCTACTTTAAAAACATATTGTCCTTTATTTTGTCCTAAAGAAGCTGATTTTTCAGTAACTACTGGCGCTTTTATGATTTCTAAATATTTTGTATTCATTATTTAAGCACCTCCTCAATTGCCTCTAATCCTTCTTTTGTAGTTAAGACAACATCTGCATAACTTAAATCTAATACATTCAGTTCTGTTGGTTCTAATAACGCAATATTTCTTAAGTTACGAGATGCAAGGATTAGGTTTTCTTCTAATTCTTTTACAACGATTAATACTTTTTTATCAGCAAGTTCTAATGTATTAAGCATAGTAATCATTTCTTTAGTTTTTGGTGTAGCGATAGCTAAAGAATCTACTACTACTAATTGTTTGTTGTTGTATACATTTAAGAATGCTGTTTGTAAAGCTAATCTTCTTTCTTTTCTGTTTTGTTTCTTTGAGTAATCTCTTGGAACTGGAGTACCATATCTTCCTCCACCTACCCATTGAACCGCACGGATAGATCCTTGGCGAGCATGTCCTGTTCCTTTTTGACGCCATGGTTTTCTTCCACCACCGCTTACTTCACTACGATTTTTTGTTGAGTGAGTTCCTTGTCTTAATGATGCTCTTTGTAAAATGATGGCATCATATAAAACTTTGTCATTTGGTTCTATATTTAGTAAATCTTTATTTAACTTAATGTCCTTTAATTTTTCCATCTTTAATTCCTCCTTTCACTACAATTTTAAATTTTATGATTATTTAACCTGCAGTGATTATTCGTTTACTTCTTCTTGATTTTCTTCAGTTACTTCTGTTTCTACTGTTTCCGTTTCTTCTACTTCGGCAGTTTCCACTGGTGTTTCTTCTATTTCTACATAAGAAATTAATTCTTCTGTTTCATTTACTTTTTCACCTTTTTTAACTGATGTTCTAATCATAACTAAAGACTTTTTAGGACCTGGTACATTACCTTTTACTAAGATAATGTTGTTTTCTAAATCTACATCTACAACTTCAAGATTTTGAATTGTACATGCTACATTACCCATATGACCAGGTAATTTTTTACCTTTTAATACGTGCATTGGTAACATAGTACCTAATGAACCAACACCTCTATGATATTGAGAACCATGACCCATAGGCCCACGAGATTGGTTGTAACGTTTGATAACACCTTGAAATCCTTTTCCTTTACTAATACCACTTACATCCACGATTTCTCCTTTTGTAAAGATACTAGCATCGATTACTTGACCTAATGTGTAATCATTTACATTTACTCCCCTGATTTCTCTTAAGAAGCGCTTAGGTTCTGTATTTGCTTTGTTGGTATGACCGATTTTAGCTTTATTACTAACTTTTGGTCTTACTGTTTGACATCCTAATTGGATAGCGTCATATCCGTCTTTTTCTGTTGTTTTAATTTGAGTAACAACATTAGGTTCTACTTCAATGACTGTAACAGGAATTAACTTTCCATTTTTTGTAAAAACTTGTGTCATTCCTATTTTTTTACCTAAGATTCCTTTCATTTTTGTTTCCTCCTAATTAATTTTGTTCTACTTTGATTTGAATATCAACACCGCTTGGTAAATCTAAATGTGCTAATGCATCAATAGTTTCCTTGCTAGGGTTCTTGATATCAATAAGTCTTTTATGCGTACGCATTTCAAATTGTTCACGACTGTCCTTGTATTTGTGCACAGCACGTAAAATAGTAAACTTTTCAATTTCTGTTGGAAGTGGTACTGGTCCACTAATTTCCCCTCCAGATCTTTTTACAGTTTCTACTATTTTCTTTGCAGCATTGTCTAGAATTCTATGATCATATGCTTTTAATCTGATGCGAACTTTTTCTTTTGACATTTCGAATCCTCCCTTCGCCTATATCTAGTATAGACTTGCTCCGTGTAAAAACCTGAGTTTACTCAGTTAAAAATTAACAACTTAACCGGGTGTATCAGCAACCTCACACATCTAAGCAGCCACACAGTTAAGATTATAACACAAGTAATATAAGGAAATCAAGAATTTTTTTTAAGATTTTTCACTCAATTTTTTTGTAAATAAGTAAAAAGAAGAAGCTACTCGTCTTCTTCATTATCAATGGATAATAATCTTTTAATATCTTTTTCTGTTAATTGCGAAATCATATTTTGATCCCTATCTTTGCCTTCTATTAACTTATCACTTAGAATCTTCTTTTTATTTTGAAGTTCCAATATTCTTTCTTCAATAGTACCTTTACAAATTAATTTAATCACTTCTACTGTATTTTTTTGACCAATTCTATGAGCTCGGTCAGTTGCTTGATTTTCTACTTGTGGATTCCACCATAAATCTAAATGAATTACTACATCCGCACTTGTTAAATTTAATCCGGTTCCTCCAGCTTTTAAAGTGATTAAGAAAACATTCGTATCATCCCTATTAAACTTATCCACTAATTCCATTCTTTTTTTACTGGATACACTTCCATCAATTACATAAGTAGAAATATTATTATTGGTAAATTCTCTGTTTACAATATCTAGAGCAGTTTTGTAACTTGTAAATAATAATATTTTATGACCGTTAGCAATGATATCTTTCGTTAAAGAAACTAAACTTTCTATCTTACTACTTCCTCCTTGATAATTTTCATAGATGATTCTAGGATCAATACAAAGTTGCCTTAATTTAGTAAGTAACTGTAATATTTTAAAACTTCCTTTTTGAAATCCTTCCGTAGCTAAAATATCGTCCATTTCTTTCTTTGTCTTTTCTAATTGTGCCACATACAATTTTTTCTGCTCTGAATTCAAATCAATATAGATATTATTTTCAATTTTATCAGGTAACTCTTTTACTACATCCTTTTTCCTTCTTCTTAAAATAAAAGGTTTAATTTGTTTATTTAGATTATCCAATAATTTTAAACTGCTACTATCTACGTCTTTGATGTTATACTTCCTTTGAAAAGTTAGACTACTAGCTAAATAACCCGGCATAATAAAATCAAAAATACTCCATAACTCTAATACGGAATTTTCTAATGGAGTTCCCGTTAATGCTATCTTAGTATTTGCCTTTAAAGCTTTTACTATTTTAGTCATCTGAGCATTTTGATTTTTAATATTTTGAGCTTCATCTATTGCTATTAGTTCAAAATTCATTTCTAAATATTTTTCTTGATCCTGTCTTACAAGTCCATAAGTAGTAATTAAAATATTAACTCCTTCAATATGGTCCAATTCTTCTTTTCTTGTCTTTCTGTTTTCCGCAAACACTTTATATTGCAACTCACTACCAAACTTATCAAACTCATTCTTCCAATTATATATTAGCGATGTTGGTGCTACTATTAGTATTTTGACATCATTTTTTTCTTTTAAAATTTGTTTGATTAGATAAATTAGTTGAATACTTTTTCCTAATCCCATTTCATCTGCTAATATTCCACCAAATCCGCACTTATATATATTGTATAACCATTTCACACCAATTTCTTGATAATCTCTTAAAATTTTTTTATCTTTCTTACTAAGACTCACATCCGTGTTTTTGTAGGAATTAAACTTATTAATTAGCTCATCAAAAAGATTATTTGTTTTTATGATATGGTATTTATCTTTTTTTATACTATCTAAATAAATAGCTCTATATTTTGGAATTTCCCCACTACCATTTTTTAAATCTTTCTTGGAGATGTCCATATCCTCAATTAATTCTTCTAATTGTTTTAATTCTTCATTATTATTTAGATCAATCAAATCTCCACTTTTTAGTCTATAATATTTTTTCTTGCTTTTCATTGTCTCTAATATATCGACAATTTCTTCATTTTTAATATTTCCTAGATCAAATTCGTATTTCATAATATTATCTTGACCAATGCTGAAACTAGATTGAATACTATTATTTTTTATAATTTGGGTACTTTTCATTTTATCAGAAGTAAATATCTCATACTTTTTAGCTAATTCTATTAAATTTTCTTCTAAGAATTCTCCTATGGTATCTATATCGTCCATACATATTACATTATTATTGATTACAAAACCATATTTCAATAAATCCTCTATTACTTCCTGTTCTACGCTTTCATCTCTAATAATAGAAGAGTTTTTTTCAAAATAATCTAGTTCTTCTTTTCCATATTCTAATTTTACATTACATAAAATCATATCATTTTTTAAATCAAGATAGATTTTAATATTAGGCTTTACTCCTAATACAATAGTATCTTTAGTAGTTTCATCTAAATTAACATTATCTTTAATATTGGGTAAAATACCATTTGTAAATAACTCTAAATCTTTTTCTTCAAACACAATTTCATCTAGTTGATTAGATATAAGTACATGCATCATTTTACTAACTTTATTGGAAAGATGATATAAAATGTTATCTTTTACTATATAATCACAATTACTTGTTAATATTTGGCAATTTTCTGAATCTATTTTTAATTTGTAGTTTTTATCTGTTTTTGATAAAAGCATTTTAAAAGGATTAGCTTCTATAATATCATAAATGGGACCATATCCAATAATCTCAAATTCTTTATTTTTTAAATTATTTAAGAAAAATTCTATTTGATTGGTTTTAATATTTATATATTGAAAATTATAATAGTTGTTTCTTTCATATATATTTGCAAAAAAATCAAGAATGGTTTCATCTGTTTTAGAAAAGTAATATTTATTAGGTTCATAAATCAAATTTTTACCAAATTCTACTATTCCTTCATTTGAAAGATAAGCTTCTAAGAATCTACGGAGTTTATTATTTAAATTATATAGTCGTTTCTCACCTATTTTTAAGTTAATAGATACAGACGGTTCATAGTAACTTTCATGGAATTCTAGAGAAACAAATAAGTTTAATTGCTTTTTCAACATAATTTCTTGTTTTACTTTTGGCGTATAAAATTCTTCTAAAAGAGCTTTAGATACGCGTCTTTTTTTCTCTTCTGGATCAACAGGAAAAATTTGTTCTTGATAGTGAATTAAACAAGCTGCAATATGCTTACAGCTTCCTGTTGCATAATATTGTGGACAGGTACAATCTGTATCGATAATTTTATGATTTTTTTCCCTAATTTGAACATCATATTCATCATAATTTCTCTCTGACTCCACTTGAAATAGATGAATATTCACATTTTTTTCCTTATAAGAATCGACATATTGTATATAATTAGCAGGATAGTACTTTCCCTTAGTATAATCATATCTTCCAACAGCCTTATATATTTCTTCTAATTCTAAATCTAAATCCATAATAAAATCTTCCTTACTTCATAATTATTTCACTGGAGTCTTATTATACTATAACATAATGTTATTTACAATTCTTTTTAAATTCCTTGTTCTTTACTTTATTTATACCGATAGTCTAACAAAACTAACACGAATATCAATTTTAGAAATAAAACAAGTTTTATTTTCCTCCGTCATTACCTCCTGAGATTCCTACTTCATAGGTAGAATAAATACTAGAAAAAAGGCAAAATTTCTATTATGTAAATAAGCTGCATATTACTATTTAGTTCGATATGAATATATTCTTGATCTGCCATTCCCAAAACATCTACTATTTTCATTCTCTCTAATACCGTTTGAATAGGCAACTCATTTCTTAAAAACCGAATTACTTCTACTTTTCTTTTAATAATCCCGACAAGAACTCTTGCAATAAGATTTTATCATATTCATTACAAAGTATCGTCTATCAAAAGAAAAAGCAAATCTTAATTTTCCCTAAAGGGTTCTTTAAGATTTACTTTACCTTACTTCATAAATATTTAATCTATATCATTTTTTAAATTTATATAATCACTTATTCACAACATATTCTAAATTTACAGAAGATGATAAATCTTGATCGATGCTTGCGGTGATTCTTTTTGCTTCATCTTTATCTAAAGACTCTCCAATATATCCTACTAATGTGATAACATTATCAGCCTCATCTGTTAACTGAATACTAATATCTTTTAAGTTATAGATATCTCCACTCTCATTGTAGACTTCTACTGTAAATGTAGTAATTCCATTTTCATAGACTAACTCTGCATTTTCAAATGATAATCCATCTACACTTTGATTCCTTAGATAGCCACTATTAGGATCTGCTACACTTCTTCCTATTAAGAATATTACTATCATAATAATTAGTAAACTTCCTATGATAATAATTGGTTTCTTACTTTTTTCAAACCATATTTTTATTTTCTTATCCATTGGATTCACCTTCTTACTGTACTACATAAGGATTATCTTTTGTTCCGGAACCTGTGACAGTGATATCAGCATTTAAATTTATCACAGGTCTTAATAAATATGACCTGACTGTACTACAAAAAACATAATCATCATAAGTATAGAGAGGCCATATGTGGGTTGTACTACTATATATACCAGCAGGACTCATCGTCCAAGATTGAGTAGAGCCATTATATATATAATAACTGCTATTAGTAGT
>CALVSR010000006.1 GCA_944359075.1 uncultured Bacilli bacterium
TTAATGTAATTTCTAAAATCAAAGATTCCAATTCACTAGAAGTTACAATATATTCAAAATCTACAATATCATTGACTAACATTGCAGTTTTACCTGTTACCGTTCCTGTAAAATAACTTTTTACACGATTGAATAAGTTTTTAGCCTTACCAACATAAATAATGACACCATCTTTATTCTTCATTTGATAAGATCCTGGTAATTTAGGAACTAATTTTAACTTTTCTTTAATATGTTTTTTGACTTCTTCTGTCATAATATCCCTCGTTTCTATCTTATTTTAACATGTTTTGAAATACTAGAAAACTACCTTTTTATCTTTTAAAGAGAGCATGATGAAGCATGATAGACATAAACTAGTATTAGGTGATATTCTTGAAAAAAAAAGAAAACAAAAGCTATGCTAATAGGAATTCTAGGAGTAATAATCCCTATTAGTATGATAATCATATATCAGTTTTATCACAAAGAAATAATCATTTATCAACCCCAAACAATTGTGGAAGATCAAAAAGCTTATTTGATTAGCGTTACCTATCCTAAAACAAATCTATCCAAAGTAGATCGTAAAATTATGGATTATATTGATCTACAAACTAAGAATTTTAAATCCACTGTTACTGACTTTCCTTATCTTATAGATCGCAGTGAATTAAATATTGATTTTGAATATTCTGCTTTTAATCAGCGATATATTAACATTATTTTAAAAACCGATTACTATGATGGTGAAGAGAAACAAAACTACTATGACCTTTATTCTATTTTGTACGATTTAAAACAAAAACAGTTTTTGAATATTTTAGATTTCTTTTCTGATCAAGAAAAATTATTCCAAAAGATTCAAGATAGTTTTCAAAAAGAGAATAATATCACCATTTCTAACATAGATTCTCTTTCTATGCTGATTTCTAATAATCAGTTGATAGTATATTATCAATCTGATCAAATATATTCTATTTCCATTCCTTTAACCAAGTTAGATCTAAACTTAGAAATTACAACTGAAAAAAAAGAAGTGGATATAACCGAATTACAAAGAGTAGTTAGTACAATCGATCCAGAAAAACCAGTAGTAGCCATTACGTTTGATGATGGACCCAGTCAATATACAAAAGAAATTATAAAAACATTAAAAGAAAATGACTGTAATGCCACTTTCTTTGTCCTAGGCAATAAAGTAGAAGCCTATCAAGATGTGATTCGTGAAAGTATTAAAAATGGAAATGAGATTGGAAATCATTCCTATAATCATAAATGGTTAAGTAGATTATCCAAAGAAAAAATCATGGAACAAATCAATAAAACACAAGATATTCTACAACAGACAGTAAATTATACCCCAACTCATTTAAGACCTACTTATGGCTCTGTAAATCAAAGAATTAAGAATACTACCAAACTAAGTATCACCCTATGGACAATTGATACCAAAGATTGGAAACTCAAAAATGTAGATCGTATTGTAGAAAGAGCGATAAAAAATATAGAAGATGGAGACATTATTTTAATGCATGATATTTTTGAAAGAAGCAGTGAAGCACTAAAAAAACTGATTCCCTTACTAAAAGAGCAAGGATATCAGTTGGTAACCATTAGTGAGTTAGAAGAAGTAAAATTATTACGCACTAAATATTAGGATATTTACGTTGATATGAATAATCTGCCTTTTCACCCTGATCTAATATTTCTTTCATTTCTATTATTTTATCTACTACACCCTCTTCTTGCCCTGCAAAAGTTTGTATATCCATCTTTAAACTTTCCAATAGCTCTTTATCTGTTAACAAACCAGAAAATGCCTGTAAATATATTTTGGAATCTAGGTCTAAACTTTCTTTATCCACAATGATTTTATAAGTATACTGCTTTATCATATTTTCTAAAGCAGAGGAAATAATACGATCAAATTCATGTAGATATTTTTGGATTGTAATACCCGCAGTTTCTATAGTAATAGCATCTATCAAGTGAGGATGATTAGAAAGAGAAAAATGAGTAATTAACATGCGATATTCAAGTGCTTCTAATAGAAAAACACAATGATACTTTAAGCTAAGCAATTGTTTTCTTTCTTCTAAATCTTGCGTTTTATCAATCCTTTCTTCTATTACTTGAAATAACACATTACTATAATCAGATACCATATATTCATTTACTAAATTAGCATTTATTGGTTCTACTGTTGGATAGTCTTCCTCGATAACAATTCCTAATTGTTCAAAAAATTTTCTTATATATGAAAGTCGACTGTTATTATGATTTGGATATAGTGAAATAAAAGAAGAACCCAAATCATAAATAGTTCTTACTAATACTAATTTTTGTTCTGATAAACTAGTGATTTGAAGAATATGATCAGTAATAATTTGATTTTCGTTAAAATCTCTAATAATAGAGAGTAGTCTCTGCTTCTTTTCCGGACTTAAAGCAATTAATTTTTTATGCAACACATTGCAAATAAGAGCATAAATATCAGTCAACTGTATATAATTAGAAGAATCTACCCCATTTATTTCTTCCTCTTTTTGCATCTGTGACAAAATATTTAACTTTTGTTTGTTCAACTCCACTATAGATAATAAGATATCTATATCTATATCTTTACATTCGGTTTCTAACATACTATTCCTCCATCTGTTGATATATTATACTATTTTTTATAAATTTTACAAACCTTATTTTCTATTATATAATGATATTGGTGGAAAATATGCTAACAATTGAACAAAACTCTGTATATCAATACGAAATAAAAAAGTCAAAATTTATTACTTGCTTGTATAAAGTAGATAGTTTAGAAGAAATTGAGAATCTTCTACAAACAGTAAAAAGCACCTATAAAGATGCTACTCATTACTGTTATGCTTATCAATTAGAGTCCCAACAAAAGTGTTATGATGATAAAGAACCTGCCGGGACAGCTGGAATTCCTATTCTAGAAGTATTGAGCAAAAAGAACTTAGATCATATTCTTTGCATTGTAGTAAGGTATTTCGGGGGTATCAAATTAGGAGCAAGTGGATTGATTAGAGCTTATAGCAAAGCCGTTACAGAAGCACTTAATCAAAGTCAAACAATAGAGTTAGTAGAAGGCTATCTCCTAGAGGTTAGAAGCAACTACCAAGAGCAAAAACAATACGATTATCTCTTTCGTGATAATATCATCGACAAGAGATTTCAAGATAAAGTCATCTATCATATAGAAATTTCTAAAGATAAACTCAAACAGTTACAGCACATAAACTATCAAATTATAGAGAAAAGATGGGTAAAAAAAACTTAGTAGATAGAATGAAATCTACTAAGTTTTTTATTAAGCATCTTTATGAAAGCTAATCAAGGTAAAACAAGCTTCTGCTTCTTCTTTTGAGTTAGGATTACCCAACAAAACCCCAGTATTGGAGTCATCGATTTGGATAATATAATTGTATTCACTATTATCATAAGCATAAAAAGTATAGTGAATACCATCTTTACTACCACTATCTAGTATGACTACTTTAGAGTCTTGACGAATTGCTTCTAAATATTGATTGTATTGATCAATAGTAATAAAAGTACCTTGACTCAAAGTCTCTCCATCTTTTGAAATGGTAAATGGTAAATCGGAAGAAATATCATATCCATCCGTAGTATCTAATTGAATTTTTATCGTATCCCCTGTTTCAACTTGATAAGTATACGATTTACTAGTAGTACATCCTGTAATCATAAAAAGTGCTATTAAGATTATGCACATTAATTTTAATTTCTTCATTTTAACTCCTCACCTAAAACTAATTATTTATTATATTCATCTTTTCTTATTCATTATGACTTAAATCTTGTTGAGCATTATTTTGAAAAATACTTTCTCTAGCTGTCTTAGCCAAATTCATAACCACATCTGGATCTTTGATAGATTCAAAATTAATAAAAGGCATATTTTGAGGATTTGGATTTTTTATGTGGTCTACTAAAGTCATTAACGTTTGAGTGGAATCCTCATTATTCTTCTCCATGGTAATTCCCATATATAAATCCCCATAATGATCTTTTACATGAGAACAATAAATATCAGTATAATAAGCTAAATATCCATAAACTAGCTTCTTTTTCTTAGAATCATATTTCATTGCTCTAAGATTAGTTAAACAATAAAAATCATCTGCTATCTGCCTCTTTTTTAAAAACAAATTATAAATCATACCATAAATTCCTAATCCTAAAAACACGGTTACAATTAGAAATACAACTATAAAAGCAATTTCCATTTCTCCAATGCCACTTTCTGTTTGATCTGCCAAACACCATATCAACATTGCTTGAATTCCTAATGAAAAAACAATTAAAGCCAAAAAAAAGCCTACTTTCTTACTCCCCTTACCTGGGCTTGGTTTTCCTTGATACAAAATTTTTTCATTTGGCTGTAAATGGCATTGAAAATCATACATTTTATACACCTCCTATCATAAAAATAATAACATAAAAATGAAAAAACAACTATACAAAATCAAAATAAAATTAGTGCTGCACAATATGTTAGAATTTAATATACAACACTATTAAAATTTCATTGGATGTTCAATGGATTAGAGTTTGAAATAATACTCTAAAATTTTATGTGTTGATGAAGATACTCCACTATTTGGGAAATAGGAAGCGTAATCTGCTTCATCGTATCACGATTGCGAATAGTAACCGTATCATGATTTAAAGTCTCTTCATCTACGGTAATACAAAATGGTGTTCCAATCACATCTTGTCTACGATATCTTTTACCGATATTGGCTGTTTCATCATAAGTAGTAGAAAATTCTTTACACAACATTTGATAAATTTCATTGGCTTTTTCACTATGATATTTTTTCATAAGAGGTAATACTGCAACTTTATAAGGGGCTAAATAAGGATGAAAATGCATGACTTCACGAGTAGTTCCATCTTCCAAAGTCTCTTCCTCATAAGCATTATCTAAAATAGCCAATACTAGTCGATCACAACCAACAGTTGACTCTATAATATAGGGAATGAATTTTTCATTTGTTTCTGGGTCTAAGTATTCTTGAGAAACGGTTGAATATTCTTGATGACGACTCAAGTCATAGTCAGTACGATTATGGGTTCCATTGATTTCTCCCCAACCAAAATTAAAATGGTATTCGATATCGCAAGCTTCTTTGGCATAATGCGCTAATTTTTCATGGTCATGGAAACGGAGTTTTTCTTCTGAAATTCCCAAATCCATAAAATAATTTTTAGCATATTCTTTAAAATAACGATATAGCTCGCTATCAGTTCCTTCCTTACAAAAAGTTTGGTATTCCATTTGCTCAAATTCAATTGTTCTAAATGTAAAATTTCCTGGAGTAATTTCATTTCGAAAAGCTTTTCCAATTTGACCAATACTAAATGGCAGTTTTGCTCGCATAGAACGTTGAACATTTAAAAAATTAACATATTCTCCTTGAGCATTTTCAGGGCGAAGATAAATTTTACTTTTACTATCCTCCGTTACTCCACGATGAGTTTCAAACATCAAATTAAACTGGCGAATATCTGTATAATCGCTACTACCACATTTTGGACAAGGAACCTTGTGCTTTTTAATATATTCTACCATTTCTTCTTGTGTCATACCATCTGCATGCGCATTTGGATCAAAATCATCAATCAAATTATCTGCACGGTGCCTCATTTTACAATGCTTACAATCAATCAGTGGATCAGAAAAACTTGCTACATGACCACTTGCTTCCCAAACTCTAGGGTGCATTAATATCGCTGCATCTACCTCATATGCATTCGGTCTTTCTTGTATAAATCTTTTTCGCCAGGAATCTTTTATATTATTTTTTAATTTTGCGCCCAAAGGACCATAATCCCAAGTATTCGCAAGCCCACCATATATTTCACTTCCTTGAAATATAAATCCATATTGTTTACATAAATTTACTAATTTTTCCATTGTTAATTTTTGGTTTTCCATTTTATCTTTCCTTTCTAAAATAAAAAAAGATTCCTAAAATATAGGGACGAAAAAAGTTTTCCGCGGTTCCACCCTACTTATTCTAGAAGAATCTCTTTTGTCTATATTGCTCCGGTTTTTCCAGGACCATCATCACATTGATACTTTCATTTTAATATGTTTTTTATCTTCCGTCAATTGTTAATTTTAGTTTCATATCTGAATGGGTACAAAGTAGGACACAATAAAACAAATTATAAGTCCAACATATATAATAGTAATAATCGCTAGATATATAATCAAATAAAGGTAATAAGCAAAAGTGTTTAGAATTCTAATATCTAATATTTTTTGATATAGATTGGTAGAAATCAATATCACAGTAAATACGAAAGCAATAATACTAATTATAACGCATGGAAGCAAATTTTTTGGTATAAAAGAAATACGAATATTATTATTGCCACTATTTAACTTTATGCCGATAAAATTATCATATAACTTTATTATTTCAACATCTTCGCCATTATTAGTTGCGGTATATCCCTCATTATAACTGATTGGTAAAAATAATATTTTTTCACTCTCTGTATCTACATTTATATAAATTTTATTTTTTTGATACTGAATATCAGTATCTATTTTTTCTGTTTGTATAAACTTTTCATATTTAGAATTATCCATAACGCCAATTGTTAAGCTACTTAGTGATACATCTTTTCTTAATTCTATCTTAATATTTACTTTTTCATTTTCATAGGTACCTAAATTTAATACACCATTATCATTTTCACTAAATGCCCTTTGACGATATAACTTATCATTGATATATATATTAAACTTTTCATACATAGAATAATTTTCATTATTTACTAAAGATCTCAAGGCTTCTAAATAGATTGTTTGTTTACCTACAACAGTAATTTCTGTTTCAAAATAACTATAACCATCTGGATCTATCATTTCATATTGGGTATATTCTCCATCTGTAGAAATCTGGATATTATGCAAATCGAAATTTTTAATGATGTCAAAAAGCCTTTCATTCGTTCCTGTAATATTCTGATATAAGCTATTAGAAATTAAGAAAGAATTATCTTTATCAAAAATTGTATCATTATTATTCAATAAATAACCATATGAAGGATCTTCTTTTAAAGCATAAAATTTGATCGTGCCATATGTATCAACTAAACTATAATATTCACTATCTATTTCGTTTCTAGTCATAATATATTTATTAGCTAAAATACTATCTAGAAAAAGATTGCCACCTTTAGAAAAAGTTTTCACCCACATAGAAGAATAACCTAATTTTTTTAAACTTTCTAAATTATTTCGATCAGTAAGCGAAGTAAAGTGATCCAAAGTATGATATTTCATTACCATACCACTATTCATAATCATATTGGTTAACTCATTCTTAACCCGATAATAATCACCATCTGAATAATCCTTGCTTATTTGACCCAATTCTTGGTACTGTTGCATAAGCGATTCCTGTTGTTGATCTAAGCCCAAATAAACTAAGCTATTTGCTGTAATATGCGTAAGGGTAATCATAAAAATAAATAGGAAAGAAAAACGATTCCATTGCTTGATGAATAAAAGTACAGCAATGCATCCACCAATAGCAATGACAGTAGATAGGAATAATATGAATAATAAACTATGATTAATAGAAATCGTAAGAGTTTCGATAGCTTGCTGAAAACTATTATAATTTTTATACATAATAAAGGATATCAAAACTACTGTAATTCCTGTTGCAATAGTCGCTAATATTTTATTTTTACTTGAGATAGATAGTTTTTGGTTGCCAAAATCCGAAAATCCTTGACAAGCACCTAAAATCAACAAAAACATAGCAATAAAACCAAATCGATACGGAAAAAAAGCATAAGATCCAAAATGCCAAACCTTATTAATAGGTTCAATAAAAACAGGAATCATAACAATCAAAATAGTTGGAATATAAAATAATAAAAACTTTTTATTTGGTTTCCACTTTTTCAATAACAAAAGCAGTCCAACATACATAATTCCACCAAACATAAACATGCTAACCTTATCCGTAATCGGTCCCATTTTAGAATTAAAGAGTGTTTCTAAATCCAAATCAAGCCGAGAAGAAATAGATATCTGTAGATAAGACGGAATCAGTACAAAAGAAGATAGTAATAAACTAAGAACAGTAGTTATCCCTAAAGCTAAGATTGCTTTTTTTCTTAACACTTTTTCTTCTTTATATACAAGTAAATAAATAAAGGATGCTAGAAAAATAAAAATAATCACCATGATAGCCACATAGAAACTAAATATCAAAGCAAGAGATAATGTTACAATATATAAGGTTGGCTTTTCTAAATCCAATACTTTTTTTAATCCAACCACAATCAGTGGAAATAAATACATTACATCGATCCAAGAAGTAATTTGATACATAATGAGTCCATAGCCAGAAAAAGCATAAATAACGGCAAGCAAAACACTTAATAAATTAGGAAGTTTTTTATAAAAAGTTCTAATAAAAAATAAGCAAGTAAGACTACAGCAAAGAATTTTAAGAGCAATAATAACAGAGACCATTAAATAAATGTCTGCTCTATCTACTAATAAAACCAAAAGACTAAATGGACTTAATATATAATACGCTAAAATTCCCCAAAAATTAATACCACCACTTGTAGAAAAATCAATCAATAAAGAACTGTTTCCTTTAAAACTATCATATAAATGATAATAGAAAGCAGTAATTTGATCATGCATATCTCCCCAAATAAGAGAATTATTACCAAATGGATAAATTCCTTTTATGAAAAATATGATTGTTAAAATGGTAGCTACAATCATTGTTGTTAATAAATATGGCTTTAGCCGACTCCACAAATTTCTATTCTTTTTCATAATACATCCTCACTTTACTTCTCTATTGGGGTATTAATTTTCGCTAAGCTCTTTAAAAACACCCTGCTTTTTAAATATAAACCAGAATACTCTTCATAATAACTTGTAATAAATTCATTAATTTCTTTTTTGGTTTCCCCTTTAAGATCCAGTTTAGAAATTTGATCAATGTTAACATATACAAACATTCTAATTAGCTGGATTGCTTTTTTCGTGTATATTTTACCACCATGATAGCAGTTTTGGCAAATATAACCGCCATCATTTGTTGAAATTGTAATAATATGATGAGGATTGCCACAAATACTACATTGATCCACATTAGGCCTAATACCTAAATAGTCTAATAGTTTTAATTCATAAATATAAGTAAGGACTTCATAATCAAAGCCTTCATTCATCTTTAAAAGGTCAGAAATTAAAATAGGATAAATCTCTATGGAACCAGAATGTTTATATACTTGTTCCGTTAACTCTAATAAATAAGAAGCATAGGAAATTCGATCGATATTTCCTATGATATTACGTAAAGTATTGATAACATCAGCGCTAATTAAAGTAGAAATGCCACTTTCTTTATAATAAAATTGAAAATTAGCATAAACTAACTTACTGCTTACACCTCGCAACTTACTTTTTAAACTTCGACACCCTTTTGACATCACGCTAATCAAACCATAGTCTTTGGTTAATATCCTTAATATTTTACTGGATTCGCTATAATTAGTCTCCCCTATTACGATTCCCTCTGTTTTTACGATTTCCATACCTTTTACTTCTTTCTATTCTTCCTAATAAATTAAAATATTTAATATCGCCTGTTTCTTTAAATAAATTCCATAATAATTTTTCCATATTATCACCTATTAACATAGTGAGAAGAAATTAAAAAAATTATACAGATTTTTGTTTTTTCATTCTATTATGGTAATATTCTTTCATAAGTTCAAAATAATGATATTCCATCTTTAATTGTGGAATGGTTTCTATTTGATGACTATTGATAATTTGATGATTTCTTAATTCATAATTGATTTCATATAAAATCCCTTGCATGAAATCATTTAGTTCTTCCATACTTAGTTTATCATAAGTGGCTAGTAAATTTCCCATAATATCTTCTGGTGTTTCCTCTCTTTTTAAAAGATGATAGCGGTAATCATAAGGTGGTTTTCCTAATTCTCCCCATGAATTTTGCAGTTGAAGTTCTAAATTTTCATATATTCTTCTAATAATCTCCTCTGGAAAAGTTTTGTTTGACATTAGAATTAAGATCAATGGCGAAAGAAAAGTTTCTGGTAAATCTTCTTTTAATAGCAAAATTCTAATTAATTCCATAAACTGATTATCTTCTAGTTTTTCTTCTAAATAATGAACGGCATATAACTGAACATAATATATCTGTGAATTTTTTCAATATAAATTATCATTATTTAAATGGCTAGAAATAAGGTCAGTAAGTTCATTCTCTAAATTTTTTATTCTATTAGATTCACAATCATATAAATCCTGAGCATAAAAATTAAACCAACGATCATTATAGCGAAATTTAAATATAGCATAGCATTTTGCATTTATCTGTTCTAAATTATTCATTTATATCACCTAGTCCTAACTCTTTTAGATATTTTTCTTTTTCACGCCAGTTTTCAATTACTTTTACAAACAAATCTAGATATACCTTTTTAGAAAAATATTCTTCTAAATCATGTCTAGCATCGATTCCAATGCTTTTTAACATATTGGCATGCTTCCCCACAATGATTTTTTTAATCGATTCACGATCCACAATAATTACCGCTTGAATAATCACTTTGTCTTTTTCTTCTATTTTCTTTTCTACTAGACAAGTAACGCTATGTGGAACCTCTTGTCTAGTTTTACGAAGTACTTTTTCACGAATCACTTCGCTAATATAAAAATTAGTAGAAATATTCGTAAATGTTTCATCTTCAAATATTTTACCTTCGTTTGGCAAATAGTTTTTGATAGTTTGAATTAGGGCAGTTACATTATCATTCTTTAGAGCTGAAATAGGGAAAATCTCACTAAAATCATATAAATCCTTATACTTCATAATGATTTCCAAAAGCTTATCCTTGGGAATACGATCTACTTTATTTAAAACCAAAATAATAGGAAGCTTTTCTTCTTTGATTTTTTCTAAAACAAACAAATCTCCTTTACCAATACCAGCTTCTACATCAACTACAAAAAGAATCAAATCGACATTTTCACTCGTACTATAAGCTTTTTTGTTTAGTATATTACCAAGCTTATTAATTGGTTTATGAATTCCTGGTGTATCTACAAAAACAACCTGACTGGTCTCATCTTCATAGACACCTTGAATGATATTTCTGGTAGTTCCTGCTTTATTGGAAGTAATGGCTAATTTCGTTTCTAGAATAGAGTTTAGTAGCGTACTTTTTCCAACATTTGGTCTACCTACTATACTAACATAACCACTTTTCATTTCAAACTTCCTTCCTCAAATGATTCTATAAGCAAATCTCCTAAACGATACATTTTACTTTCACCTACTATATTAAAACTAACAATTTCTAAATCAGGATTACAGTAATCATTTAAAGCTTGTCTACAAACATAGCATGGTGTGATTATATTTTCTGTTTTATTGAATAAGTAAATTCTTTTAAAATGCTCCTTCCTAAAACCATTTGCCATCGCATAAAAAACAGCACATCTCTCAGCACAAATTCCTGCTCCAGGAGAACTAGTTTCAATATTAACCCCAGAATATAAAGTACCATCTGTACATTCTAAAATAGCAGCAACTGGGTAATGATAATATTTGCTACTAGAATTTTCTATTACTTTGTTTAATTTCTTAAATATGATCTCAAATGAATCATTCACATTATCACCTAATTTCTAAAATAGTTCCAAAATTTTAGGAATAAAAATAATTCCTGCAACAAACAGCGACATTACAGATAATACCAAAGATGCTCCACTAGCACAATCTTTCGCTATTTTAGCAAGCTTATTTTCTTCAGTAGTTTCTAAATCCACACAAGCCTCAATTGCACTATTTATCATCTCACACGCAATTACAGTACCAATACAAATTACTACAAGCATTAACTCTAATTTAGAAATATCTAATAAAAAACTAGCTATTAATACAAAAATAGTTGCAAGCATCATAATCAAAATATTATGCTCATTCTCAATTGCATATACAATTCCATCAATCGCATGCCTAAAACTTTTCACATATCTGGTCACAAAATTTCCCGTATCTTTTTTTCTGGTTGTATTCTTCATATTAATTTTCCCTCCTAATTCCAAACGCATTCAAAATATCTTCTTGTTTTTGAAACATAACCTTCTCTTCCTCTTCTTTCATATGATCATAACCAAGTAAATGTAGTAAGCCATGAATCATTAAAAAAGATAGCTCTCGTAAAAAAGAATGTCCATATTCTTGAGCTTGCTCTTCTGCCTTTTCTACACAAATATAAATATCTCCTAATAATCGATGATCCAATTCTATGGTTGGATTGTCTTCTAAAGCAAAACTAATTACATCGGTTACACGATCCACATGACGATACGTTCTATTCATCTCATGAATAGTATTACGATCTACAAAAATTACATTAAATTCTACATTTTCCAAATTTTCTTTTTTTAAAGCAAATGCTAACAATTCATATAGCTTGTCCATCTCTTTAGATAAATCATGATTCGTTTCATTAAAAATTTCATACACATTATTCATCTTACCATCACCATCCATATATAGCCTACAAAAATGCCCAATAATGCAACAGAAACACAATTTAAAAACCAATTACTTTTAAATACTTTAGGCATAGAATCTCCAATTGTATCAATTAACATATAAATTCCGTAACCAAGGAAACCACCGATTACATTTAAAATAATATCATCAATATCAAAAACTCTACCTATTAAAAGTTGAGTAGTTTCTACCGTTACAGAAGCAAAAAACACCAAACAAATAGCATGAAATGGTTTCTCAATCTTAGTAAATAAAGAAGCAAACAAGCCATAAGGAATAAACATCACAACATTTCCAACTACATTTTTAATAAACAATCTACTTCCCAATTGATAACGCATAATTTCCTTAAATGGTACTAGATTATTGCCACTGATATATAGTGATTGATCTTCAAAAGTAACAATCTGAAATAAACATAAAATATAAATCAAAAAGAATAATAGAAAAATCTCCTTATATAAAATAAAAGGTTTCCTATTTTTTACGATATCAGTAATACGAATAGAAGAGAGCGTTAAAATACAGATAAGAATCATTGGCCAACTAAACTCCATTACCCCTTTTATCGTACTATCTAATGGTGTAATCATATCATCACCTAATTTCTATTCCGATTCTGCTTCATTATTTTCTATAATATTGGATATTTCTTGATAATCTGTAATATCTTCATAAATTTTATAAAACATTACTACTACTATTTTACTATCTTCTTCCGCAATTTTCAAATTTTTTTCATATAATATTTCGATCTCTTCTCCTAAGTCTTGTTTTAAGTGCTTTTGAGCAATTTCTGACGCTTCAGTAATAGCATTTTCTTTTGTATAAACTTTATCTATTACTTCCACTTCTTGTTGATTTACAAGAGATATAGAAATAGGAAGCAAATTATTTTGAAGTTTAAAAATCACTTCTTCTTGGCTATTATCGTATTTTTTAAAATCAAACCAGTTATAAGAATTATGAAACCATTCAATTTGAATAATTTTTTGAGAATGATCTGTTTTCTTTTCTTCGTGATAATGGTAAGGAAGCTCTACATTTACAGTATACCAAGTTTCAGCATACACATTGCCTTGCGCTTTTACTTTAGCTACTTCTTCTTCCTTATTATGGATAGTACCCCCAATTAAAATATCTCCTTTTTTTACATATTGATCTTTCTTGACTAAAATTTCCCCACTAGAAGAAACTATTTTTTTTATCAGACCGTTCTTCTTAGCAATGATATTGCGAGGAGTATCATCTACCACATTTTCATTTTTCTTTCTCTCCTCTACTTTTATCACATATTTAGTACCTTGTCTTTCGATTTCTAACCATTCAATTTGATCTTTATATTTTTTTAAAATATTTTCTTTAATTTGTTCTTTTTTGTCATAAGATACTACCAAACTGTATTTATCAATTCCTTCATTTTTTAATTCTTCTAAAATTAGTTCTCTTAACTCGTTATCATTGTGAATTACCTCTACATCAAAAACAATATTGGTAAGTCCCAAAAACATAAGAAATCCCAATACTAAAACGGTCAAAAATAACCAATATTTTTTGATAAAGCGTTTGATAGATGCAACTCCATAAACCTTAACCACTTCTATTTCATAAATGGTCTTAATTGCTAGAATTCTCTTATAATCTTCTTCAGAAACCTTAATAATGACACTATTTTTTTCAAAAACTATGTTTAAAAACTCAATATGCATTTTATGTAAATTATGTAAAAATCGTTTTATATCCTTTCCGGATATTTTAACATCATAGAAACTAACATTATTTCCTAAAATCAAGAGTATTGATATCTCCTACTATTACAATTTCATTATCTAGAAGTTTTCTAACGCGTAAATTTTCTCCTATAATCACAACTGTTCCTAGTGAATAAGATAATGATATTTTTTCATTTTCCATATAATTGATTCTATCATAATTTACAATATTTAATTCCTCGTTGATATACACGATTTGAAAATCGGTAGTATTAATATAGCGCATGATATTAAACATAGTATCACCTAATTAAATGTATGAAAAAAAAGACTAATTAGTCCTTTTTTATTTATAATGACTTTATCTTTTCTGATTCTTGAAGAGAAAGTTCGATATCTTTTAATTCTAACTTAGCTATCAATTCTTCTAATTCCTCACCATCTAAAGATTCTATATATGCTTGTGTGGTTTCTAACTGCTGTATAGTTTCTTGATATACACGATTACCATGAATAGAAATACTAGTTCCTGCCGAAGTAGTCACACTACCTAAAGTCATTTCTAAAAAATTGTTATCATTATCTCCTGAATTTATTACCCTAGTTCCTAAACCACTGGTTTCTGTAGCTGATAAAGTAGTAGATGTAGGGAGGAAACTACCAGATGATCCTAAAGTACCCAATCCATTCAATGAAAAAAGTGAGTTAGTAGATTCTGCAATTAAATTTTCACAAAATAAGCTAGTAAATTTAAACATTTTTACGACCTCCTATTCGTTTTTCTTGTTCCTTTTTAGTGTGCAATTCTTGCAAATAAGAATACTGTTCTTTCACATATTCTAATAATTGTACTGCTTGCTCACGAGTTGTAATATTATTGACTATCTCATCAATACTTGGTATCTGAATTTGTGAGTTTATAGCTTGCGAAACAGGAACTATTCCTTCCTGTAAATTCTTTAAATTAGATTCTAATTTTTTATCCTCTAATCTTTTCAGACAACTATACACTCTTTTGTTTTGAAAACGGCATAAATTATAATTTTGAAGATTAACGCACTCAAAATTAATCGCCAAACTTAAGACTTGTGCCAAAGCGCAAATACCACTGAATAACGGAAATGGATTTCCTAACATAAATGTAGTTATTCCGATTATTACTATAACTATAATATTCTTTTTCATCCCTCTTTGATGAATCTTTTTATTCATCTCTAAATATTTTATAAATCTAGTTGGATAATTAGGATCATAATGATAATTTCTATTTTGCTTATAAACCAATTCCTTGCGAAAAACTAATTTTTGTTTCTGATATTCATGCAATAATGCTTTTTCATCCACTATATGCTGTTTTCTAATTCTTCTTAAAAACTGCTTATCACACTGTTTTTCATAATATACTTTAATATTAGGAAAAAATTTTTGAATTATTTGATATTTTAATTTTTCTAAGATAAAAACGACTTTTTGAAATTGTTCTGCACCTAACAAAGTGTATACTTTTAATTTTGCTTTTTCATCCATAAAACCCCTCTTTTTCTTAAATAAGGCATATTATATCACCCCCTCCCCACTTCGTCAAGCATTTTAAAAGAAAATTAAGTTATAATACATACTTACAAAGAAAAAAGAAGAAATAGCTTTCTTCACTATTTCTTCTCTGCCTTCTTCTATTTTTATTCGTTTTATGAATTCAACTTTTCTCTAATGAGACTAGATATCATTCCCATGTCAGCTCTTCCTTTAACTCTAGGGGTTACTATTCCCATTATTTTGCCCATATCTTTCATTCCAGATGGATTTACTTCTGTAAATGCTTGCTCAATAATTTCTAGAATTTCTTCTTGCGTTAGTTGCTCTGGTAAATATTTATTTAAAATCTCTATCTCTACTCTTGTTTTATCTATTAAGTCTTGACGATTTCCTTTTTCAAACTCTTTAATAGATTCATTTCTAGTTTTAATTTCTTTAGATACTACCTCAATTAGTAATTCATCATTAATTTCTTTTTTATGATCAATACTCTGCAATTTCATTGCCCCTTTTACACCACGAAGGGTAGCCAAACGAACACTATCTTTTGCTTTCATTGCTTCAACGATATCTTTATCTAATTCTTTTACTAAATCCATTTTTTTCTCTCCTTTTTATAGAAAAAGACTAATACCACGATTAGTCTCTATTCCTATTTGCTTTATTACGCTTACGAGTATTTTTGATACCCTCTTTTTTAGCATTTCTTCTTCTTACTCCTGGTTTATCATAACCTTCGCGTTTCTTGCATTCAGAAGGGACTCCATCTCTAGCTACTTTTTGCTTAAATTTCTTTAATGCAAACTCAAGATTTCCATTTTTAACCGCTACCTGTGTCATATTTTCCCCTCCTTCCGCTCTTACTACATTAGATTATAACGCACCTTTCGAGTTTTTTCAACACATTTTTTATCGGTTTTGCTTTTTTATTTATGTTTTAATCAAAAAAAAGAAATTGGCAAACCAATTTCTTAATATACAACAATATGATATAGAAACCTTATAAAAGTCCCAGTATAAACACCTAATTCAAATAAAGTACTTAATACTAAATTTAAAACTGTTGAAAGGATAGGCAAACATACTATTATACTGATTAGCTTGAATGCCTTTTTATGTTCTGACAAAAACGTTTTACATTTTATTACAGCTGACATATATTTTTACTTCCAATTCTTCGAATAGAACTACCTAAACTCTGACCTAAAGAATAAATAAATTTTGCAGAACTTAAAAATGCATTCACGATAGTTCCAGTAATACTAAAGCCACCAATAATGAGCAATAAATTCTGCTTGCTATCAATTTTTTCCATTTTTTCTCCTCCTCTAATCACATTTTAATGGTCTGGCAATACCATCTAAAACACCTACAATAAATACGACTGCCGAAACGATTCCAGCAATTCCCCAAAAACCAATTCCACCATTGATTTTTTCTAATTCTTTTTCTCCTAATTTTTTCATCCAATACCTCCTTTTATAAATTCAATTAACATTTGAAATATAGTTTCGCTACTTTTTAAAAAGTAACAATCCGTTGTAATAGCGTCTGTTTTGTAGTTATAGGGGTTAATATAAATTATTTGGTAAATATTACCATCGATATTTGAATAATCAGAGCTAATACTTTCTATTTGATATTCATATCTTCGATTTTGAATATAAAGATATGAATTTGCTTCTATATCTGGTATTTTTTTACTATCTACCATAAATAAAAAGCGACCATCTTCTTTTATTAAAATATATTTCTCATATGTTTGAAAATTGAACTTACATAATATTATAAACATCACTATTATGAATACAATAAGAAATACCATTCGTCCCCAACCTATTCGATTTTCTTTCTCTATCAATTGATAGTCTTGAATTGTCCAATTATTCTTCATAACTTACTCCCCTATCAATACGATACTTTTTTTGAAATAAATCTTGGTTATGAAATCGATGTGAAATCACAATAAATGTCTTATCTTTGTAGAAATAAAGTAAATTTTTCAAAATTTGTCTCTCTGTTTTGATATCTACCTCATTCAAAGATTCGTCTAATATATAAATCTGTGCATCTTTTAACAATGCTCTTGCTAATATAATTCTCTGTCTTTGACCACCACTAAGGTTAAAGCCATTTTCTTCTAACAATTGATCATAAGCCAAAATATCATTATTTGCGAATTCATCAATCATACAACATCGAGCAATGTTCAAAAAATCATTATAATCTACCTGCTTGTCCAGGACGATATTTTCGTATATAGAAGCGGTAAATAATGTTTCCTGTTGAGAAATATAGCAAATTTCTTTTCTAATACAGTTTAATGAGTAATGAGAAATATCCTTTTCATCGTAAAAAAGCATTCTATTTTTAATTTCTAACTGTTTCGCTAAAATCCTTGCTAAAGTACTTTTACCACTACCACTTTTTCCATATATTAAAACCTTATCACCAGGATTAATCTTTAAATTAATATCCTTAAGAAAAAGATCTTTTCCATTATAGGAATATTTTAAATGACAACTTTCTATTTTACCTAGCAGTTTCTTATTTATTTTCATATAATCCAACTTTAAATTTTCTGCTTCTACTTCATAAAGTTCTCGAATTCTAGCAAAAGAAATTTTAGCTTCCTTCCAAGATAAATCTAAATCTATGATATTTTTAATTGGATCTAGTAAATAACCCATTAAAGTAATAAAAGTAATTAAAATAGAGATATCGATTTCTTTATGTAGTACTAAATAACTTCCAAAAATCATAATAAAGAAGGTCCCGAATTGATCAATTAAATTTTTTAAAAACTGTTCTAGAATAAATAGATAGTTATAAGAAAGACTATTTTGATTATACTTACAATATTTTAGCAAAAAGTTTTGTTCCGTAAATTCTTGAATGTTTTGATTCTTTATAGTCTCGATACCACCTATTGTTTCTACTAAAAAAGAATTTAGTTGTGCAGCTTTTTCTTTGCTTTTAAGAATTCTTTTTTCTAACAATGGCCTAAAGAAGAGCATTATTAATATGAGCAAAACAATACTAATAACCAGTAGCAAAGTTAATTTCATATTCAAGTAGAATAAAGTCCAAAATGTAAAAAGTGCTAATACAACATCCATGAATACAGTAACTAATAATTTGCTGATGACATTCCTAATGCTAGACAAATCTTCCATTCTAGCTATGATTTCTCCGGTAGTCCTATTCTTATAATAGAGATATGGGAGAGATAAAATATGATGATATACATTGGCAAACAAAGACCTATCCAATTGATGATTGATATGATTGATTAGAACATTACGATAATAATTACTACTTTCTTTTATAAAAATGATATTCGCAAAAATCAGAGCAATTGGTAATAAGTTGCTAATCGTTTGATAGGAAATCACGTACTCCATTAATATCTTAAATTGAAAAGAAAATAATATATTAAAAATAGTAAAGATAAAAGATAGAAAGAATAAAAAAAGTAACTGTTTTCGTTTAGAAACGATGAACTCTAATAAAAAATTTTTCAATATCTTGTTTTGCTTTACATACATAATTTTCTTCTGTGGTTTTAAAAAGATAAATTGTTCAGTTGATATATTTTGAAACTCTTGAAAAGATACCTTTTGTAATCCTTTTTTGGCAGGGTCTGCAATCACTAATACCTTCTTACGAAAATTAATTTCATAAATCACCACAAAATGTTGATAACTCTTTTTTATGGTTACATGCGCAATACAAGGTAAAAACTCCTTTTCAATGGATTGAAAATTTCCTCTGACTCCATAACCTGAAAAGCCCAAAATTTTAGCTCCCTCAATTAAAGAATAAGCACTCACACCCTCTTTGGTTGTATTCGTAATATTTCTTAAATACTCTTTCGACACTCCTCCACCATAATATCTCACAAGCATTAATAAACAACATACGCCACAATCTTTTAAGTCTAATTGTTTTTCAAATGGATACTTCATAATTTCACCTCCCGATAGTATTATTTAAAAAACTTAGAAAAAGACTTAAAAAAATAGACAAAACTTAATTTTTTTAAGTTTCATCTATTTGCTTCCATTTCTGATCCATAATAGAATATAAATATGTATGTGTTTTCTTTTTTGTCTTCTGTTCGATATAATTTTGATACCCTTTTAACTGTTCTAAATATTCTAAATCTTCAATATATTTTAGTTTATAATCAATAATATCAATATGTGTCTCATATTCTAGCATTAAATCAATAATCCCATGTTTTTCTTGATGGCTATCATCTATCATATAAAATTCATATTCTTTTAGAACATTGGCCTCTTGAATATTTGATAAAAAAGGTTGTGCCAAAAAGGAAAGAATCAATTTCTTTTCAAATTGGGATATATCTAGAGACTCTACCTGAGGATTTTTAAAGTCAATCATTTCCAATAATTCATGAATCCGAATTCCAAAACTCATATTGTCTTTTTGTTCTTTAGTTAATAAGCTATGAGTGGATTTAGAAAAATGAGCTTTTTCTACTAAAATTTCTTTATCATGTGAATACTCGGAAACGTTTAAAAAAACCGGATCTATTTTCTCAAAAACTTTATCAGTGTTCAAAATTTTATAATCTTGCGATAGTGGCACCTGATCTAAAGAAACAGGAAGGATGTAAGGTTCCAGAATTTCATAAATACTCTTTAAAATATCTAGAAAAGAACGATATTGTTCTCTTTCTGAACTACTAACGAAACCACCATTCAAACAACTTTCTTGTTCTTCTAAATTAGCAACCACAATCATCTGTTCCTTACACCTAGTCAGTGCTACATAAAACAGACGTATCTTTTCACTAATTTCTTCTTTCATATATTTCCTTTTTAATAATAATTTATAAAATGTATCTTGATACCCATTTTGAAAACTAGGAATCACAATCCCATACTCTGAATCAAATAAGACTTTTTCTTTTAAGTCACTAATATTAAAAGAAAGAGATAATCCGCTATAATAACAAATAGGATACTCTAACCCCTTCGACTTATGAATCGTCATAATTTGACAACTATTCTTATCTATAACAGAAACTGGTATTTTAATTGCTTTTCCACTATCTATAATATAATCTAAATAGACAATAAATCGATGATAATCATAACCTAGTTCTTGTAAATTACTAGCTAAATCCAAAAAATACTCCAAAACAGATATTCCCATTTGAACATTGCCAAAAGTAATCAACTTTTTAGCAAATTCGAATTCTTCTATAATAGTCGAAATAAGATTAGAAAGATTCATATTAGATATCATATCCACTATTTTTTGAATTTTTTGAATAATCTCTGTTTCAAAATACAATTGTTTTTGAACAATATGAAATATTTCTTGATCGGGATAGGAATATAAATAACTTCTGGCAATGCTCACAAAACAATACTGAAAACGATTTCCAAAATCTTTGACTTCTAAACACTCTATTAATTTTAAAATATTACGAATTAAATAAACCTCATTCTGATCCATAATATTTTCATCTCGTAAAATAGTTAACGGAATATTCATATACTCAAATATCTTTTTATATAGTGTAAATTTACTACTTCGATCCATTAGAATAACAAAATCACTATATTGAATATCTCGTAAAACACCTGTATCTTTATCAAACACCTGATATTTTTCTTTTATTTTTTTCTGAATATCAGAAGCAATCGTAAATGCCTCTATTTCATCTTTGGTATATTTTTTATAAATAGAATCTTTTTCGATTGAATAGTTTAGAATACGAATATTATAGTCTTGTGTCGTAATACCTTCTTGAAGATAAGCATGATTACCAAAAACCATTCGATGACTAGCTTGATAATCCGCTCCACCAAAATTGTCATCCATAATAGCATCAAAAAAAATATTAATATTATCTAACACTTCTTTTCGACTACGGAAATTTTTATTTAAATCTATTTTAATTCCGCCCACTTTTTTAGCATAGAGATCATATTTTTGCTTAAAAATCAAAGGATTTGCATTTCGAAAGCGATAAATAGACTGCTTAATATCCCCAACCATATAAGTATTATGATTCTCAATAAGATGAATAAATTGTTCCTGTAAATCAGAAGTATCTTGATACTCATCAATCATAATTTCCTTAAAATAATTTTTTAACTCCTCACGAATATCGGGATATTGAACTACCAAATCAATGGCTAATTTGGAAATATCTACAAATTCAAAAGCATTCATTTCATTTTTATAATGCCAAATTTGATCATCTAGCTTTTGTATCAGTTCTATAATAATTTGAATATCATTCTTAGTAGAACAGTAATCCTTGATCATCTCATCTCTATTTTCAAATAAACACATACTAGATAATTCTTCTAAATATTGTTTGATTCTTTCTTTATTTTTCTTTAACTGATTATCACTATTTTTAGGAAGTCTTGGTAATTTAATATCCAAACTACACTTTATATCTTCATAACATTCTGCATGGAATAAAGGGGCTAGCACTTCTAGAAACTGATAATAAGTATCTCCATCTAAAGCAAGTTCTAAATCCTTTAAAACAGAAGCTATTTCTTGAATTACATTCTTTAAAAGCCCCTCATATTCTATAATTCCTTGATCGATTCTCTTAGGATCAAAACATACTTCTAAATAAGAAGCAAGGTAATCTTTTTTATCATATTTTAAATCCAACTTATCATTAATTGCTAAAATATATTGTTTGATTTCTTTATCATCACGTAGAGAAAAATTAGTAATTAGATTTAAAAAAGCCGGATCTTGTTGTTGATAATACTCATCAAAAAGCTTATCTAGCATTTCTTCTTTAACCAAGGAAATGGCATGTTCATCGATAATAGAAACATTTTCCTTTAAGTTCATTCGATCATGATATTTTTTCACAATCGATAATGCAAACGAATCAAAGGTAGTAATATAGGCTTTATCAATTCGATTGACTTGTTCCGTGAAACCATTCTTAGCTATTTTATTCCGAATACGGATCATCATTTGATAAGCCGCAGCTTTGGTGAAAGTAAGAATTAGAATTTCATCAATATTAACGCCTTCCTGCACTTTTCTTAAAGCTCGTTCCGATAAAACGGCTGTTTTTCCACTACCTGCTCCAGCACTTACTAAAATATTAGTTCCCTCTTGTTCAATCGCCTGCGTTTGTTCAGCTGTCCATTTTGGCATTCTCCTCACCTCCTAGAAAATCTAAATTACGATGTTTTTCTAATTCGATATAATCTTTCTCTGTTTTGTAACAAAGATCACGATAACTACAAAATTCACAACCTACTATATCCTTATCTATTCTTTTAGGATTGATGGAAAATTCTCCATTCAAAATACTTTCTACTGCTTCCTGTATCTTTTTGGATACTAAATAATCCATACTTTCTATCTGTTTTGGATTTAATACCTTGGAATATGCATAAAATCCCTCTTTCTTCTTTTTAAGACCGCTAATTAGTTTACTATCTTCATAAGTAATATCTAATTTTTCTAATAGTTCTTCTTGATCTATAGAATAGCCAACCAATTTCAATGCATTTTCTTTCAATTCCTCGATACTTTTACCTGGTACTTTTTTCATTTCTTTATTTATAATCTTTTGTAAATAAAATCCTACTACTTCTACATTAGGAAATAAATTACTCCTTTTAATAAAATATAAATAAATAGGAAGTTGCATTCCAATTCCATAAATAATATTATTTAAATTAGAAGGTAAGTTTCCTGTTTTATAATCAATGATACTCACCAAAGTTTGATCCGCTTCTTTTAAATAGCTAATTTTATCTACAATCCCAACAAAATGAACCGGAAATTTTTGTGTATTTTCTATTGGAACTGTAAATTTTTTCTCATATAAAAATTGATCGAATTGACTATAAGTTTTCTGCTTACGAATAATATCAATATCATACTGCAATTCTTGCTTTAACTTTTCTAATAAAGCCATCTGTTTAAGAGAAAATTCATATTTACGGATTTCCTGATCCCACTCTTTATCCAATTCAAAACCATCATCAAAAGATTTAGAGAGAATATAATGAAAAATGTTTCCAATATTTCTATAAAATTCATCGCTAGTTTCTTCCTTTATCTTTAAAATATTACTGATATAATAACGAAAAGCACAACGATAATATTCATCAATAGTCGAATAAGATAAGGTAAAAGGATTCTTGAAACTAGCTATTAACTCTGAATGATCTAATTTCGTAAATTGATTTTTATAAGTTCTATATTCTAAATCTGGATAATTAGAGCCTAACATTTTCATCGTTTCATCTATTATCCCGTATTTATAAAATTGATCATATTGATTCGCAAGAACCATTTGATTATAAAAATGGGAAATTTGAAAAGAAATAGATGGATTTTGAACAACAGAATATCCTTCTTCTGGAATTAAAATACTTGGATTATAAGCATCAAAAGCAGTTTTTAATTTGTAAGTAATAACAAAAGAAAATGGCTGGTTCAAATAATTTTTTAAAGTTTCCATGCTATGAATATTCTTTTGATTACTATCCCATAAACCTAGTTCTTGCTTCATAGCATCTGATAAGAATTCTATATCTTTATAAAGATGCGGATAATTTTCTTTATTAAACCCCATTATATAAACATAATCTTGTGAAGAAATTTGATTCCAATCACATATACTAACACAATTTATTTTAGATGGAGTTGGTAAATTGGTATTCTTTAAGTCATATTCAATCATAGGATAAAGATTTTTTGATTCTTCTTCTAAATCCACATAATGATTTAAAATAGTTATAATTAGATTTAACAAATCAGAATCCAATTCATCATGAAGATAGCTTTCTATAATATCAGAAAAACTTAGATTAGCTTTTATCTTATTTAATAAATCTTTTCCTACTTCAATACTGTATAATGAAGTTTTACTTTCTAAATCCAAAGGAATATGACACCAAGAAAAAATCCTTTTCATAGGAAAGAAATACTCATCGCTAGGAGTAATGATTTTAATATTTTGAATAGGAATACCTTGATCCAGCTTTTCCTTTATATGGTGACAGACATAAGCAATTTCTTCATCTATATAAGGAAATTCATAAACGGTATGCTTCTGAGGAGTAGTATGAATGCTAACTTTAACATAATTAGGAAAAGAAGAAAATATTTTTTCATAGAAAGGATCTAAAAAATCATATCCATAAAGAATAATATTCGTGTGTTTTAAATAATGATGAAAAGCCGGATGAGAAATGAATAGTTTTTGTTCCAATAGCTCTATTTTCAATGCTTTTAGTTCGTTTAATTTAGGATTTTGATATTCCTTATCTTCTATAAAATACATAGAATTTAAATATTCTATAATGATTTCGTATTTTAAATGTAATTTTTTCATAAGATAAAGAATGGTTTTCTTATCATAAGAAAAAAAATAATTTTCTAGAAAGGTATGCACATCCATTATCTTATAAGAAATAAGTTTTGAGATACTATTTATTTCTGTTATCACATTTTTCTGCAAAGAATGAGGGCAAATAATTAAATTATTATCTTTTAAGTGTGTTGCTATCATATTATCACCAACTCTATAATTTCTGTTTTTATTATATCAAAAGAATAGAAAAAAAACCACAAAGTAGTAAAACAAAAGAACATACCCTAAGCATGTTCTTTATATTCTACCTACAATTGATTAGCCTTGAACTACAGTAGCGTTTGCATACACATTAACTGTTATAGTAAAAGTTTGCCCACTTAATGGATAGAATTGCTCACTTGCTACAAATCCTTTAGGAGCACTCTCCAAACTTGCTGTAGTAGCTTGAGTTACTGTATACAAGGTTCTAGCTGTATTATTTACATATGCAATTCTTTCATAATTAGCTTGCTCACCAGCCTCTAATGCATAATAAGCGGTTGAAGTAATTAACTGATTAGCAGAAATTAAAGTATCAGCATTTAAAGGATCTGAACCTGTAGCTGCAGTTTTTAACACGAACTCATAAGGAGAGTAATCTGCTTCACCTGCACCGGTATCATCTCCCTTAACCCACATTTTTAAGGTAAAGTTCTCTGCATAATCTGGTGTATTAGCTGGTACTGTTCCTGCAAAGATAGTTCTTTCTTCTGTGCCATCTGGTACTTGTACACTGGTTGGACTTAACTCACTAAATAATTTAACAGTACCATCTTGAACAGTATAGTTAGTTCCACTTTCAGAACCATTAGCTTCCAAATACAATTTTACTTGATCACTAGATAAAGTAGAATCGCTTTTCTTTCTAGCTGTTACAGTATAAGGAATGTTCGTATTTCCAGAAACAGTAGATGTAACTTTAAAATTAAATACATTATTATTTCCAGTCAATGCCTTTCCATCGGTATCACTCATTGGTAAAGCATCTGTAATTTGAATTCCATTTCCAGCTCCTTCTAGTTCATCATAGTAAAAGGTAATGGTTCCTGTTGTAATCGTATTCTCTGTTGTACCTTCTTTGGCATAACTAAAGAAAGCATATGTTACTCCAGCTGTAATTAATACCAAACTAATTACACCAAGTATTGAAAGTAATAACCCTGTTGACTTTTTGTTCATTTTATATTCCTCCCACATCATATTTAGATATCTTCATATCCTATAATTCATTATAATAGAACCATTCTTTTTTTTCAAGTACTAAAAAAAAGAAATTGAAAAAAAAAAAAAAGAAATTGAATTAATTAAATAGTTTTAAATAATTTTGTATTTCGTTTTGAAGCCAAATATTTTTTCCCGTATCTAAAAAAAAGTCATATCTAAAAATAGAAAAGCCAGTATAAGAAGGTAAGTTTCGGATTATCTTAATTTGTTTGGCTATAATATTATCGTAACGAATCCACTCATCCATGGCACTTCCAGCATAACGATCCGTAGTACCTGATTTATAAATAGAAAGAGCAATCACTAATTTAGTATGATTCTGAATCAACTCTTTCCACTCATTAACTGTTTGGATAAAAGGCATTGTCTCATGTAGAAATCCATAATAAATCTGAGGCATGATATAGTCTACATAGCCTTCTTCTTTTAGCCATTTTTTGACATCTGCATAATGCATACTATAATTATTTTCAATATTACCATCTGGGGATACACCAAATAATACATTGGGTTTTATACTCTTAATTGCTTCATAAAGACTAGAAATCAATTCATTGATTTTACTTAATCGAAAATCAGTAAGAGAAATGGTATTTTCTACCTCTTGATAATTCTCTAAATCAATTGTCGAATCCGGATAAAAATAATCATCTAATAAAATCCCATCAACATCATAATTGGAAACAATTTCTTTTACACCCTCTATCACCAATTTTTTTACTTCCTCACTAGCTGGATTATAAAAAATTCCTTTATTTTCAATAACTTTAACATGATTGGTAGAAAGCCACTGATAAGCTGGGTTATCTTGAGATAAAAAAGCAATATCCGTATCATTAGAAATACGATAAGGATTAACCCAAGCATGTACATCTATTTGATTTTGATGGGCTACTTTGATGACATATTCCAAAATATCAAAATCCAATTTTTTTCCTTGAATACCAGTGATTGTATGAGAAAAAGGAAATAAATCGGACTCATAAACACTATCCGAAAAAGCTCTTACTTGAAAATAAATACAATTAAAGTGAAGCTCTTTAGCTGTATGAATCATTCTATCAATTTCTTGTTGAATCGTGACAGTATCTTTGTTTTGGAAATATTTCAGGTACTCAAGATAAGAAATAAAGACACCTCGTACTTCCGATGAAAATGGATTTGGATTATTGTTTTTTTCTCTAGTTTGCATTATCATAAAGAAAATAAAAAAAACAGTAATGATCATTACTGCCAAACAGCTAATTTTTTTAATCATAAAATCACCTGCTTTATTATATGTACAAGCTTTATTCTTTATTCGAATCCTTTGGCCTCATAATTACTATAGAGGCATTCGTAAAATCAACATTTTCTAACATCTTATCATATTCTTTTTTATTTAATGAGCGAAAAATGTCGATTTTATTAGGAATGATTTTGCCATATTCCATAATATCTCCCACTACATTTTCTAAAGACATGTTAATATTGTCAATCATAACTACTTCGGAAGAAATCCAAACCTTTTTTAAACGATCTATTTCTTCTTCTGTAACATGAATACCTTCTAATTCTTGTTGAATTTTGGCAATCAATTTCTCCGGAACTTCACTATCGGCTTTGAAAAGAATCAACAAATAATCTCCTACTAATTCTCTTTCTGTATAAAAAGATGTCATCAATTGTTCCTTTTTTAGTTCTTCACGAAAATAAGAAGATAATCCAAATTTAATAGTTAAGAATAGTCCAATGTATAAACTAAATAAATATTTATCTTTTACATTTTTTAATGGAATTTTAATACCATATCCCACTTTGGTATTCATAACATGAAATTCTACTTCTACTTTCTTCTCGTTGACTTCTAGAGGTTCTTTTTCTTGGAATACATCAATTTTAAAATTCGTCTTAGCCTTATTTAAGGTTTCATTGTTTTTAATAATATCCATAGCCTCTTCTGTATCAAAATCACCACTGATTACTAAAAACATATTACTTGGCTGGTAAAAAGTATAATAAGTATGATATAAATCCTCTTTCGTAATTTGATAAATAGAGTCAACAGTTCCTGCAATATCTACACGATGATTATCTTTTTGTAAAAGAGCTTTTTTCAATTGTTCTTCAAATTCCCACTCCACTTCATCATCATACTGCTTGATTTCTTCAGCAATAATTCCCTTTTCTTTTTCTACGTTTTCATCCGTAAAATAAGGATTGCCAACGAAATCTAACAAGTAGTTTAAGTTTTCTTTAAAAGCTTGATTTCCTTCAAAATAGTAACGTGTACATTCAAAATTGGTTGAAGCATTCGAGTAAGTACCGGTCTTTGCAGCAAAAGTAAAAGGATCCATGCCATCTTCTTGTTCAAACATTTTATGCTCTAAAAAATGAGCAATGCCATCCGGAACCGTAATTTTATTTTTTTGGTCAATCGGTGTAAATGTAGTATGAATAGAACCATATTTTGTTAGATAATGCATAGCATAATTACTTTTGTTTTGATAAGGAATCAAAAATACTTCCAAACCATTTTCTAGTTTCTCATAGTAAACATTTTGATCTAACCCTTTTAATTCAATTGTTTTCAATATTTGGTACCCCCTCTAATAAAAAGACTGTATCTATTTTTACTTTTTTTGCAACTTCAATAATATCTTCTTTTGTTACTTTCATAACTTCTTTCTTTCTTTCTTCAATATCGCCTAAATTTAATAGATCTTTGGCCAAATAAGTTTCCATAATAGCATTCTCATTATCTTCGATTTCTTTTAGCAAAGATAAATAATTTTCTTTCACAATCTCGATATGTTCTTCTGTAAAGTTTCCTTTTGTCATATCTTTCATTAGTTTTTTAACTAAGCGTAATGTTTTATCAAAATTTTCTCGAGAAATCCCCGCTTTGATAATCATGAGACTATCTAGTTTATTTAAAGAAGAGTAAACATAGTAAGCAAGAGAATGTTTTTCACGAATGATTTGAAAAAATTTGGATTCGCTATTACCACCTAGAATCATATTATAAATAGTTAATACATAATTTCTTTCAAATTCCGTTAAAGCACCTATTTTACATCCAATAGATAGCTTGGATTGATTGCTGTTTTCTTGTTCTTTGATAATCTTACTTCTAAGTGGTAACTTAGAATGTTCAATCAATTGCATTGATTTCGGTCTTTTAAATGTCGAGAAAGGAAAATATTTACGAATCAAAGATTCCATTTCATCAAAGTCAATATTGCCAATTGCATAAATATCTATCAAACTATTCTTCATAATCTTATCGTAGTAAGCTACTAAATTTTCTTTGGTTAAGTGATCAAGGTCTTCCTGATAACCAAACTCTCGATAACTATAAGGCATGTCTTTATCCATTTCTTCTAGCATACGTACCACACTATAGGTGGTTGGATTTTCTTTAATTGCTTTCATACTAGTTTCAATACTATCATATAGGAATTGAAAAGCTTCCTCAAAAGCTGCCTGCTTTTGAAAATTTGGATGAAAAATAACATCTGCTAAAAAACGAATACTCTCCTCTAGCATTCCTTTTTCTGTATACTTTTCATTTAACAAAGACAAGTAAAAGTTAATCATATTAAAACGACCTGAACGATACGCTTTCGTATATATATTGATTGCATACAAATCTTGAGCCTTTAATACTAAATCACGCTTTGTTGGATAAGTATCTGTAGAATAAGTTAAAAAAGATGTTAGCATATTACGTAATGTAATTTCATCCTTTTGAATATCATCTCTTAAACAAATTCTGATGTTTACGGTTTTAAAACGATCCGTTTTAATTAAATGTAAATTGAAGGATGTCATATCTATTTTCTTATATTCCATTTTCTCACCTCTTTTTTAATATAACCAAATTTTCTAAAACTATTTTAAATAGAATCTAATGCGATTTTTATCATAGTATCCAAAGAATTCTGCCTATCCTGACTAGAAACCTCTCTCTCATCGTAAGGACTGTCTACAACTGTTAACAAGCAGCTTGCTTTCTTATTTAACTTCTGAGCCATAAAAAATAAGCCAAAAGCTTCCATTTCGCTAGCAAGTGTTTCTAAATCGGCAGGATATTTTTTCATATATTCAACCATGTCAACATATACATTAAAAACATCACTGGTAATAATCATACCTTTTTTTAAGGGGATATGATTCATGAGAGCTGATTGTTCAATTTTTTGATTTAATTCTCCCGAAGCAGGCATCACCTTATCTTCTGTACCATCAAAAACTTGCGCAAATGTACTTAAACTATAAGCACTTTCTGCTAAAATAACATCCAATAATTTAACATCTTCTTTATTGGCACCACAAGTACCTATTCTAATAATATTTTCTACATCATAAAAATGAAATAATTCATAAGAATAGATTCCAACACTTGGAATTCCCATTCCTGAAGCAAATACCGTTACTTCTTTTCCCTTATAAGTCCCAGTATAAGCTAATATATTTCTAACAGAATTGACTAATCTATAATTTACTAAATATTTTTCTGCAATCATTTTAGCTCTTAGCGGATCGCCAGGCATTAAAACAGTTTTAGCGATATCTCCTTTTTTTGCTTCAATATGAGCTGTTGCCATAATATTACCCTCTTTCTAATTTACTATTATATTTTTATTATACCAAAATTTTAGAAATTTTTACCATAAATATTTACTATTTGTTGACAATACTATTCTTTCTTTCATTTTATACACCACTTTGACAAAAATTATGATAGAATAATAGCTTAACAAGGAGTGATGCTGTATGAAAATCAATTGGGATATCAGTGAAATAAGGAATAACATAGCTGAACTAAAGCACCTACAATCTATAGAAACTTCTTTAGAAAAACAAGAAGCAATCGCTTGGCAAATCCAAAAATATCAAGATATGTTATGTACAATTTATCGTAAACAATCAAATGCTCCTATTTTGGATACTGAAAAAATGAATTTAGATGAAGTAGCTGATATTTTTTTTGAAAATACTTTCTTAAAAAAAGATTATTTTTTAATAGATTTGTTAGTATATAGCTGGCCAATCATTCAACCATTTCATGAAGACGAAAGTGAGCTAACTACCATAATCTGTAATAATCAACAATTAATCCAAAAAACAGAATCCTTTCTAAAAAAATATACTACACCTAATATCTACCAACAATATCTAACTTTTAAGCAACAAAATCCCCATTACCTACAAATCAAGAAAGATAATTGGGATTTAGGATATAGTGGTTTGACATATATAGATTATATTTTAAAGAAAAAATATGTTTTATTGCTTCGTAGCAATACCTTTTATGATTTGGTTACTCTTCCACATGAATTATTTCATGTTCTTTTTGATGATTTCAATCATTATTTAACTCTCCATAATCAAATATATTATAGTCACGAAGTAGAAGGTAGTTTTGCTAATTTTTTAGCGATCGATTTTTATGAACAGACACTACCAGAAATCAGTTTAGAAGCAGCAAAGACATTTTTATCCAATTATAAAGACAATATTTATTCTTTAATAATTGGCTCTAGTTATCTGCAAGCTATTAATTTTAAAAAACAATTTCGACTAAATAAGTTTAATAAAATACTAAATTTTTGGAATGCACCAATCCCAACATCTATTGCTGAAATAAAAAATTATATGTCAAGTAATTGTGGAAAAATTATCAACTATGCTTTATCTTATTTAGCTTCTCTTGATTTGTTTGAAATTTATAAAAAAGATCCTGAATTTGCGTTTTATTTATTAGGAAATATTCGCTATAGCTTAAAAGAAGATAATATTTTAAAAATTCTTAGAAGAAACCATATTACTTTTATGGACGATAATTTCACCAATTTAAAAGCATATGTGAAAAAGATAGAAAGACAATAAGTGCTTCCTATCTTTTTATTCTTCTTCACTATTTTCTAATTTTACTAAAACTTCTCGAGGCTTAGATCCATTCTGAGGACCTATGATTCCTCTTTCTTCTAATAAATCGACAATTCTAGCTGCACGGTTATAACCAAGACGATACTTTCTTTGCAATAAAGAAGCACTTACCTTACCAGTTGTAATTACAAACTCTACTACTTCATTATATAAAGGATCATCGTACTCTTCTGGAGCATCTTTTACATCGTTAACACTCATTCCTTCAGACTCATTACTTCCTAAATTCATAAATCTTTCATCATACTGAGCTTTTTGTTGAGATACCGTATAATCTACAATTTTCTGCAAATCTTCATCAGATACATAAGCACCTTGTACTCTAACCGGAGTAATATCTCCCATAGGAGAAAATAGCATGTCTCCTTTTCCAAGTAGTTTTTCAGCTCCACTTTGATCTAAAATCGTACGAGAGTCAATATTAGAAGAAACAGCAAATGCAATTCGTGAAGGAATATTGGCTTTAATAACTCCTGTAATAACATCAGTAGAAGGTCTTTGTGTTGCGATAATCAAATGAATTCCAGCAGCACGGGCCATTTGTGTAATACGCATAATAGAATCTTCTACTTCTTTGCTTGCTACTAACATTAAATCCGCAAGTTCATCTACGATGACCACAATATAAGGCATATGACTGATTTTGTCTTCCTCTGTTAAAGTTTCATTCTGTTTATCGACCCATTCATTATAAGTAGATATGTTTTTTACTCCTTTATCACTAAATTTATCATAACGATCTTCCATTTCCCTAACAATTCGCTTTAAAGCATCATTGGCTTTTCTAGGATCTGTTACTACCGGAATTAATAAATGTGGAACACCATTATACATACTAAGTTCTACCTTTTTAGGATCTACTAATACCAATTTTACTTCCGAAGGTTTGGTCCTCATCAATAAGGAAGCAATAATACAGTTAATACAAACAGACTTACCAGATCCTGTTGCACCAGCAACCAATAAATGTGGGGTTTTATCAATCTCGCAAAAAATGCTATTTCCCATAATATTTTTTCCCAAAGCAACCATTAACTTGCTTTTTTCCTTATTAGCAGGAAAACTTTCTAATATTTCTCTTAATCCTACTGGTGTCACCGTATCATTAGCAAGCTCAATTCCTACCGTGCTTTTACCAGGAATAGGTGCCTGAATTCGAACATCCTTCTTAGCAAGAGCTAACGAAATTTCTTTATTTAATCCAGTGATTTTACTCATTTTAGTTCCAGATGATATTTCTAATTCATATTGAGTTACACTAGGTCCTACATTGACTTCTACTACTTTAGCAGTAATACCAAAATCTTTTAAAACCTTCTCCAGTTTTATGATGTTAGATTCAATTACATCATTATTACTACCAGCCGCTTTTTTCTTAGTTGGAGTTAGTAAAGACAATGATGGCAATTTATAATGATAATTCGTATTATCATTAATTTTTACCTCTGTATTAGAGCTTGTAGGAATAGGACCAACACTAGTCACATTGTTACTATTCAAACTAGCGTTATCATTTTTACTAGTATCATCTCTCAAACGAGTAATTTCATCAATACTATGAATTTTAATCTTATTTTCCTCTTTATCTTCTACCTGTGTCAAAGCATCCTTTATCACGGAAGAATCATTTACAATAACTCCAGTATCTTCCAAAGAACGTTTCTTCTTTTTCTTACGTTTGAACGGTTTTAAAATCATTGAGAAAATATCCATTCCAGTCATAAAAACAATACCTAAAACAATCAAGACAACCGATACAATATAAGTCCCCTCTACTGCAAACAATTTATAAAACAAAGTACTAAAAAAAGCACCAATAATTCCAGCTCCTTTTAGTGTTAAAAGATTCCCATTTAAAATATTAGAAAAATTAGCTAATAAATTATCAATAGTATCTTGAAAAACTACTAGTACATCACTAGTATTCGCTTTCACATATCCAATATGAGACAGCACAATAAAACCAATTGCTAAAATATAACATCCAATTAATCGCGTTGTAAAAAAATCTGGCCACTCTCTTTTATAAATTAAGTAAAAACCTAGTAATAAAGTAATTAACAACAAAATTTGATAACCAGTACCGATTAAAAACATCGCAAAACTAGCACCAATTTGTCCAATAAATCCCAAAGGCTCTGGAACGATACTTAATATACTAGCAATGATAAACATCAATCCGATAATCTCATTCCAATGTTCAAACTTCTTTTTTCCGTTATCTTTTTTCTTTTTCTTTTTTGCCATAGTTAAAACTCCTCTTATGATTCTAAAAACATTATATCACAAAACTAAAATAATGGGAAAAAAATAAAAAAAAGAAGAAATCATTCTTCTAATCTAAATTATTTTTTAATTCTTTTAAACTTTGTAAAAACTGATTTGCATTCTGAATCTCTGTATCTACTGTAGGTTCTATTTCTACTGGTGGCTTTTGAATTCCATAGACCGGTGAAATCAAAGGACTACTCTTAAAAGTAGAAGTAGTCTGAGGTTCTGGCTTAGAAACTTTTTCTTCTACTACTTTAGGTTTAGAATTATGATCCTGCAATTGATATAATTCTTCTATATTGATTGGAATCTCATCATCTTCTAAATATTGAATTTTTTCGTTTTCACTATAAAGCTTATCAAAAGATTCTTTCAATTCATTATAACTAATGATAGCATTACGCTCTTGATCCTCTTCAAATTTGGCATATTTATCCTCTTGAATATGTTCTTCTACTTGAGCTTTCTTCAAAGCATTGGTAATCTCTTCTACTCTAATCTGTGCTTGCGTTTTTTCTAAATCTGTTTCCACATAGAAATCTTTGGAGTCATGTTCAGCAGCTGGTGTAGATGATTTTAATTCTGCATGATTTTGAGATTGTCTAAAATTTTCTTCTGTTGGATCAGATGTAGCTATTGTCTTTACTTCAGGAAGTGGTTCTAAATCTTGAAAATTCACCTCTTTTGGTTGTTGCTTTATCTCTAGAATTTCAGGTTGAGTAGCTACAGACTGTTGTTCTGAATGGATAACCTTTTTTTCTTCTGATAGATCATCTGGATTTGCAATAATTTTCATATTTAAAGTATCAAATAAACTTTTTGGTTTCTTTTTTCTTTCTCTTCTATCAATGATAACAATGACTACAATTAATAAAATTACTAGAGCAATCAATCCATAAACAAAAATCAATTCACTACTAATTGCATTTCCCAAAAGTTCTTTCATATACTTCACTCCATATCTATATAACGAATAACACTCATAATAAAAGTAGAAGCAGTCTCCGTACGCAATACACTATTGCCCAAAGAAAGGGGAATAAAATGATTATCGGTCATTTCTTTTTCTTCCTCGCTAGTAAAACCGCCCTCAGGTCCTATTACAAATAATATTTTAGCACTACCAGAAATATTTGATAACACTTTTTTTAAATTTTGATCACTTTCATTCACCGTACATAAAAACTTGCTGTCATAATCTGACAACTTTACTAAATTAGATAGTGTTAGGACCTGGTCAACTACCGGTATATCATTTCGTTTGGATTGTTCTGCTGCTTCTTTCACAATACTCTGCCAACGCTCTCTTTTTTTCTCTTGTTTCCCATCTAATTTTATTAAAGATCGCTCCGCTTGATAAGGAATAATTCTAGAAACGCCCAATTCTGTACTTTTCTGAAGAATATAATCCATTTTTTGTTCTTTCACCAAAGATTGGACAATCGTAACTTCAATAGAAAGTTCGTTTTGCTCTACATTTTCTTCTCTAATTTGAACATAAACATTCGGAGTAAAAGAAATAATTTCACAAATATAGACAATGTGCTGAAAGACTACTTCGATTAAATCTCCCACTTTCATTCGCATTACTTTAGTAATATGATAAGTATCTTCCTCTGATAACATAAAACCATCATTTATCTTCTCTTTTACAAAATATCTTTGCACAATACCACCCATTTCATTGTACAACATCCCCGTTCCAAATGGAATAAAAGAATGAAATAATTAATAATTCATTCTCTAGTGTAAAATTTTTAAATATAAATGCATAAAAAAAAGACGATTCCATAATCTTCTTAGCATCTTACTAAATTGCGAAGTCGTCTAATTACTTTTTTTTCAATTCGTGAAATATATGATTGACTAATTCCTAACAAATCGGCCACATCTTTTTGAGTCATCTCTTTATGTCCCATCAAACCATATCTTAAAATAATAATTTCTCGATCACGAACATTTAACTTATTAATCTCCTCCATCACTAAATTTCTTTCTGTCTCATGTTCTATGTTTTTGGTTACAATATCAGGATCTGTACCCAAAATATCTTCTAATCGTAATTCATTGCCTTCAGGATCAAAGCTCAAAGATTCATCAATACTAACTTCTGTTTTTACTTTCTTATTCTTTCTTAGATACATCAAAATTTCATTATCAATGCAACGAGAAGCATAAGTTGCAAGCTTTATATTTTTGTCTTTAGAAAAAGTCTTAATTCCCTTAATCAAACCAATGGTACCAATACTTACCAAATCTTCTAAATCCACTCTTGTATTTTCATATTTTTTCGCCAAAAAAACTACCAATCTCAAATTATGTTCAATCAATTTATCTCGTGCAAACAAATCCCCATCTGCTGCCATAGTCAAATAATATTCTTCCTCATCTTTACTTAATGGTGGCGGTAAAATATCCGTTGCTCCTACATAAAATAAAACATTGACTTTATTTAAAATACTCCCCAATAGTAATAATATGTTAATCATATATTTCCTCCTCATTCCATTATATGTTTATAAAACTAGTATAGAAAAAATAAGTTTAAAAATTTGTCGTTTCTTAATCTAAATAATCTTTATGCAATAGCATCTGTATTTCTGACATCTGAAACGGTTCTTTACTAATCGCAATATATGGTTTTAAAATAGTTTTTGTCTGATCTAAGACAATTTTATCTGCTTTAAAACATTCTAACAGTCCATTATGTTCTAAAGTCTGATATGGAATATAAATAGGCTTTTTGATTGTCATAAAATCAGGATCATAAAGAAGAATTACTGGTTTATGAAAATAAGGATCATAGAGTTTATTCCCTGTATCTAAATATGCTTGATATTGTTTCTTTGTTTTTTGATAGTATACTTCTACTGTATAGTAATAGTTTTTTATTGTTTTTAGTTCCCGTTCTTGCTTAATATATAGATATAAAATAATAGGACTTAAAATGATTAATAAAATAAAATTAATACTAAATCCATTATGAAAAAAAACCAATCCAATATTTTTATAAGAAAATTCTAAATTTAAGTAATACAAAAAGCCCCCTAATACAATACTAATAAAATATAAATATAATAATTCCTTTAAACATTCTTTTTTATTCTTCCAGCCAAAAGTAGTTAAAATCATAAAAATAGAAATTATAATTTTTAATAGAAATAAGGTAATAGATGTTAATGGAATAAATAAAAATAAAATACTAAAAGCACCTACGATACTCCCTAGTAATATGCGATACCATTTAACTTTCTTTTTTAAAACTATTTTTACTGTTAAGAGTAATAAAAAATCAAATGCAAAGTTAAGAAAAAAAACTAGATCAAGATATATTTTCATAGAATCACCTTGTCTAGTTTAATATATAACATAAAATTTAAATATTATGTAGAATTAAGGAATAATGCTAATTCTTTTACATTTATCAATATTTGCTTTAATAGTAGGAACTAAATTGGCATTCAATAAATTAATTTGGTAGCCATTTAAGAAATCCAATATAGATAGTTTTTGTTCTAATACTTGACTTAATTTTCGCAACATCTGTTCCTGATCTGAAAAATAATACGGAAGTAATAAATTGCTATATAATTCTCCTAATAGATAGTCATAAGCATGGATACGCTTGAAATTACATACATATTGGTCCAATAAAGATTTATTAGAATGCTTATTTAATTGTTTCACAAATTCCAAATTAGCATAAGCTTCTTTGGTATCGTTGATACGAATAATTCGATCTAAGATATTAGAAAGAGGATCTTCCAAACTAACAAGCATCATTTTTTGAACAAGGATTGGTAAAAGTTCCAAGCCATTTTTAAATAAATATTCTAAATTCAGCTTTTGAAAAGTAAGTGCATGCATTTTCTCATGAGCAATGATAGATGCCGTATAATTACTTCCTCCACTAGGAATCAATATTTGATTAAAGCAAAGATTTTCTTGAGTAAGCTTATAAAACAGTCCCGCTTCATAAATAGA
>CALVSR010000007.1 GCA_944359075.1 uncultured Bacilli bacterium
CTCACTTCGTTCGCCCTTGATTTTTTATTAAAAGAATAGTCCTTTTTATGATGTCTCCTAGATGGGGTTCACATCACCATTTAGTTCTTTCTATTAGGCCTTTAGCTTGAGAAACAGAAGTGGTTTCCAAATCAATTCCTAGTTGTTTACAAGCATAACCATATTGAGTTAAAACATCTTTATCACTGGTTCTTTTATTAGGGTTTAAAGACATATAGTTAAATACAGTACGATTATCCGTTAAGAACTTATAAGGAATACCATAATTAATAAGTATTTGATAAAATACGTGGTAATAACCATTTAAAGTTTCTTGTTTATCAAAGTAAGCTCCAACGATAGTAGAAGTAGCTTTATCAATAGCTAGATGTAGGCATGTTTTAATTCCACCAAACCATTCATGAATTGAGCCATCTTGCTCAATTATTTCACCAAAATATTTAGGTTTTTCACCTCTAGGATGAGAATCTTCTAAAGCTATTTCATGACTTATAATAGATTCAATTTGTTGCTCAGACATAGCCAAATTAATTTTCTTTTCAGATAATAATTTATTTTTAGCATGAGCTCTTTTAGTTTTCTTTCTAGCTTTAGGTGATAATATACCAGCTTTAGTTAATGTTTTATAAATAAAATTATAAGATACTTTAATGTTTTCATTTTTTTCTAAAAATTCTTTAAAGTGATTAAAATTAAAATCATAGTATTTTGTCTTATAAAGTAGTATAATATCTTCAGAGATTGACTTATCTAGGGTATTTACTGGTTTCTTTGTTCGGTTGCCATGAATAAATCCAGATTTGCCTTTCTCTTTATAAATAATTATGAGACGATTAACTTGTCTTACTGATATACCGAGTTTTAATGCGACTCGTTTTTTATTTCCTCCATGATCTACTAGATTTTTAATTTCTTCATATTTTCTTTGTTCATTCATTCTTAATTCAACCTTTCTCATTTCTTCCACCTCAGTGGAGTATTATAAATTAACTTGGGACATTTTCCTAAGTTATTACTTAAGACATTATCACAAGTTAATCAAAAAAAAGTTTAGAAAAGTGTTATATTCCTTGAGAAATGTCGCTTTTTGTTATATACTTAATTACAAGGAGGTAATATGGGAAAGCTTAATGATTACTTTAATGATAAAGTAACGCGTGTTTTAAACCAAAAGTTGTTAGATATTAATAATCAAATAGAAACTATTAATAAAAATATAAGTAAATTGCAGAAGAACAAACAAGATTTAAAAACACAAAAAAATTTTGAAAATGCAATATCTACTGATATTAAGGCAATATCTGATGAAATTAATCGATTAAAAAACCTAATTAATCCTATATCAACAGAAGAAACAGAAGATATTTCTATGTTCTATGAAAATGAAATTTATATGAATGATGAGAGGGTTTTTTCAAGAAAAGATATTGGAAATTTTGTCATTAATATTGATGGTTCTAATGCAAATCATAAAATTTATTTACATAGTACAAAAGGAACTGGGAAAATCTTCATTAATTTTTCTGGTATAAAAAATATATTTAGAATTGGAAAAAATAATACTGTTAGAAATGATTTATTAATTGAATACTGGGGATGCCATCCAAATATTTATCCTGAAAACGTTGCTATTGAAGTAGGAAATAATAATTATTTTAATGGTGAGAAAATAAAATTTATTTCTCCTATTGAGAATGGTAAATTTATAAAAATAGGGGATTATAATCTTTTTGCTGGATACATTACCTTTCGTGGCAGAAATGACCATATCATTTATAATATTGATACTAAAGAACGAGTGAATCTAGATGACAATATAATATTGGGAAATAATATTTGGATTTGTGATTCAGTAATAATGCTTCCTAAAACAAATATTAAAGGGAATGTAGTAATTGGAGAACATTCTTTAGTAAATAAAACATTTAATAAAAAAAATATATTAATTGCAGGGATACCAGCTGAAATAAAAAAAGAAAATATCATGTGGCATATTAATTTAGACGATACTTACAAAGAAAGTAAATATCCAATATAAATAAACAAAATTAGTGGGAGTGAGTGTTGAAATGAGAAAGAAAAAAATAGCATTAGCATATGGGATTACAGGGGGATATGTTGATATTTTAGCTAATGTATTGATAGGTTTAAAGCATAAAAGTAAAAAGTTTTGGAACGATATCATTGTATTTCATGAAGGAATTACAGAAGAACAAAAAAAACACCTAAATAAAATTGTTGAATGCAAGTTTATAGAATTGAAAGCCAGAGATTTTTTAAAGAATGTTCCAAGAGTACAATTAGAATTATATAGTGTAGCTACTTTTTTCAGATTTGAAAGTTTTAGTTTATTAGATGATTATGAAAAAGTAATTTGGTCAGACGTTGATGTATTATATCAAAAAGATATTAGTGAGCTAACCAAATTTGGTGATAAAACGGGGTATGCAGCAACCTATGCATCAGAACCCTATATAGTAGAAAATAATTTTTTTGAGTTAATTAACGAATATAACATGTTTATACCAATGATAAATGCTGGTCTTTTTGTTATTAGTGATAAATTGAAAAATTATAAAGAAATTCAGAAGTGGTGTTATGAAAGTACTATAAAATATGGAAGCAAATTAAGGTGGTTAGATCAAGCAATCTTAAATATTATGGTACAAAAATTTAATATTGAGATAGAACCAATTGATTTAAATAAATTCCATTGCCACCCAACTGTTAAAGAATATAGAAAAAATGCTTGCATTATCCATGCTCATGGTTTAAGAAAATTTTGGAATGATTTAGAATTTCAACAATTATTTCCAGAATGGTACAAAAATCACAATGAGTGGCTTAAACTATATCCACATCAACCAACCAAGTTAATTTACGATTATTTACCTTTAGTTTCTGTTGTGATGTCTGTATATGAGAGATATGATTTTTTAGTAGAAGCAGTAGAAAGTATTTTAAAACAAACATATAAAAATCTAGAGTTAATTATCGTAGTAGAGAAATCAGATAACCAGAAAAAGATAAATAAAGTATTAGAGGAATTAAATAATAAAAAAATTAAAATTATTAATAATACGGAAAAATTAGGATTTTCTAATTCATTAAATGTTGGAATAAAAGCATCTAAAGGAAAATATATAGCTAGAATGGATGATGATGATATCTCCTTACCAACTAGAATTGAAAAACAAGTTCAATTTATGGAAAATAATTTAGAGATTGGAATATGTGATACAAATGCTGAGTTTTTTATGTATGGAAGAGGGTTATGGTATTATACCAATCCAACTAGTGAAGAATTGAAAGCTTTATTGCTAGTAACAAATCCAATTTGTCATCCAAGTGTAATGATGCGTAAATCAATGTTAGATGAGTATAAATTAAAGTATAATCCAGATTATTTTTCAGAAGACTATGAACTATGGAGTAGATCAATAGCTTATTTTCCAATTGCACATATCGATGAGGTATTATTAAAATATAGAGCATCGAAAAAAAATGTAACTAGTATTGAAGCAAATGATTCCAAGATTCAAACTTCAATAAAGAAAACAATAAAGCATCAATTTAAAGATTATTTGGATTTAGATTTTAATGACAATGAAATAGAATTGCTTCAAAGAAGAATTAACATAATCGATAAAGTAGCTTGCCGTGATAGTGCAATAAAATTACAAAAACAAACCTATAAAAGAATTATTCAAAAAAACAAAGAGTGTAAAATCTATAATCAAGAATTCATTGAACAATTATTTCCAATTAATGAAAAATATCAAAAAAAATCTGCTGGTACTAAAAAAAGTCGCATAAAGAATGTTATAAAAAGAATACTTAAACCAATATATACGCCAATTTATAACGCAATTGAAAGAAGAGTATATGGGATTGTAGCCAATCAATGTAATTCTATAAATTATCGACTGGATCTGATTCAAAATCAATTAGAGACAATAAATAATTATGAAAAGAAAAATATGAGAAGAAAAATAACGCAGAAAGGGAAAAATCATGGAGAAAAATAGAATTTTAATAATTGGAGGAAACGGATATATTGGAAAAAATGTTGTATCCAATCTATTACAACATGGGTATGAGCCTGTAATATATGATATTGTGAAAAGTGATTTAGAGGTAGAACAATATACCGGTGATTTATTAAGTGATCCTGTTTTTGAAGAAATAATAAAATCCTGTAATAAAATAATATATTTAATAACTTCTGTATCTCCTAAAAAATCCATGGAAGATCCAACTTCTGCATATATGACAGATATTCCGTTACTAATAAAAACTTTAGACACTTGTGTAAAATATGGAATTAAAAGAGTTATATATGCTTCATCAGGTGGAACTGTATATGGAGAAGGTAATGGAAAACTATTTAGAGAAGAAGATCAAACATATCCAATCAATCACTATGCAATTTGTAAAATAAGTTGTGAAAAAATACTAAACCTATATAACACTTTATATAATATGGAAAATATTAGTTTAAGAATTTCTAATCCATACGGAATTGGACAGAATCCTAAATCTGGAGTAGGGGCAATTACAACTTTTGCATATGAAATATTAATGGGTAATCCTATTACATTATTTGGAAATGGTCAAAATTATAGGGATTATATTGATGTTGAATCAGTTAGCGAAGCATTTAGATTAAGCTGTAATTGGGAATATGATAAATCCATTTTTCCCGTTTTCAATATTGGTAGTGGGGAACCCTTGTCTTTAAATGATATTATAGAAATTATTACTAAGGCTTATGGAGTAACTCCAAATATAGAATATTTAGCTGAAAGGCCATTTGATGTAAGATATAGTGCATTAGATACATCTAAAGCTGAAAAATATCTAAATTATCAGTTTCCACATAATCAAAAAGAAAAGATAAAAGATTATGTTTTAAGAGTAAAACATCAATGGAATAATAATTTGAAAGGAGAATAGAAAATGATAATAACTAGGACACCATTTAGAGTTAGTTTATGTGGTGGGGGTAGTGATTTACCTAGTTTTTATGAAAAACATGGAGGATGTGTCATTAGCACTACGATTAATAAATACATGTATATTACCATACATCCATCATTTCAGAAAGACTTAACGGTACTAAAGTATTTAAAAACGGAAACTGTAAAAAAAGTAAATGATATAGAACATCCAATTTTTAAACAGTGTTTAAAAGATAATAAAATAAAAGGGGTAGAAATCACCTCTATAGCTGATATTCCTCAAGGAACGGGACTTGGTTCATCTAGTTCTTTTACAGTAGGCTTATTGAATGCATTAGCATGTTATAAAAGAAAGTTTGTTTCAAAAGAAGAAATAGCGAGTACAGCATGTCATGTTGAAATTGAGGAATTAGGAAATAGAATTGGTAAACAAGATCAATATGCTGCAGCCTATGGAGGACTAAATTACTATCAATTTAACAAAGATGGTTCAGTATATGTAGAACCTGTTTTAATGTCAAAAGAGGCGTTTCATAAATTAGAAGAAAATTTAATTATGATGTATGTTGGTGGTGTACACTCCGCATCAGAAATATTGAAAGAACAATCAAATAATGTGAAATCAGGTGATAAGGAGAAAAATCAACTGAAAATGTGTGCGTTAACAAAAAAGCTAAAAACAGAATTGGAAAGCAATAATGTTGATGCAGTTGGTAAAATTCTTCATGAAAGTTGGATGCTAAAGAAAACATTAGCATCAGGTATTTCAAATCCTGATATAGATAAATGGTATCAGACAGCAATCAAAAATGGAGCAATAGGTGGAAAATTACTAGGAGCCGGTGGTGGAGGTTTTCTATTATTCTATGTTCCAAAAGAAAAACAAAAACAAGTAATAGATAGTTTACCAGAATTAAAGCCATTGGATTTTAAGTTTGACCATCAAGGTACAATACCAATTTTTGTAAGTTAGGAGAAAAGATTATGAAAAATATATTAATAACTGGAGGAGCCGGTTTTATTGGCTGCCATTTAACAAAAAAGCTTCTAGAAGAAGGAAATAAAGTTATTTGCATTGATGATTTTACTTTGGGTACAATGGAAAATATTAAGGAATTCATAAATAATTCTAATTTTCGTCTAATTCAGCAAGATGTCACAGAAGTTGATGAAATCTTAAATAAGATAGAAACAGAAAATATTGATATTATTTACCACTTGGCAGCAAATTCCGATATTCAAAAAGGTGGTAAGAATCCTACTATTGATTTTCATAACACATTAGAGACTACTTTTGCATCATTAGAAATTGCAAGAAGAAAAAATATAAAAGATTTTTTCTTTGCTTCTACTTCTGCCATATATGGAAATAGAACGGATGAATTATTAAAAGAAAATCTAGGAGATTTAAGACCAATATCTTATTATGGTGGTGCCAAACTTGCAAGTGAATCTTTGATTTCATCTTATTCTTACATGAACGAAATGAATGTAATAATATTTAGGTTTCCAAATGTAATTGGGCCAAATCTAACTCATGGTGTAATCTATGATTTTACTAGAAAATTGGAGGCTAATCCTCACAGATTGGTAATTCTTGGAGATGGAACCCAATCAAAACCCTATATATATGTAGAAGATTTAATAGAAGTAATACTAAAAATGACCAAGAAGATTAACCCTGGAGTTGAAACTTACAATATCGGTGTAGAGGGTAGTACATCCGTTACTAAAATAGCAGATATTGTATGCAAAGAACTTGGCTTAGAAGAAGTTGAATATGAATATACAGGTGGCAATGTTGGTTGGAAAGGTGACGTACCTAAATTTCAATATGATTTAACAAAAATACATAATTGGGGCTGGAAAGCAAAACATAACTCAGATGAGTCAGTAAAAGAAACTGTAAAACACATTAAAAAAAATGGGCAAAGCAGCAAATAATAACTATGATTTAATAGATATCTTCAAATTCTTTTTTGCTTGTTGTGTAGTTTTAATTCATACAGAAATCAGTAAAGAACTTTCCAATGGTTTTTATTTACAAGAAATGTTATTTAGATTAGCAGTACCATTCTTTTTTGTAAGTTCAGGGTTTTTATCTTCTCAAAAAGAGTTATCATCAGCGAATTTAAAAAAGTCTCTAAAGAAAATGATTTCAATATATATGATATGGTCATTCATTTATATATTTGCAACATATTTTAGATATGATTTTGATTATACTTATCTTTTTGATCAGTTTATCAGATTTTTCTTTTTAAGTGCCGATAATATAATGTGGTTTATAGGAAGTGTTATTTTTTCTATGATCGTTATTTTTCATTTAGGAAAAAATAAAAAGTATTTAATTATAAGCCTTGTGACCGCATTTCTGTTATATTTATTTGGTTTATTCTTTACCACCTATAATTTTATTCCAAAAAATACTTTCTTTACGGAATTAGTAACATACCTGTCAAAAACATTTTATGCCAATAGAAATCCAATTTTTAGTGGTTACTTATATTTTGGAATTGGTTATTATATGTCATTATACTGTAAAGATAATAAATTAAAATTAAAGCACTTAATAATTTTAATTCCCTTGGATATACTATTCCTATTTTTAGAAAGTAAATTAATTTATCAAAACTTAAATAGTTTAATAGAATATGATTTTCTAATTATGCATATTCCTACAATTATATTACTTTTCCTAGTAATTAAGAATATCAAAAAATTGCCAATTAATACTATCAAGATACGCAAAATATCAGCAATAATGTATTATATTCATATATTGATTTTATTTACATATCAATATTTAATTATCAATAATTATTTGCATTTGGACATCAATTCAAAAAAACTGGATTTATTAGTTTTAACAACAACAATTATTATTAGTTGGCTGGCTAATGAATTATTAAACTATAAGAGAAAGGAAGTAATTAGATGAAAGCAGTAATTATGGCTGGAGGAAAGGGAACAAGAATTAGCAGTATCACAACTGATATTCCCAAGGCAATGTTACCTATCGTAGATAAACCAATTATAGAGCATCAAATAGAATGCTTAAAAAATTCTGGTGTTACGGATATAACAGTAGTAATTGGGCATTTAGGTAGTGTTATTAAAAACTATCTAGAAGATGGTAGTAAATTTGGTGTACAAATTAATTATTTGGAGGAGGCAACCCCACTTGGCACAGCAGGTGCATTATATTATTTAAAAGAAAAATTTACAGAAGATTTTATATTTTTATTTGGTGATGTCTTCTTAAGTATAGATTTTAATAGAATGTTATCATATCATAATCAAAAAAAATCGGATGCTACATTATTTGTTCATCCTAATATTCATCCATATGACAGTGTTTTGGTAGAAAATGATAGAAACGATTGTATTCTTGGAATTGACTCTAAAAGAGTAGCTAGAGAATATGACTATAAGAATAATGTGAATGCTGGTATTTTCGTGTTTTCTCCTAAGGTATTTGACTTTGTTATGGAACCTAAAAAAATGGATTTAGAAAACGAAGTAATTATTCCAATGATTCAAAATGGCTATCATCTTTATACATATAAATCAACAGAATATGCTAAAGATATGGGAACACCTGAAAGATATTATGCAGTTAATGAAGATTGCCGTAGTGGTCTAGTGGATGCACGAAATTTATCTAATCCACAAAAATGTATTTTTCTAGATAGAGATGGAACAATTAATGAGTATGTAGGGTTCTTAAGAAAAAAAGAAGATTTAAAACTAATACCAGGTGTAGTAGAGGCCATTCGTAAAATCAATAATTCTGAATACTTATGTATAGTTGTTACTAATCAACCCGTTGTTGCAAGGGGCGAGGTGACAGTAGAAGAATTAGAAGACATACATAAACATCTAGAAACATTATTAGGAAATGAAGGCGTTTATGTGGATGATATTTATTATTGCCCACATCACCCTGATAAAGGTTTTGAGGGGGAAGTTCCAGAATTGAAATTTGATTGCGATTGTAGAAAGCCAAAGAATGGGATGATTGAAAAAGCAAGTGAAAGATATCACATAGCGGTAGAAGAATCATATATCATTGGAGATTCTACACTAGATATTATGTTAGGTAAAAATGCTAATATGCAATCTATTTTGGTATTAACAGGACAAGCAGGACAAGATTCCAAATATGATGTAGAACCAGATATGGTAGCCGATAATTTAGAAGAGGCAGTAAATAAAATTATGATAAAAAGGAGACAAAAATAATGAATTTTAAAAATGCTATTAAAGAATATTATGAAAGAGAAAGAAAAGTAATTGAAAATCTTAATTATGATGAAATTAATGATGCAATGAATGCAATTTATGAGACATACCAAAATGGAGGAAATATTTATATTTGTGGAAATGGTGGTAGTGCATCTACTGCTTCACATTTTCAAAATGATTTCAATAAAGGAATTAGTGAATATGTTGAAAATAAATTCCGTTTTATTTGTTTAAATGACAATGTAGCTACATTAATGGCGATTGCTAATGATATTGGCTATGAAGAAGTTTTCCGCTTTCAATTAAGAAATAAAATTACTAAAAATGATTTGTTTGTTGGAATATCAGGTAGTGGCAATTCTAAAAATGTATTAAATGCTGCCGAATATGCTAAGGAGCAAGGTGCAAAGATTATTGGTATAACAGGATATACTGGTGGAAAATTAAAAGAAATGGCCAACTATAGAATGCATGCTGATATTATGGATATGCAGATTGCGGAAGATGTACATATGACCTTTGATCATATGATGATGAAGATTTTCTATAATTTATTAGTAGTAGGAGAGATATCAGGTGATAATCTAAACGATAAACATTGCTAGTTAGGTAGTGATAATATGAAAAAAAAGAAATTAGCTTTAGCATATGAGATTAACGATAATCAAATATTAGATTTTATCAATCAAATAGAAGAGTATAAGAAAAAATTTTCTTTTGATGCTATTTTGTTGTTTTCAAATAATTTAACAGATGATAATAAAAATAAAATCAATAAAATATATCCATGTGTTTATATTAGAACTACAAAAATAAAAAAAGCTAAATTTGAAATATTTAATTACTTAAAAGAATTTAAAACGGTTATTTATACAACCTTAGATAATGAATTATCTGATACATTGATTCAAAAATATTGTAATAATTACTACTCGGTAAAGTTATTTCCGAATACTCGATTTGTAGAAGCAAACTTTAAAAGAATTTTAAAAAGCTACAATATGTTTGAAGTGGCACAGAGTTCTGATTTGATAGTAGTAACTGATAAAATCAAAAATTATAATAAAATTACCAATTGGTGTATAAAAAAATCCATCTTTTTATATCCCTGGATGATAAATAGAGTAGATGGAATTTTAGATTTGATGATTCAAGAATTTAAAATACCAATTACCAATATAGTAAATAAAAAAAGTCTAGATATACCAACTAAATATTCATATCAACAGCCTAAAATTCAAAAAATAAAGGAAAAACTTTCCTGTGGTCCATTAGTAACTATTTTAATGTCTATTTATGATAGAACAGAATACTTAGACGAAGCAATAAAAAGTATTTTAAAACAGAGTTATAATAGCCTTGAGATATTAATTGTTTTAGAATACTCTAAAAAACAGGAAGAAATAAATCATATGCTTTTATCCTATCACGATAAAAGGATTAAGATTATAAAAAATAAGAAAAAACTAGGATTAGCAGAATCCTTAAATGTGGGAATGAAATTAGCTAAGGGAAAGTATCTTGCGAGAATGGATGATGATGATATTTCTTGTTTAAATAGGATAGAAAAACAAGTGGCCTATTTAGAAAATAATCCTAATATTTCCATTGTCGGAACATTTATGAAATTTTTTGGTAATAGTGATTTAGTTTGTAAATTAGCAACTAATTCTGATTGTTTAAAAATAAAGTGTTTATATAAAACACCTTTATTTCATCCAACAGTAATGTTTAGATTAGATGATTTAAGAAAACATAAACTTTTTTATAAATCGAATGTTTATGCAGAAGATTACGAATTATGGAGTAGAGTAATTTCAAAATTAAATATAAGTAATATTCCAGAGATTCTATATTATTATCGATTGGGAGCCGAAAATAAATCATTGCAAGATGAAAATTCTATAAATAGTTCACATCACAATATAATGAGATATCAATTAAAACACTATTTAGGATTAGATTTTAATTTCGACAAATTGCAATTATTAAGTGGAAGAATTGATGTATTAGGAAATAGTGTTAATTTGACCAAAATATATAGTTTAAAACTAAAAATGTGGAAGAAAATTATAAAAGCTAATAAAAAAAGTAAATTTTATACAGAGCAGTCTATATTAGATGAAATAAAGGAATTGAAAGATTATTATAATACTATTATAAAAATAAAAAAAAGTTAATAGTATCTTGTGATTATTAACTTTTTATTTAATTAAATATGAATTTATAGTATAATTGTGATAAATAGGAAGTGATAATTTGAAGACCAAGAATAAAAATGCTATAGAAATAATTAATGTTAGTAAACATTTTAAATTATATTATGATAAGCATAATACATTAAAAGAAAGAATTGTATTTTGGAAAGGAAAAAAGCCAGAAATTCATGAGGTTTTAAAAAATATTAATCTTAATATAAAAAAGGGAGAGACTGTTGCCTTAATTGGAGTAAATGGTAGTGGAAAAAGTACGTTATTGAAATTAATGACCAAAATAATTTATCCTAATAAAGGCAAAATTGTAACAAATGGGAAACTAACATCATTATTAGAATTAGGCGCTGGTTTCCATCAGGATTTTACAGGAAGAGAAAACATTTATTTTAATGCCTCTATTTTTGGACTAACAGCAGCTGAAATTGATAAAAGAGTTAACGATATTATTGCATTTTCAGAGCTTGGTAATTTTATTGATAATCCAGTAAGAACTTACTCTTCTGGGATGTATATGAGACTTGCTTTTTCTATTGCTATTAATGTAGATGCAGAAATCCTTCTGATCGATGAAATTCTAGCAGTAGGTGATAAACACTTTCAAGATAAATGCTTTCAGAAGCTAGAAGAATTAAGCAAAAGTGATAAAACAATTGTTATTGTTAGTCATGATCTAGGAAGTATGCGTAAACTATGTTCAAGAGGAATTTGGATTAATGAAGGAATTATTCAAATGGATGGAGATATTAATAAAGTAGCTGATGAATATATAAAGGTGTGTGGATAAAGTGAAAGAATTAATTAATAATTTATATAATTATAGGCAATTGTTAAAAAGTAATGTTCAGAAGGATATTAGAGGTAAATATAAAGGCTCTTTTTTGGGGGTTCTTTGGTCTTTTGTCAATCCCTTATTAATGACTTTAGTATATGCAATTGTATTTCCTATCATTATGAAAAATACAGAGCCACACTATACTACCTTTTTAGTGATTGCTATTCTTCCATGGAATTATTTTACTACAGTAATTAGTCAAGGAACTACTTCTATTTTAATGAATGCAGGGATTATCAAAAAAGTGTATTTTCCAAGAGAAATTTTACCTATTTCAGTAAATACAAGTGGTTTAATTAACTTTTTTATATCATGTATTATTATTGCCATATTTTTAATATTTAGCGGAATTGGTTTTAGTTGGTATATTTTATTTTTACCAATTATTGTAGGAATTCAATATTTGTTACAACAAGGAATTATTTTTATAACTAGTGCTATTGAAATATACGTAAGAGATTTTGAATATATTATTAATTTTATATTGAATTTATTATTTTATGCAACACCGATTCTTTATGCATCAAATGTATTTAAAAATAGCCCTTTTGGTTTTATTATTCAATTAAATCCTATGGCTACTATCATTAATTCATATAGAGATATTTTCTATTATCAATCTATGCCAAGAATTAAATCACTAATCGTAGTATTTGCAATTAGTTGTGTTCTATTATACATTGGTTTAAAAATCTTTAAAAAATTAGAAAAAGGTTTTGCAGAAGAGGTGTAACCTGAAAAAAAATATATTGTTCATGGCTATGTGTGCCTTGAAGACGAGTCTCAAGCGAGGCGGAAAGGAATGAATCTTAATATGAACAAATGTGATGTTATTATTCCAGTATATAATGCTCCTGAGTGGGTAAAATTATGTATTTATGCATTAATTCAAAATACTCCTAAAGAGTATTTAAATAAAATTTATTTACTAGATGATAATTCTGGTAATTATACCAAAAATTGCTTAAATAATTTAAAACAAAAGTATAGTAGCATGATTCAAATAGAAACAAATAAACAAAATTTAGGCTTTGTGAAAAATGTGAATAAAGGTTTAAAACTTTCCATCAAAGACAAAAATGCAGATTGTATATTATTATTGAATACAGATTGTTTAGTAAGTAAAAATACAATTCCTAAATTAATGGCACATATTGAAAAAGACAATAACATTGGTCTCATTTGTCCAATATCTAGTAATGCAGCTAATCTAACATTAGAAATGTTTGAAGGTTTTAGTTATACACAAATGGATGAGTTACTAGAAAAGAAGTTTAGTGGTATGTCATTTGATGCTTGTACGGTAGTGGGCAATTGTTTAATGATTACTAAAAAATGTATAGAAAAAGTTGGATTTTTGGATGAAATATATGGTATGGGATATGGGGAAGAAACAGATTATCATTTTAAAACTTTAGATAAGGGTCTAAAAGCTAAAGTAGCAATCGATACTTATGTATTTCATAAAGCAGAGGTGTCTTTTGGAACTTCAAAATTAAAACAAGAACGTTTAAGTAAAAATAGGAAGATTTTCTTTAATCGATGGGGAAAAGAATATGATAAATGCTATCAACAATATAAAAAAAATGATCCTGTAGAGTATATCAAAAGGAATATAACAGAAAATGACAAGAAAATAACTGTTAGTACTTTATTCTATTTGCCAGATATTCATCAAAATGCAGGAGGATGCCATATGGTAAGTGATATGATAAACTATATGGTAATCAATGGCTATTCTGCCAATATTCTATACCATAATATTGTGAATTATAAAGAAATTATGGTATTTAATCCAATACATATTAAAATGATTGATCATGTAGAAGTTAATCAAATTGTTTCTACGATATGGGCATCTGTTTATCCCGCTTACCAAATTGCTTTAGATAAGAAAATACCATTAATTAATTTTGTTCAAGGATATGAACCTTATTTTGAAAATGCTAATATATATGGGTTAGTGGAATTATCCTATAAATTATCTGATTCAATATTAACAATTTCCAATTATCTTTCTAACAAGCTTAAAAATATCTTTGGATATTCTAGTAAGATAATTCCTAATGCTATTCATTATGATTTACTACATCATGTGAATGTGAATAAAGAAGTAAGAACGATTACCTTAATTTTACGTGGTAGTGATATGAAAGGTGATTTTATACTTATGGATTTAGCTAAATTGATTAATAATCGTTGCAAAAATTTAACGCTGAATATAGTACATATGAATCCATATATTGAATTCCCCATTTTCTCTAATTCAGCAATCGATGTAAATCTAATCAAAGGACCATTAGAAAGAGCAAAAATACATGAATTATTACAACAGAGTGATATTTATGTAGATGCTTCTATTAATGAAGGATTTGGATTAACAGCATTAGAAGCAATGGCAGCAGGATGTGTACCAGTTACCTCTAATTCTTTTGGAATATTAGAATATATGAATGATTCTAAGAATGGATTTATTATTAATGAAGTAAATGATGTAGAAAAATACTATAGTAAAATAAAAGAATTATTAGAAGATAAAGAATTACTCAAAAATATGAGAGAAGAAGGAAGAAAGACATCTCAATTTTATGATTATGACAATAATGTAGAAAAATATATTAAGTACTTTGAAAGTATCGATAATAGTTTTATTTGTGAAAAAAATATAACAGAGCAAGAAGATAGTATTATAAGAATACGCACTTTAGCAAATAAAAAAGATTCTAAAGCAAAGAAAATAGCTTATAGAATGAATAGAATAATTCCGAAATCAATAAAAGAAAAAATAAAAAAAATAATTACATCGTTATATAACTTATATCAACATTAATGCGGGGGAAGTAAAATGAAAAAGAGAGATTGGATTTTACTAGGATTATTTTTATTATTATTTATATATTTTTTTGCAATCCCAATGAATATTTTTTGGGATACGGGTCATTACATGTCATTTGTTTCTATTTTTGAAGGAAGTATGCCATGGAGTAGTTGGGATATTGTTAGAGGGGCCGTATTTCCATTAATTCTTCATTTAAGTAATATTGCTTTTGGTAAAACAATCCAAGGAATACTTATTTTAAGTTTCATTTTTTATTTGATTATGTTACTTACTGTAAAATTTATTTTGGACAAGGTCTTAGAAAAAGAGAAAACAAAAATAAAGACAATTATTTATATTAGTATATTTGGTTTCATTATTCTTGATCCTATTATTTATGGTTATTACCACGCCCTACTAACAGAGTTTATTGCAATAACAATTTCGTTAGTAATGTGTTATTTATCATGGAAGTGGATAGACATTAATTTTTTTAAAAATAAAAAAAATTATATTATTTATAGTCTAATATTTTTTTTAGGAACTATCTTTTCATGGCATCTAAAACAACCTTATGTAACAATTACCCTTTTTCCTGTAATAGTAGCTAGTATTGTTTCAGCCTTGTATAACCGGAATTGGAAAAATGTTTGCCAAAGAATCATTACAGTTTTATCATGTGTAGTAGGATTAGTTGCTAGTATATTTTTATGGAATGGATTTCTTGTTAGTAAAGGTATTGATTTAAATACTGATAGAAATGTAACGGCATCTTTTGGAAATCAATTATTAATAGGGCTAAATAATTATGAAATAGTTAAGAATGTAGATTTTAATGAGATAGAAAATAGCGAATTTTTGAGTCAAAAAGAAAAGGAACTATTAAGAAAAGAAAATGCAAAATATTATTTAATTAATATTAATAATACAAAAGGAAAAACTATAGATCAAAAAATTATTCCATTAAATGAAAACAATAATATTTCAACTATTACTTCTATTACTTTTATCATAAAACAACTATTTCAACACCCCTATTTGGTTTTGGAATCATATACTTCTAATTATTTAGCGATAGCAGATATTTATCCTAAAAAAACGAATGATAGTGTTTCTTATTGGGTAGAGAAAAAATTAACACTTGATTATTGTCATGAAAATTGCTCTATCGCAGTAAGTGTAGTGAATGAAAAATCCAATATCTCATATATGTTAGAAGAATCCTACAACCGTGTTATTAACTATGAGCAATATAATGATTCACCAATTGTAATTAGATATTTATTAAAAGGAATATCTCTAATAACAACCAATGTATTTAAATTAATATTAATTATTTTGCCTATTGTAACAATTTTATCCACTTTTTCTATAGGAAAACATTATAAGGAAAAAGATGGCTTACTAGCAATAATATCTATTCTCTCTTGGTATAGTTTACTACATGTTTTAGTACATGTTATAACTGGAGCCAATATTGATAGGTATGCATCTCCTGCTTACATTACCACATTGTTATCAATAGTTTTGTATGTTTACTATCTAATTAAAAATAATAATACTAAAAAAATAAAGAAAAGTAGTGACAAAAATGCATAAAAGAAAACAAGATAAAATTTTATTCGTAATTCCAGCTTATAATGAATCAGCCAATATAGAGAAGGTATTACATGAAATTAAGAAAGATGCTCCTTTTGCTGATATCTTAGTGATTAATGATTGTTCAAAAGATAATACAAAAGAAATTGTTGAAAAAAATAATGTAAAATGTATTACAGGAATATTTAACTTAAAATATGCAATGGCTGTACAAACAGGAATAAAATATGCAGCTATGAATGATTATGATTATGTAATTCAATTTGATGCAGATGGTCAACATATTGCTAAAGAGGCAATAAAACTGTTAGAAGAAATCAAAAAAACAGATAGCGATATTGTGATTGGATCTCGTTATTTAAAAGATATGGGTTATCCTTGTCCATTCTTTAGAAAAATTGGCACAAAGTTTTTTGCATTTATTATTAAATTAATTTGCAAACAAAAAATAGCTGATCCATTATCTGGATTCCAGTGTTTAAATAAAAAGGTAATTAACTATTATGCAAAAATCGGAAATTATCCAGAATTTCCAGATGCAAATTTAGTAATTGAAATGTTACTATTGGGTTACCAAATACGAGAGATTCCTGTAAAAATGCGTTTGCGTGAGGCAGGTGAAAGTATGCATGGCGGTATTGTTAAACCAATAAAATACATGATAAATATGTTATATACAATTGTATTTATTATCATCCAAAATCCAAGAAGGAAAGGGATAAAATAATATGAAAAACATTTACTTTATAATACTATCTTTACTAATTATACTATATGTAATACATGAAGTTCGCAAAAAGAAATTTTCCATTAAAGAAAGCTTTTGGTGGATTATTGCATCTCTAATAATGTTAATATTAGCAATATTTCCATATTCTATAGATAAGTTAGCTCTATTTCTACATATTTCCTACCCTCCATCTTTATTATTTGTATTGTGTATTATATTTCTATTATTTATTAATTTTAGGAATAGTAAAAGAATCGCTGAACATCAAGAAAAAATTATTGAACTTGCACAATATGTAGCTTTACTAGAAGAAGAACTAAAAGAAAGGAAAAAGTAGTATGAAATTATTATTAACTATAATATATATTGTTTTAACAACAATGGGATTATTTTTGATGAAATTAGGAGGAAATTCATTATCATTAACATTTCAAAATAGTATTAATTTTAAAATTGGTTTTATTACATTATTAGGTTTTCTTTCATATATTTGCAGCTTTTTATTATGGCAAAAGCTTTTAGTAACTTTCGATTTAACCTATATTGTTCCGATTACTACAGGTATTACTCAGTTAATTATTTTATTGATTGGAATATTATTTTTTAAGGAACAAGTAAATGTTACTGGAATTATTGGTGCATTATTCATTATAATAGGAGTTGTATTATTAGCAATTGGAAAGAGGTAAAATATGAAAATTACAATCATCACAGTGTGTTATAATTCTGAGAAGACGATTAAAGATACATTGGAATCGGTTCTGAAACAGACATATAAAAACTATGAATATCTAATAATTGACGGAAAAAGCCACGATCATACATTAGACATAATAAAAGACTATAAGCCAAAATTCAAAGGAAAATTAAAGTTTATTTCAGAAAAAGATAAGGGTTTATATGATGCGATGAATAAAGGAATAAAAATGGCAACAGGAGAAATAATAGGAATCATTAATTCTGATGATGTTTTAGCATCTAAAAATGCATTTGAAATTATCGTTTCTTATTTTAAGAAAACCAATTGTGATGGAACATATTCAAATTTGGAAATTTTAGATGAAAATCTAGAAAAAAGAGTAAGAATCTTTATTCCTAAAAAAGGTAATTATAAATTAGGATGGTATCCACCACATCCGACATTATATTTAAAAAAGACAGTATATCAAAAACATGGCTTTTATAATCAAAAATATAGGATTGCTGCTGATTATGATATGATGTTAAAAATAATGAATGATTCTACTCTTAATCTTAGTTATATTCCTAAAACATTAGTATATATGAGAAGTGGTGGAGTAAGTACGAGTGGATTGAAGGGCTATTACAGAAGTTTTAAAGAATCGTATAAGGTACTAAAAGCAAATGATATTAAATTTCCACTTTTAGTAAATGGAATACGAACAATGAATATAATGTTACAAGTTCTGAAGTCCAAAATAGTAAGATAATCCTATTGAAATGATTTGAGGTGTAGAGATGGAAAAGAAAAATATTTTATACATCGTAGTACCATGCTACAATGAAGAAGAAGTATTGAATGAGACAACAAAGCAATTAGAAAAAAAGATGAATAATTTAGTAGAAAAAGAGATTATTAGTAATCAAAGTCGTGTGATGTATGTAAATGATGGCTCTAAAGATAAAACTTGGGAGCTTATTGAAAAAATTAGTAAAGAGCATGAATACTTTACTGGTATTTCCTTATCTAGAAATAGAGGTCATCAAAATGCCTTATTGGCAGGATTAATGACTGCTAAAGAATATGCAGATATTGTCATCAGTATGGATGCTGACTTACAAGATGATATTAATGCCATTGATGAAATGCTAGAAAAGTATCATAATGGTTGTGATATCGTTTATGGAGTTAGAAGTTCTAGAAAAAAAGATAGTTGGTTTAAGAAAACAACTGCGCAAGGATTTTATAAATTCATGAAATTAATGGGAGTGGATATTGTTTACAATCACGCTGATTATCGATTAACTAGCAAAAGAGTACTAGAACATTTTTCCGATTATAAAGAAGTAAATTTGTTTTTAAGAGGAATGTTCCCTTTAATTGGATATCAGTCAGATATTGTTTACTATGAAAGAAAAGAAAGAGTTGCAGGTACCAGTAAATATCCACTCAAAAAGATGTTAAACTTTGCCTGGGATGGAATTACTTCCTTTAGTGTCAGACCCATTCGTTTTATTTTAATTCTAGGAGTTTTGATTTTTATAATTAGCTGTGCAATCACTTTATACTGTATTATCGTAAAATTATTAGGAAATGCAGTAACAGGTTGGACCTTCCTAGCTTGTTCTATTTGGATGCTAGCTGGTGTTCAAATGTTATCTCTCGGTATTATTGGTGAATATGTAGGAAAAATGTATAATGAGACCAAAGCTCGTCCAAGATATATTGTTTCTAGAAATTTGTTAGAAGAGGAGAAATAAGCTATATGCAAGTACTAGTCACTGGTGGTATGGGTTATATTGGAAGCCATACAGTAGTTGAATTATTAGAAAATAATTACGAAGTTATCATTATAGATAATTTAGTGAATTCTAAAATAGATGTATTAGATAAAATAGAGAAAATAACGGGTAAAAGACCAGACTTCTACCCATATGATTTATGTGATAAAGAATTATTAAAAAAAGTATTTATGCAACATAAAATAGAAGCTGTTATTCACTTTGCGGGATTAAAAGCAGTAGGAGAATCTGTTCAAAAACCTCTTCTTTATTATCACAATAATTTGATTTCTACTTTAAACTTGCTAGAAGTTATGAAAGAAATTGATTGTAAGAAGTTAGTATTTTCATCTAGTGCTACGGTTTATGGGAGTCCTAAAGAATTACCAATCAAAGAAGATTTTCCATTATCTACCACCAATCCCTACGGTTCTACTAAATTATTTATTGAATATATGTTAAAAGATTTATATCAATCGGATCCTACTTGGAGTATTGCGATACTAAGATATTTTAATCCAATTGGGGCTCATCCTTCCTATTTGCTTGGAGAAAATCCCAATGGAATACCAAATAATTTAATGCCTTATATTGTGAAAGTAGCAAGCAAAGAATTAGATCATTTAAATATTTTTGGAAGTGATTACCCTACAAAGGATGGAACTGGTGTTAGAGATTACATTCATGTAGTCGATTTAGCCAAAGGACATATCAAGGCTTTAGAAAAAGTTTTATCTACTAATAAAGTGGATTGCTATAATTTGGGAACAGGTATTGGTTATAGTGTTTTAGAAATGGTAGAATTATTTAAAAAGGTAAATCAAGTAGATGTTCCTTATCAAATAGTAGAAAGAAGAGCTGGGGATATTGCTGAATGTTATGCAGATCCAACTTATGCGCAAAAAGAATTAGGCTTTACTGCTGAAAAAAACTTAGAGGACATGGTAAGAGATAGCTATCAGTATTTCTTGCATAATCAATAAAGAAGAATTTAATTGAAAAATTCTTCTTTTTTTGAGCATTTCTTTCATTTTTTTAAATAATACTATTGGAATCTATTGACAAGGAGGACAAAAATGAAAAAAATATTCATGATTTTGATAGTATTCTGTACACTTTTTGCACTAAATGATAAAGTGCAAGCATTAACAGATAGTTTTTATGAAGGCGACTATATTCCAGGAGAGTATATTAAAAAATTTAAAAATGGTTCTGGGAAATATGAACAGTTACGCTTTTTTAGACGCAAAAGTGACAATCAGGCAGTATATTGTATTGAGTTATGGGAAGCACTTTCTACTAATAAAATAATTCCTGGCTATGACTCTGAGCAATATCATTATGCTAATATGGATTACAGTGTATGGGAAAGAATAATGTTAATTGCTTATTATGGATATGGATATGCAAATCATACAGATAGTAAATGGTATGCCATTACACAGTATATGATATGGAAAGAAACATCACCGGAAACCAATCTCTATTTTACCGATACATTAAATGGAAATAGAATTGAAAAATATGAGCAGGAAATAAATGAAATCAATTCGTTAATACAAAAACATGCAGATATACCATCTTTTTACAATCAGACTTATCAGGTAAATTATAATGAAGTACTTACTATTCAAGATACTAATTATGTATTAGAAAGATTTGAAATAATTGGTGATGGAGGGGTAAAAGTATCTAAAGAGGGAAATCGTATTACTATTTCTAAAAATAGTATTGGGGAATCACAAATATTGTTTGCTAATAATGGAAAAAAATATCAATCCTCTCCTGTTGTATATATTGATGATAATGGTCAAAATTTATTAGCACCAGGAAATTATTATCCTATTTATATGGTAGTAAATGTAAATCTTCCATCAACTAATATTACAGTAAATAAATTAGATTTGGATACTCAAAGCAGTATTCCACAAGGGGATGCCAAATTAGAAGGAACGAAAATTCAATTATTAGATGTCAATCATCAGTTGATATCGGAAAAAACCATAAATGAAGATGGTACACTTGTATTTGAAAATGTAGGATATGGAACTTATTATGTAAAAGAAGTAGAAGCTGCTACCGGATATTTGCTGAATCAAGAGATAATAACCTTAGAAGTAAATAATCAAACCGAAACTGTAAATTTTTATAATCAAGTAATTCAAAATGAAATTATAATGAAGAAGTATTTACAAAATCCTCTAACCAATCATAAAGAGATAGAAGAGGGTGCTATCTTTTCCATTCACAATAGTAAAAATGAAAAAGTAGCAACAATCACTACAGATGGAAAAGGAATTGCTAAAATAGTTTTACCATACGGTACTTATACAGTAAAGCAAGAATCTGGTGCTAAAAATCATTCCTACATTGAAGATTTTGAAATCGTAATCAAAGAAGATAATATAACACAAACATTTGAGTTATATAATCAAGAATTAGTAGCTAGTATAAGAATCATTAATACAGATAATGATACAAAGCTTCCAATTTTAGAACAAGGAGCTATATTTAAAATAAAGAATTTAGATAAAAATCAATATATTCAAAATAGTCAAGGAGATGACTTCCTCTTAACAACCAATGATTTGGGAAAGACAGTCTTATTAACTCTTTCTAGTGGTAGATACCAGATAGAGCAGCTAACAGCAGTAGCAGGTTATTATGTGAATAAGAAGGTTTTTGATTTTGAAATTAGTGATGAAGTAGAATTTGAGTTAGATGAAAATCAAAAGAAGTATTTAGAAATACACATCCCTAATATCAAACAAAAAAGTCAAATAGAGATAGAAAAATATATAGAATATTATATCAATGACCAATTCATAAGAAGAGAAACGGATACCAATATTAGGATTCCCGTTTATGCCTTGGAAGATATTTATTCAAAGGATGGAATCAAGCTATATCAAAAGGATGAACATATAGTAGATGCTATTTTACAGAATGAAAAAGTAATCAGTCCAAAACTAGTTTTCGGAAAATATTATGTAAAAAACAGTTCAGACAATTCGATTATTCCCGTCGTATTAGATAAAATAGAAAATTCAAAAATTAAACTCTTGGATAAAGTCTATGAATATCAGGAAATAAAAGAAGAAACTATTGAGGTACCTAATACTTTAAAGAATCAAACTATTACACTGGATGTTAATCTTTTATTACTATTACTAGGTTTACTAATCGTAAAAAGGGAGAAAAAGATATGAAAAGAATTAAAGTAGGCTATTTTTTAATCATAGTTGGCCTAGTTTGGACTAGCTATAAACAGGTTATTGCAAGAGAGGAAATTATAGTGGAAAACCATAAAATTGCTTACACACTTCAAGATCAGGCAGGATATCTAAAAAAAGAGGTAGATATCTATGATGTAATTTTAGAAATCCCTCAAATTCATTTAAAAAAAGGGATCTATAAAAAAGAAGATAAACGAAACCATATTGATAAAAATGTGACAATCCACGAAGCATCTAATTATCCCAATCAAGAAAAATCCAACATCATTTTAATGGCTCATTCTGGAACAGGGGAGAACGCCTATTTTCAAGATCTATATCAATTAAATGAAAATAGTCTTATAAAAATTTATTATCAAAATATTAAATACACTTATAAAATTAGTCATTATTATGAAATAGATAAAAATGGTTTTGCTAACATCCAAAGAGATCAACATCAAAAAACAATCACTTTAATTACTTGTAGTCAAAAAAATAAATCGAAACAGCTAGTATATATTGGCTATTTAATAGATGAAACTTAAAAAAATATTCTGCTACAGATCACTGTTATTTAAGAAATATGAAAAAAAATAAAGACTAATTCAAGTTAGTCTTTTGTTTTATAAATCACTGTAATTTCTTTACTTGTTAAAATTTATTTACTATAATGTTATTAGGGTGATTAGTATGAAAAAAATAACCATTTTTTCACTTCACTTAGGATATGGTGGAATAGAAAGTAGTGTCGTTAATTTAGCCAATTTATTGTGTAAAGAATATCAAGTGGAAATTATCTCTACTTATAAATTAGCAGATACTCCAGCTTTTGATATTGATGATAGAGTAAATGTTACTTATTTAATTGATCAGCATAAGCCTAATCGTGAAGAATGGAAAGATGCTGTAAGAAAAATAAGACCAATTAGATTTATAAAAGAAACATATAAAGCGATTCTTGTGTTAATGCTTAGGAAAAATAAGACAATAGAAGCAATGAAAAAATGTGATAGTGATATCATGGTTTCTACTCGGGTATTGTTTAATAAATGGTTAGGTGAATATGGTAAAAAGAAAGCCTATAAAATAGCTTGGGAACATAATCATCATCATCAAGATATCGAATATGCCAATGGTGTTACGAACTCATGTCGCAATTTAGATGTTTTAGTATTAGTATCAGACTCTTTAAGAAATTTTTATAAGAAAAAAATGAAAGAAAAAGGAATAAAATGCAGATGTGTTTTTATTCCCAATATGTTGGATGATATTCCCAAAAAGACTTCTAAGTTAACAGAAAAAAGAATTATTTCAGTAGGAAGATTTTCCAAGGAGAAAGGATATGTAGATTTAATAGAAATTTTTGCTAAATTTCATCAAACAAATCCAGATTGGCATTTAGACTTGGTAGGAGATGGTTCTGAGAGGAATAAAATAGTAGATCGTATCTATCAACATCAATTAACAGATTATATTAAAGTGCATGGTTATTTAAAAAAGAAAGAAATTAACGAATTACTAAGCAAATCATCTCTGTATATTATGACTTCTTATACAGAATCTTTTGGTATTGTATTAATTGAGGCAATGTCTCATGGAATTCCGTGCCTAGCATTTACTTCAGCAGAAGGTGCTAATGAATTAATTCAAAATAATAAAAATGGTTACTTAATTGAAAATCGAGATTTTGATGAAATGATTCATAAAATGGAAGAATTAGCTAATGATAAAAACAAGCGATTAGAACTTGGCAAAAATGCTCGTGAGTTTAGCTTGAATTATAGTAGTGAGATTGTCAAAAAAGAGTGGCTAAAATTATTAAAAAGAAAGGCATAATATGAAAAAAGTGTTATTTATATCGAGTACAGGTGGACATTTATCTGAAATGATGATGCTAAATGATCTATTTAAAAAGTATGATTATCATATTATTACAGAAAAAACAAAAACAACCAAAAATTTAAAAGATAAATACCATGAAAGAATAAATTATCTAATTTACGGAACCAAAGACCATCCTTTTTCTTACCCATTTAAATTACTAGTTAATTGTTTTAAAAGTGTTTATTTTTATTTTAAGATAAGACCAGATTTTATTGTGACTACAGGAGCACATACAGCAGGACCCATGTGTTGCTTAGGTAAAATCTTTGGAAGTAGAATTATTTATATTGAAACATTTGCTAACATGAATACCAAAACAATTACCGGGAAACTAATCTATAAATTTGCCGATTTATTTATTGTACAGTGGAAAAGTATGTTAAAGTTATATCCAAAAGCTACCTATGGTGGATGGATTTATTAGGGGAAAATTATGCTAGTAATGAATAATGATAACATATGTGAGAATAAGAGTATAATAGAAATTACGGGAACATTTGCAGGAGCAGGGTGTTTAAAACAAAGTGATTTTTCTCATAATTTAATCGGTTGTTTAGCTTTGCAGTTATCGTTTGGAGATTTAAAATCCTTAGATAATTATGATAGAAGTTGTTTGAGAAAGTTGTATCCTCATGATGATTATTTTCCTTTTGAAGATGGTTTTATATTCCAAAAAGAAATAGAGGAATTAAGAAAATATGTATCAAAAGCCAAAAAAATTAGAGTTTGGTCTAGTCAAATAGCAGCTGATGAGTTTTTATTACTCCTATACATCTGTTATTTGTTTCCTAATAAAAATATTAGTGCAGTTTTTGCTGATGAATATAATCCATATTGTTGGTCGATAGGATGCATGACTTTTAATGAAGTAAATGAACTATCTAAAAAAGAACATCTGTTAACTATGGAAGAAAAAGAACTCTATATAAATGAATGGAATAGAATGGTAAAAGAAAATAGCACCCTTCGATATATAAAGAATAAGGAAATAAAAAGCGTTCCAATCAATTATTTTGATAAAGATATACTCTCATATTTAGGAAAACAGAAAATGAAATTTATTACCTTAGTTGGAAAATTAATGGGAAATGCTGTAATAGATAATGATTCGGATTCTATTTACTCTTATTTAATTAATCGTTTAATTGAACAAGGAAAAATCGAAGTAGTAAGAATAGATAAAAATGATCAAAAGTTAATAAGAACAGCCAGTAACATTTAAGAATTGATGGTGATAATATGATATTAATAACATTAGGAACACAGGATAAACAATTTACAAGACTTTTAAAAAAAGTAGATGAATTAATTGATAAAAAGATTATTAAAGAAGAAGTAATTGTACAAGCGGGATATACGAAATATGAATCAAAGAATTTAAAGATTTTTGACTATGTTCCCAAAAAAGAGTTAGAAAAATATATAGAAGAATGCAGTTTTATGATTACTCATGCTGGAGTGGGTACAATCTTTGATGCATTAAAAAAAGGAAAAAAAATGATAGCAGTACCTAGACTTGCCAAATATAAAGAGCATCATAATGACCATCAACTCCAAATTGTAGAAGAATTTAGTAAAGAAAAACTAATTTTACCAGTATATGAGATGGATGAACTAGAGGATGCTTTAAAGAAAATAAAAAAGTTTAAACCTAATAAATATGAAAGCAATAATAAAAATATGATCAAACTAGTTAGCGATTATATTGATAAAAATGAGAGAAGAAGTATGAAAGAATTATTGAATCAATATCGTGAAATTATTATGTATTTAATTTTTGGAGTACTGACTACTATGGTTAGTTTGATGGTATATTATTTACTAGTATATACTATTCTAAATCCAGACAATGCCCTACAATTGCAAATAGCTAATATTATATCTTGGATGGCTGGTGTAGCATTTGCATATGTTACGAATCGTAGTCTAGTTTTCCAAAGTAAAAATCAAAATAAAGTAAAAGAAGTTAGCAACTTTATATTAGCTAGAATTGTGACTTTAGTGATGGATATGGCAATTATGTTTGTAGGAGTGACTCTTCTTCATGGAAATGATAAGCTATTAAAATTGATTTCTCAAATCATAGTAATTGTGTCTAATTATGTATTTTCTAAATTATTTGTATTCAAAAAATAAATACAATATGTTAAACTGAGTCTAAGAAGGTGTAAACATGAAAAAAATTTCAATTGTTGTTCCTTGTTATAATGAAGAAGAATCGTTGCCTTTGTTTTATGATGAGGTAAATAAAATAACAGAACAAATGAAGAAAAAGTGTGAATTTGAATTTGTTTTCGTAAATGATGGATCAAAAGACCACACTTTAGAAGAACTAAGAAAGCTTGCTAAGAAAGATAAAAGAGTACGATATATATCTTTTTCTAGAAATTTTGGAAAAGAAGCAGGAATGTTAGCTGGACTGGAACATGCAACCGGAGATTACATTACAACAATGGATGCTGATTTACAAGATCCACCAGCTTTATTAGAAGAAATGTTTGATACATTAGAAGCTGGAGAATATGATTGTTGTGCTACAAAAAGTACCAATCGTAAAGGTTATTCATTTTTAAGAAAAACCTTTACAAAATGGTTTTACAGTATTATAGGTAAAATTTCTAAAATTGAGATGGTACCAGGCGCTAGAGATTTTAGATTAATGACAAGACAAATGGTTGATGCGATTATTTCGATGAGAGAGTATAATCGTTATTCAAAAGGTTTATTCAGCTTTGTAGGATTTCAAACCAAATGGATTGATTTTGAAATTGAAGATAGACAAGCAGGAGTATCCAAATTTAATTTTTGGAAATTATTTTCTTATGCCATTGAAGGTATTGTAGCATTTTCTACATCACCACTTGTATTTGCTGCTTTAGTTGGTATTATTTTTTGTATCATTGCTTTCATTATGATTATTTTCATCATTATCAAGACACTAGTTTGGGGAGACCCAGTTGGTGGATGGCCTAGTATGGTATGTATTATGTTTTTAGTAGGTGGAATTCAATTGTTCTGTACAGGAATTATAGGAGAGTATCTAGCAAAAACATACTTGGAAACTAAGCATAGACCAATTTATATTATAAAGGAAACTGAGAAAGACATTAGAAAGTAGTAGCCCAACTACTTTTTTTGATATCTAAATGTGTAAAGTAAGCGAAAAATAATGTCAAAAAAGAAGGGAATTATGTTATTCTATATACTAGGTGATAATCATGAGTGATATTATGACAGAATTATTAGATGTATTAGATGAAAATGGAAATAAAACAGGTCAAGTAGAAACAAAGGAAGAAATCTATAAAAAGGGATTATGGCACCGTTCTGTCCATATTTGGATTATGAACGATAATCAGGAATTATTAGTTCAAAAAAGGAATCCTTTTAAAAAAACATTTCCCAATCTATGGGCTATTTCCTCAGCTGGCCATGTAATGGCAGGAGAGAGTAGTATGGAATCGGGATTACGAGAATTAAAAGAAGAATTAGATATTGATGCGAAAGAAGAAGAATTAGAATTCTTATTTACAATCAAAAGAGTTCAGCCATATCATGATTCTTATATTCGTGTTTTTGATGATGTCTATCTACTTCATAAAAATATAGATGTAGAAAAAACAAAACTTCAAGTAGAAGAGTTAACAGATATTAAATATGTATATTATGAATATTTAGAAAATATCTTCAAAGAAGGGGATAAAGACTATGTACCATACACAGAGGAACATCAAAAACTATTCTCACTTCTAGAAGATAGGAATTTAGAAATTATATAACGAAAGCAGTATTATCGTTTTATAGCGTTTTACGGCTTTTTATTTTACATTTAAGTCGAATGTTGTTATAATTTGTAATAGAGTAAATTAATTCAGGGGGAGTACTAATGAAGAAGTATTATGATAAGGTATCTTTGTGGAGTAGAATATTAAATTTTTCCTTTAAATTTACAAGGGCTAAGAAAAATTCTGATACTGTAGAAAATGCTAAAAAATATATAGAAAAATTATCAAAAACAAGCAAGAATAAAGATTTACCAAAAAAATTAGGATTAGTAAAAGAAAACATCAATAATATGGATGTATATTGCTATCGTGGTAATGTGGAAGATAATCGAAAAAAAATACTATATATTCATGGCGGTTCGTATATTGAAGAAGCATCTTACTTTCAATTAAGTTTTGCAATGAAAATTGCCAAAAAAACTAATTCTACATTGATATTTCCCGTATATCCACTTGCCCCTAAAGGTACTTATAAAATGATGTATCCTTTAATAGAAAGTGTTTATCAAAAAATACTAAAAAGTAATACCGAAATTAATTTTTTAGGAGATTCAGCTGGTGGTGGGTTTATATTATCTTTCTCTATGTATTTAAGAGATAAGAAAATAAAATTACCTAAAAATATTATTATGTTGTCTCCTTGGTTAGATGTCTCTTTATCCAATCCTAACACATATGAAGATGCTAAAAATGATTATATGTGTGGAGTAGATGGAACAAGATATTGTGGAAAATTATGGGCTGATGATTTAGATATGAAGAATCCATTGATTAGTCCTATGTTTGGAAATGTAAAAAATTTAAGTAAAATGACCATTATTACTGGAGAAAAGGAAATATTAAAATCAGATTGCCATAAATTTTCTGATATTCTTACTGCTAACAAAATAGAACATAATTTTATCGAATATAAAGGACAAGGGCATGATTTTGGTGCCTATCCAACAAAAGAAGGAAAACTAGTAATAGAAGATATATGTAATATCATTTTAAATAAGAAATAAAAAAGGAAGTGAATTTTATGAGAAATATTTTGGGAACCCAATCGTATATGGATACTCTATTACCTAATGAAATAGAAATAGAGATTTATGAAAAAGAAGAAGAAAAAAAATTAAACAAAGATGATTTAGAAGAATACTATTACAATTTAGAGGAGTATTGTAAATTATACCAAATTACAGAAAAATGGCATAAATACAAGACTAAAGTACAAATAAATCCGATAAGAATTTTACCAAAAAATGAAAAAAGGGAAATTCCTACCGAACAATTAGAAAAGTATTTTCGACAATTAAAAGAATACTATCAAGCAACGAAAAGTCAGGAAAAAAATCGAAAAATTATAAGATTATCAAATAAATTAGAAGAAAATTTGACAGATGATGAATATGCTATTTATTTAAAACAACTTAGAATACATGATGATTCTTCAAAAGTAAGTAATTTAAGCTTAAAAGAAAGAAAAAGAATCGCACCATTTTTAAGAATCTTAATGAAAGGAAGTAGAATTGCATCAAGAATTAAAATCTATAAATTAAATCAAAAAGTGCCAAAGATCCCTAATGATAGACCAATTATATTTGTCTTAACACATGTGGGAAAGGATGATCAAATTGTATTTAGCGACATAATAAAAGAACATTACACAATTTTATCCGGTGATTATGAAAGCCTACATAATAAAATAGAAGGTAATATATGTAAAATAAATGGTATTAAATTCTTCGATATGCGCTCTCAGAAAGAACGAAATGAAATTGGAAAAAAAGTTGAAGAAACCTTAAAAGAAGGAGATAATATTCTTTGTAGCATGGAGGCTGCATGGAATTTATATCCTAATGTACCAGTTACCGAGTTATTTAAAGGAATGATTCATTCTGCAATTAATGCTAACGCTGTTATCGTACCTGTAGGAATTGAGAGATTTAGTAAAACCCGATATGGAATCAATGTTGGAGAAGAAGTGTTTGACCCATTGACATATGTAGAAAAATTTCAGACAGAGGAAGAAATGGTAAATGTTGCCAAAGATGACTTAAGACAAATATTAGCCAACCTTAAAATGAAATTATATTTCCATAAAAAAATAGCTAAAAAGATTAAAGCAACAAGAGAATCAATTGGTGACTATGAAGAATATAATAAAAAATTTAAAGAAGACATCTTAACTGGATGGACTTTTACAGAAGAGGCAATCAAAGAAAAACGTTATCATAGCAAAGAAGAACCTATAAATGCTTTTAGCTATCTTATAACAAAATATAGTAATTTAACTCCATTATATGAATCAATAAAAGATGATACAATTCCAGTAGAGATAAAAGAAAAAATAATCAAGAAATTCAAAAAATTATTAGTAGAATTATCAAACGATATTAGCAATCCAATATATCCCAATGATATCCATAATGAATTACAAAAACAATTTGAAGATATATTACTTATAATAAATAATGATATAGATGTCAGCAATAAAGTGGATGTAAAACAAAACAGGAAAAAATAGAAGGTGGTAATATGGAAAATTTATCATATCCATTATGCGGACTTTTAGTAGCAATACTAATATATGTAATCTATTTTTCTAAAAAAAGGTTAGATAGTTTTGAGACTAAAATATACGGAAATTTAATTACATTTTGTTTGATTCAAGCAATAATAGAAGTAGTGGGGGTAATTATATTCAATTCATTTGGAACCTTAGCCATTATGTATTGGATGGTCAAAATCGATTATGTTTTCATTTTACTATGGGGATGGAGCTTATTTAGATATATATTATACATCGCACCATTAAAAGATAAAATGCGTACTATTTTAGATAAAATGATAGCATTTATAGTATTTTTGTTTTGCCCTATTATTTTATTCTCAAAAGTTTCTATTATAAACTCTAATAATGTATTAGACAGTTATGGAGATTCTACCAATTTTTTATATGTGATATGTTTTATCCTAATTATTTTAATAGTAAGTTTAGTCATTGCTACTATCATTAAAGATGACAAACATTTTAAAAATAAAAAACTAATTCCATTGTACAGTTTGGTATTGCTAGTAATAGGAGCAATGATGATTAGATTGTACTATTCACAGATTGTTATACAAGCATTTATCCTAGCATTTGTAGATTTAATTATGTATCATACTATTGAAAATCCAGATATGAAAATGATAGAACAGTTAAATATAGCGAAAGAACAGGCAGAAAAAGCCAACCATGCTAAAACCGATTTCTTATCTAGTATGAGTCATGAAATTAGAACCCCTCTAAATGCCATTAGTGGATTTAGTCAGTGTATCGAAACAGCAGAAACATTAGAAGAAGCCAAAGAAAATGCTAAAGATATAATTTCTGCAAGTGAAGCATTATTAGAAATTGTGAATGGAATTTTAGATATTTCTAAAATAGAAGCAGGAAAATTAGAAATTACGAATTCTGACTATAATGCGAAAGAATTATTTGAAACAACAGCTAGATTAATTATGCCAAGAATAGAAGAAAAAGGACTAGATTTTAGAATTCATATTTCCGAAGATCTACCAGAGGTTCTATATGGAGATCATACCAACCTAAGAAAAGCAGTAACCAATATCTTAACCAATGCTGCTAAATATACGGAAAAAGGATATGTTGATTATACAGTAAATTGTGTTAGAAACGGAGATGTTTGTCGACTAATTATTTCGGTAGAGGATACAGGACGCGGAATTAAGAAGGAAAACATAGACAAGTTATTTACAAAATTTCAAAGATTAGATGAAGATAAAAATACTACGATTGAAGGTACAGGATTAGGACTTGCGATTACCAAACAAATTTTAATGTTAATGGGAGGTAATATTGTAGTCCAAAGTGTTTATGGGAGTGGTTCTAAATTTACCATAGTAGTAGATCAAAAAATAAAAGAAAAATCACAAAACACAACAGTAGTATATAATCCTCAAACAGCTAATAGCGTAGTGGATTTATCCAACAAAACTATTTTAATAGTTGATGATAATAAGTTAAATTTAAAAGTAGGAGTAAAAATTATCAATTCTATTTATAAGACTATTATCGAAACAGCAGAAAGTGGTTTTGAGTGTCTAGAAAAAGTAAAAGTTAAAAACTATGATTTAATCTTAATGGATGATATGATGCCAAAAATGAGTGGAGTAGAAACCCTAAAAGAATTAAAAAAAATCGATGGATTTCATACGCCTGTGGTAGCCTTAACCGCTAATGCAATAGCAGGGATGAGAGAAAAATATTTACAAAATGGTTTTGTTGAATACTTAGCCAAACCGATTGAGAAAGAAGAATTAAAAAGAGTGGTCAACTTGCTATTTAAAAATAATGATTCAAGAAATACAACTAATCCTGCAAAAGAAAGAATTGAATTCGAAGAATTACCAAAAGAGTTTTATGAAATAGGAAATCAAAAAGATGTTCAAGCAATGATAACCCCAACGGAAACAGATATTAGAAACACAAATGCAGATATAGAGTTTTTAAAGAAGAATGGAATTGATGTAGATAGTGGAATTAGCTTGTTAGGAGATATTGATGCATATCAAGAGACCTTACAAGATTTCTATCATAATTTGGAAGAGAGAATCAAGAAAATAACTACATTAAAAGAAAATCAAGATATGGTTAATTATGCTGTTGAAGTTCATGCTTTAAAAAGTGACTCTAAATACTTAGGGTTCACCAAGTTAGCAAACTGTGCATTAGAACATGAATTAAAAAGTAAAGAAAATGATATTCAATTTGTACAAGAACATTATCCAGAACTATTAAATGAGGTAGAAAGAATTAAACAAATAATAAGTGAATATATAAAAAAGTATTTATAATAAAAAAGGTCAATTTATCACAAAAAGTAGAAAAATATTGACTTTTTTTAATTTTATGTTATAATACAAGCCATATTGAAAGAGGGGATTTAAAATGAAAGAAATTAAAAATTTCGTAGTGTTTAATTCACAAGTAAAACATGGACAAATGAATGCAGCTAAACAGTTTTATCCAGGTTTAGAAGATAATGCAGCTGAAAGGTCAAAATTAATGAGGGAACATAAACAAGCAATTGCTAATGAAGTCGGATTCAATATTAACAATATCTTTATGTCTTTACAAGCAAATGAAAAACATCCATATGTTCCAGGAACATCTTATACAGTTACTCCAGAAGATGTAGCAGAATATGAAGATCTTTATAATTATGATGTTTGGTCAGACACTATTAAATTAACTAGAAAAACACCAAGAACTGTAATTGGATTTAATATTTCAGATGGAGCTAATGTAATTGCTATGAATACAAATACCTTAGAAGCCACTTCTACTTTCTGTAGTGGTGCGCATATTAATAAAGGAGTTCCATTTACTATTGCATCAACTTTAGGTGGAAATCCTGAAGATATCATGGTAGATGTATCACCTTTTACCTACTATTTTCCATTTGTAGGAAATGATACCATGAAAGAACCAAATTGGATAAGTAATAAACAGATTTGGTCAGATTGTTTAACTGAGAAAGATGGAATTTTATATATCGATCAGAAAAAGGCTTTATTAAGACAATTAGAAGCTTCTGGAATTAAATCAGAAAATATTTATGTAAGAGAGAATTCTTTACAAAATTCAAATTATTATTCTTCTCAAAGAGCAAGATTATCGGATGATAAGAGCCAAGATGGAAGATTCATGCATGGTGTTATGTTCGAATTAGAAGGACAGGAAAGAGAATACGATCAAACATATATTAAAAAATATCCAGTAAAATAGTAAAAAAGCAAATATTGAAATTAGATTTTGAATATCTTATTTTGAATATCTTATAATATAATAAGAAATGGTGCATTATTCTAGTCGCAATCAGTTGTTACAAAGACGAGCCTAAAAATTCGTTAAAGAGCACATCTGTGAAGCATCTGGTGCCTGCTTAGTACGCCCAGTATTGGGTGGGTGCTGGATGAAAGAGTCTATGGGCGCTCATAATGGCATATGACAAACGACCCATCTTCTCGTGGAGACCTAATCTTGTGGAATTACAAGTTCTACGACTTAGGATAAAACCTATCATGTGGAGAAATCTACGGATAGTGTAGCTTGGCTTGCGTGATATATGGGGATAGAGACAGCTTACGAAAAGATGTACAGCTTTTATGTAAGTATTGCTACTTGAAACATATGTTGCAAAAAAGCATAGTAATAACTCGAATGTGTTTGAGGAAAACTCCTAGAATGTACAATTAATATAGGATTGCAGTGTATACTAAGTGGTAATCAAGTCATAGAATTGGTGACAATCTATTGCTTTCTTTTAAGGGGAACCGCTTACTGGTAACGGTAAGTAGAAAGTAGGGAAATCCAACTTGACCTAAGATACAAAGTTTACTATATTAATGACCATTTCTTATTTTTTTTATGATTTATAGTCGAGGTTAAAAAATGAAACAAAAAAAATTTAATGAAAAGTATTCCAAAAAAGCAGCTAAGAAGCCTGTAAAAAACAAAAGATTAGTAGATTATAGATGGATTTTGACTGTAACAGTATTAGCTTTTTTTATCTCTTTGACATTTTCTTTTTTTTCGGAATCTACCATTCCTAATGCGAATAGTATTGTAGCAGTTGTTATCATTCTTTTATTTATTGGAATCGGTATTTTATTTGATATGATTGGAATTGCCATCACTGTTGCTGACATAAAAACATTTAATTCTATGGCTACTAAGCAAGTAAAAGGTGCAAAACTTGCCGTGAAATTGATCCAAAATAATGAAAAAGCATCTAGTTTTTGTAATGATGTAATCGGAGATATCTGCGGTATTATTAGTGGTTCTGCTGGCGTAGCCTTTTCCAATATATTATCAGAAAGCCTACATTGGAATTTATTGATAGTAAATTTAATGATTACAGCTATGATAGCAGCATTAACCATCGGTGGAAAAGCAATTGGTAAAGCTACCGCGATTAATAAAAGTACTCTAATATTATTTCAATTTTCAAAAGTAATATCTTGCTTTTGTAGAAAATAAGTTTTAAATCTATCAGCTTATAGAGTAGTGAATCTTCCGCTTTAAATTTTTTTTGTTAGACAAATTATTTTTTTTTTGATATACTCCTGACTTTGACAGTTTTTAAAAATCAAAAAGACTCGAGTCCTTTATTTATAAGGAATTATGAGTCTTTTTTGATATTGAAAAAATGCGTAATGTGAACTATCTTTTGATTAGCTCAAAAATTTTTTTAAAATCTTTATAAGTATTTATTTCATAGTCAGTTCTAAAGCCAAATGTATCGTGCAAATCATCAGTTAGATTTGTTCTTATATATTCTGGAATATAACCATCACCTTTGGATTCTAATACATTCATATTTCTTATTGCTTTAAGAATTTCCAAAGTTGTATATTTATAATCTAATTTCTTTTCAAGTATTCTATAAATAAGTAATGCCATAAAACATGTTAAGAAATGAGATTTAATTCTATCTTCTCTTGATAGGTTAACTGGTCTAGCCAAAAAGTCTGTTTTCATTATTCTGAATGATTCTTCAATTTCCCATCTTCCTTTTGTTATTTTAAGTATTTGTTCAATATCTCCAACTAAGTTAGTAGTTAAAGCATAATAACCATCATATTGTTCTTCTTGTTTAATTAAATCTTCATCTAAGGAAAGGTTAGAATTTTCTGCAACTTCACCAGTGTCAGTTGATTTAGTATCAACAATAAATCTTCTATAATCATTTTGATTTTTACCTTTGCGAGCAGCTTGATTTGTATCAATAGATTTTTTAGCTCGTTCAATTTGTGAGTTTCTAATATTTCTATTGTAGTCAAAGTATTTAAAGGAGAAAGTTACTATTAAATCTTGTTTAACAGATTTAGTTTCACTAGAAATAATTTTATAAAATAATTTATCATAATATTTTTCTTTTAATTCTTCATTATTTCTAATTTCATTTAAATTGTAAACATTTCTTAGATCTCCTGGAAGCCTCCAATCATTATCATCAAACACTTTTTCTTTTTCAGATTCTTTTAATTTTTTTAATGATTGTGTAATGACAAAACCTCGATTATCCTTAACATTAAATTTTTTTATTTCGTCAGAAGCAAGTCCGGCATCAGTACATAAGATCATTTTAGTGTTATCCATTTTAAAGTTATTTACTATTTTAGTTTCTTCAGGTATTAATGTCTTTTGTTCATTTTGATTACCTGGATAAATATTAAACGATAATGGAATACCGTCACCATCCATAAATAACCCCATACCAACTTGTGGTTTTGGTTGATGTTGTTTATTTATTCCATATTTTCTAAATTCATCATCAAGTTCTATTTCGAAGAAATAATTTGTACAGTCATAATAAATTATTCCTGAATTTCTTTCTATTATACTTTTACTATTTTCAAATATTTTTTCTTGAATAAAATCAATATTATCGGCTAAATAACTTAAAGCTCTATATTCATCATGTAATTGAAATTTAGGTTGTTCAATAAAATTTTGGCATTGTTTATATGTTTCTAATTTAGATGCAGGATAAATAATTCTAGCAAATACCAAATATGATAATATTTCATTTAAATCAAATTTGAATTGATATTTATTTTGTATATTATCACAAATATCCTTTAGTTTTAATTGATTATATATTTTTTCTAGAAATAGATATCCAACATTAAATTTATTATTAATATTAGAATCAATAATTTTTTTATTATTTTTTTTAATAGTTATAATTTCTTTTTTACAATGTTCTTCATTATATTTTTTAACATAATCTTTTAGCCATTCTTGATAATCTTGATTACCAGCTAATTTTTTTACTTCTTCAAGATTGCCAATTCTTTCAACATGTTTAGTAGAACGTTTACCATTTTTAGTGTAATCTTTAATAATATAATAATTAATTGTGTTTTTTGATTTAGAAATTCCTAGTCTCATAATATACCTTCTTACAGTACAATCATACAACATAACGATACATTACGCAAGAGTAAAATGATAAAAAAACTAAGTTTTTCAACGCTTAGTGAAGATTTTTGATTTAAAACTGTCAAACTCGGG
>CALVSR010000008.1 GCA_944359075.1 uncultured Bacilli bacterium
ATTATAAAAACGGCAATAAATCTGAAAAAGAAAAAACTCCGTTTAAAAACGGAATTTAGTCTAAAAATTTACGAATTTTTTCAAATGTGATACAATATTGTTGATTGGAGGTTTCATACAATGACAGGAGTAGTAGATGCTTTAACAATTAGAAAGGCAACTAAAAAAGATTTTGATAGCATACTAAATTTGGCAAATCAATTATACAAAACCGAGCAACCTTTCGATAAAAATATTAAAGATGGATATTATCAAACTGAAACTGGTAAAAAAGATTTATTAAAAGCGATTCAATCCAGAAAAAAATCTTTTTGGTTGCTACTATTGAAAATAGCATTGTAGGATACATTAATGGCTTCCTATATGACAAAGAAGATGTTTATATCAAAAAAGTTGCTTATTTAGATCAAATATCTATTGATAAGAACTACAAACATAAGGGAATAGGAACCAAATTGATAGATGCATTTACTGCAAAAGTGATAGAAAAAGGAGCAAAATATATAAAACTAAATGCTTTTGAAAATAATGAACCAGCGATTCGTTTATATAGTAAAAAGGGATTTGATAAGTATTCCATTTTCTATATGAAAAAAATAGATTAATATACATAATATTTACTTTATAGTTAACTGTTTATATATCAAAATCAATTAAATAAATACAAACTAGAGAGTATAGAAAAATTAGTTAAGTAAATGTTATGAAACATTTTATTTTTTAATATGATTTTTTGTGTTTTTTAAGAATTTATAAGTCTTGAATGCGATGTTATATAGGATATACATTGGTTTATCGATTACTAAATCGAATTCTCCGACTAATTCTACTACCTCGGCTCCAAAGCCTCTTTTAAAGTCAAATAATCCATAGTTTTTGGATTCTTTGCTAAAGTCTCCATCAATACCATAAAAATTAAATGTTTGATAATTGTGTTCTTTGGCATAATTAATCATTTTCCATTGTAGTAAGTATTGTGAATTATATTTCATAAATTCTTTATAAGAAGCTCCTAATAAATATACTAGTTGTCTTCCATATAACATATAAAGTCCACCAGCTATAATTTTAGTATCCCCATATTTTTCTTGATATTTTTTTAAATCCGTTATTTTTTTTTCAAACGAACCTATTTCATTTTGCAGTTCTTTTAATTGATTTTGTTTTTTAGGATTGTCTTTCATTTTTTCAACTTTTTCTAATAAGGTATGATATTCTTGTTCTATTTTTTCTAATAATTCTTTGAAATTAATTTCTACTAGTAGTATTTTTACTAAATCTTCTTTTTTTAACACATCGTAGATATTTTGATAATAAGAAAGTGGTCTATCAATAAATTCTCTACGGTCAGCTGTATGTTTCATAAGAGCTTTAAAATCTTTTAAATCTTCTCTTCCGGCTTCAATTACACGCAAACAATTTTTCTCACTATTACGGATAGACCAACGAGTTGTTGTTCGCATATTTTTAAAAATATCATCTATTTCTTTGTTTTCCAAATCCAGTACGGATAACCACCTTGGTTCTAAATCCTTTTTTTCATCCATCGTAATATAGAAACCTTGATGAGTAAAGCCTAGTTCCTTTAGTTTATTTAGTAGAGTATTATTCTTTGTGTTTTCTATTATGTTTCCATTGATGTCATGTTCTTGATATTTTACATAGGGATTTATTTTTAAGAAAAGAGCCTTTTTTTCTTTTAGATAAATTTTTAGTTTTTCCACAAATTCTGTTAATAAAGTTAAATTATTATAGTCTAGTAAGAAGCCACGTGGTGCATATACCATTTTTTTATTGATTCCTTTTATATTTTTCATAAGAAGGACAGTTGCTGCGATAATTTTACCATTTTCTTTTAACCCAATCATTATTCCTTCCCAGTGATTTTGTTTCTTGATTTCTATCCAGTAAGGGCTTTGGAAGAATAAAGAGTATGGGTAATTTTTAGAAAAATTAATAAACTCATCTTTTTCTAATTCTACTAAATTCATTTTTGACCTCTTTTCTTTTTTGCCATTTTTTTCACCATGTTACGATAAACTGGTACAAGTTTTGTGAAAACGAAATACATAAATGGTTTGATAACATAGTCAAATTCGCCAGTAAATTCTATGTAATCCCCACCAAATTTCTTTTTAAATTCATGAAGACCTATTAATGGGTTGTCTTCTCTTAAGTCCCCAATGGTACCGAATTGGTCATAAATTTTAGTACCCTTATCGTAATAGTATTTAATATGTGTTTTATAAGTTTCATAATTCGTATAAGTATCCGTTAAAATATTATGGTTTCCTGCGTATAATACCCAGGCTTTATCTCCGTATTCTATAATAAAATGAGCACTTAAAGTAATGTTATTATCATATTCTGTTTTAAGGCTGATATATCTAGATAAATCATTACTAATTTTATTCATTCTTTTTTCTAATTCTTGTTTTTTGATATTTTGACTCTTACTTAGGTTTTCTTTTGGAAGCTGTTTTAATTCTTCTTTTAATTCATCTTGAATATTAGTTTGCCTGTTAATGATTTTATCTAAGTCAATGCTTCCTAAAAATAAATTGCAGGAATTGTCTTGATTCCAAATTTCATATAATGATTGATAGTACTGGTTGTTATGAGTGACAAAGTCTTTTCTATTTTCTGTTAAAATCATTAAATCATAGAAAGTATTGATATCCTCTTTGGTACCTATTTTTACTTCTACAAAGAAATCTTCTGCTTTTTTGATTCTCTGTTTTGTTGTTTTTGAAAAATTGTTTTCAATTTCTTCCCAAGGCCTGTCCATATTGATTCTAAAAGTGTATCGTGGTTGCATTGTTTCAAAGTTTTTTGTAAATCCTAAATGCTTGTACCCTAATTTCTTTAATAACTCTAATTCTTGATTATTCTTTTCTATCAGTTTATTTCCCAATGTATCTTCACTATTATAAATAATATCCGGATCTATTTTAAAGAAAATCGCTTTTTTCTTTTTAGAATAATCTTTTAGCTTGGTTGTAAATTCTTTTAATATTTCTTCATTGCTATAATCTAAAATAAAGCCACGAGGCGCATAAAAATAACATAAATTTAGTGGTAATTTTTTTTCTAATAATAATGCAGTAGCTATTAAATTTTGTTTGTCATCTTCTAATCCTACATAGTGGGGAATTAAGTTTTTTTCTTTTTTCGAAAACTCTCCCCAGGCATAGGATTGAAGGAAATGACTTTTTTTATGATTTTTTACAAATTTCTCATATTTTTCTTTTGGTATATTTTCTATAAACTTCATATTATCACCATTCTTATTATATCATTTTTTCTTGTGTTTAAAAGAAATATTTGAACTTAGAATATCCTTCTGCTATAATATAAATCATTTGGAGGGAGTAGTATGACTAGAGAAGAAATGGAATTTATTAGAAGTTTAAATTTTGATCAGCTTTATATTTTGAAAGGTCTATTGCAACAGCGCCAAAATAATTTAGAAGCTGGATCCTACATTGAGCTTTTATTAAGTGGATCTGATTTATCTTGTAATGTGATAGAATTATTAAAAAATATTCCTATTACTTATTTGCCAGTATTTGGAATTGATCTAAGTCGATTGGCAAATCAAGTACCTACTATATATGATTATTATACACAAAAAAATCAGCATTATTTTCGTTCTATTGGAAAGACAAAAGAAGCTTGTCTGAATTCTGCTAGTGATTTGGTTTTAACCTATTTACAAGAAGAATATGATTATAGAAAAAATCATTATTCAGAAATTTACACAGGAAAAATGTTATTAGATTTGGATATGGATAAAAAACAGGAATTCGTTTTAGAACAGCAGGCTCAAATTTATAATTATTTTTACGATATGAATGGTCAATATGTGTTTACTATGTCGAAAACATTTGATATTCGTAGTAGTAAGAATCAGAGTAAAGTAATAGAAATTTTAGCCAGATATTCTCATTTAGAAGATTTACAAACTCATAATATCCAAAGCTTTCAAAAATTTATCAAAAAATAAAGATGTCCAAGTGGCATCTTTTTACATCATATTATAGCTATTGGGTTGATAATTAGAAGTATAATTATCATGATATGGTGTTGGTGTGTTTTCCAGTTTTTCTATTTTGTTTTTTAAACGCATAACTTCTTTTTCTAAGTTATACACTCTATTCTCAAGATTTCTAATATCTTGATTAAAATTCATATTGGGATAATTCATTCCACCTTGAAAAGCGAAAGGCTGCATATTATTATTCATGACAAAGACATCTCCTTTATTTATTTTATTATATGTTATATAATGAAAATGGTGATAACATGAGACTTCGAAATGTAAAAAATAAACAAGAAATTATGGATGCATCTTCTTATTTAGTATTCAATCCGAAAGATTACTGTGGACATTGGAAAGATTTTTTTGGAAATGATCATCCAATTCATATTGAAATTGGAACAGGCAAAGGAAGATTTATTATTGAAAAGGCATTACAGAATCCAAATATTAATTTTATTGGGATTGAGAAATTTGATAGTGTAATTGCGAGAGCTTTAGAGAAAATACCAGAAGGGCTTCCTAATTTAAAAATGGTTCGAATCAATGCCTTGGAGATAGATGAAGTATTTCATCATGAGATCGATACGATTTATTTAAACTTTTCAGATCCTTGGCCAAAGAAAAGATGGCATAAGCGTAGACTTACTAGTTCTATTTTTTTAAATAAGTATGATTCTTTATTTTGTAAAAATCCTTGTATTATTCAAAAAACAGATAATATGTCTTTGTTTGAATATTCTATTTGTTCTCTTAGTGAAAATGGATATATTATAAAAGAAATTTCTTTAGATTTACATCATTCTGAAATAGAAGGAAATATTATGACAGAATATGAGGAAAAATTTTCTAAAAAAGGAAATCCTATCTATTATTTGGTAGCTATAAAAAAATAAATAAAAAAATAATTTTTCTTTCTTTAATTATTTGGTATAATAGTAACAGAGTAGGTGAATTATGAAGAAACTGTTGTTTTTAAGTGCCATGATTTTACTCTTAAGTGGTTGTTCTGTTGTCTATATTGATAAACAGTCTATTGATGAAATTGTTTACTCGATTATTAGTAATGATACTAATTTGAAATCAGTTTCTTTGGAAGGTTATTCTTACTTTCTTCCACAAGGAGTTAGTTTGAATAGAAACCAAAAAGAAAATTCTATTTTATATTATAATCATAAGAAAATGTATTTATATGTTGATTTGATTTCTTATTATCATAAAGTTGATAGTAATTATACAAAGAATGCAACTGCTTATTACTCACTACCTATCGATTATAATGGGAATAAGGGTTATTTAGAAATTACACAAATTTCTACAAATTACTTTATTGAGTTTATGTATCATTATAGTAAAATAGAGGCTTATGTTAGTGAGCAAGATATTAAAAAAACAATTACTGTTATGGCTTATATTTTGAATAGCATAGAGTTTAATGATCCTGTTATTGAGTCGTTAGTTGGAGAGAATTTATTAAACTATTCTGAAGAACAATTTAATATTTTCCAGCCTAATGGTGAACAAAGTGATTATTTGGATTATATAGAACAGTATGATGATGGCCGTATCAATAGTAAAGATGAAGATATCTTAGAGTTAGATGGAAATATAGAGTAAGGAAGGGTGTATATGAAACTTTTAGAAAAATTAAAAAATACTTTTTTTGAAGAAGAATATATCGAAGTAGAGGAACCAGAAGTTAAGAAGCAAGAAGTTGCTAGAAAAGTAGAACCAAAAGAAGTCAAAAAAGAGGAGCCTTCAATTGTTCCTATAGAGGAAAAAGCTTCCCAAACGACTATAGAAGAAAAAAAGATTGAGAATTATTCGGATAGAGAACTTTCTAGAAAGGACAGTAAGCTTCCTTATTTTGAAGATGAAGATTTTATAGAGGTGGATGTAAAATCTATAAAAAAAGAGGAACCTAAAAAGTTATATGGAGAAAGTGTGGACAAGTTATACAGTTCTATTAATTATTCTAGTTCTCCATCTAATAAACCATATGGTGCTCCTTTAAAAGAGGCTTTTAAGCCAACACCCATTATCTCTCCAATCTATGGTATTTTAGATAAAAATTATCGAAAAGAAGAAGTAGTTGATAAAAAAGATAAAACACCTAGTGTTAGTAGTTATGTTTCCAGAAAAAATGCTGATTTAGATTCCGTTCGCAGAAAGGCTTATGGTGGCTTAGATCCATTAGAGGAAATGAATAAATCAACGGTAACTTCTGTTGGTGATAGTGAAGTAGAAGAAGATAATTTGTTGTATGATATGACAAGTGATCACTCTAAACCTATGGTTGATCAAGTGACGATTGCAGATGCTGAGGAATATTTTCAAGATCTTGGGTTAGAATATAATATTGATTACAAAGATGCTCGTTATGAGAAAGCTACTGGTAGAAGAAGTAATGTTCAACAAGAAGAAACAAAAAGTACAGATGTATCAGAAGATGCCAATTTAGAAGATAATCTATTTGATTTAATTGATTCCATGTATAAGGATGGTGAAGAGTAATGGATTCTTTATTAGAATATTTTCCGGTTGTATTATATGTTTTGGGTATTATTTTATTAGTTATATTAATTATTTTAGGGATCAAATTAATTAAAACAGTAAATCAGACGAATGCAATTTTAGAAGATGCATATAATAAAACTAAGTCTTTGAATGGTCTTTTCCATGCAATTGATGCGATTACAGATAGTTTATCTTCTATTAGTGATAGTATCGTTGGTAATCTTACAGCTATTATTGGAAAAGTATTTCATAGAAAAACAAGAAAAATGAAGGAGAATGAAGAAGATGAGTAAGAAAGAGAAAAATAAGAAAAAAAGTGGGGCCGGTAAGTTTATATTAGGTGCTTTAGTTGGTGCTGGACTTGGAATTTTGTTTGCTCCTAAGGCAGGAAGTGAAACTAGAAGAGAGTTAAAAGAAAAAATGGCAGAGTTATTAAAAAAAACCAAAGAAATTGATATGGACGAAGTAAAAGAAAAAATTACTTTAAAAATTGAAGAAATTAAGGAAGAACTTAGTGATTTAGATCGTGAAAAAGTGTTAAAGATCGCGAAAGAAAAGGGAAATGATATTAAAGATAAATGTGGAGAATTGGTTGAATTAGCGAAAGAAAAAGGAACTCCAATCTTGGAAAAGGCTGCTAATGAAGTTCGTGAAAAAGCGATTGATGCTGTAAAAGAAATTTTAGAAAGATTAGAAGCTGCAGATCGTAAGGCAAAAAATAAGTAGTGATGTGGTTTCAATCATATAAAGATTTTCTTATAATAAAAGATTCAAAGGAATGTAGATGGTTCTACATTTTTTACTTTTTATGAAAAAAAATTGGCATAAAAAGAAATTTATGCTAATATAGTAAGTGTAATTTAACATTGATTGGTTTTTAGTAGTTAGTATATGTATAGATAGAGAGTTTATGGTTGGTGAAAATGAACATAGTATGCTAATGAATTACATGCCATGAGTTAAATCGGAATAGTCCGTTATGCTATTGAGATAGATGGATTTCTATGAATTAAGGTGGTACCACGATTATGTCGTCCTTATTTTATAGGAATTTTTCTTTTATTAGGAGGAGATATTATGAAATTGTATGAAGAATTAGTTTGGCGAGGATTAATCAAAGATGTAGCCGGAAAAGATTTAGAAAAAAAATTAAATGATGAAAAGATTACTTTTTACTGGGGAACAGATCCTACAGCAGATAGTTTGCATTTAGGGCATTATTCTTCTTTGGTTACAGCAAAGAGATTAGCTCTTGCTGGCCATCATCCTATTTTACTAGTAGGAGGAGCTACTGGTTTAATTGGTGATCCTAGACCAACTAGTGAAAGAGAAATCATTGCCAAAGAAACTTTAAATAAAAATTTAGAGGGAATTAGGAAACAGGTAAGTAAAATTTTTGATGGTATGGCTACTGTTGTTAATAATTATGATTGGATGAAAGATTATAATTATTTAGATTTTTTAAGAGATGTAGGAAAATACATTAATGTTAATTATATGTTAGATAAAGACATTATTCGTAGAAGATTAGAATCTGGAATTACTTATGCTGAGTTTTCATATACTTTGATGCAAGGATATGATTTTCTACATTTATATCAAGAGCATAACTGTATTATGCAAGTAGAAGGTTCTGATCAATGGGGAAATATTACTACTGGTATTGATCTAATTAAGAAGAAATTAGGAAAAGATGCTTATGGTTTTACGATGCCTTTAATTCTAGATAAATTCGGTCATAAATTTGGTAAGAGTGAAGGCAATGCATTATGGCTTGATATTCATAAAACTTCTTCTTATGAGTTATATCAATATTTAATTAATACAGATGATGAAATGATTATCCATTATTTAAAGGTATTTACTTTTTTAAGTAAAGAAGAGATTGAGAGTATTGAAAAAGAACATTTTCAATGCCCAGAAAAAAGAATTGCTCAGCAGACTTTGGCAAGAGAGATTATTACAGATTTACATGGTAGAGAAGAATATGAAAAAGCTTTGCGCTTAAGTAATGTATTGTTTAATGGTGATGTTTCTAGCTTAACTAGTGAAGAGATAGAACAGGTATTCCATGGTGTTACTACTTTTAACATTTCAGGAGATCAAAATATACTTGATTTTTTGGTAAATCATGGTATAGTAGCTAGTAGACGTGAAGGCAGAGAGTTTATTACTGGCGGTAGTATCAGCTTAAACGGTAATAAAATCAGTGATTTAGAAATGATGATTTCTAAAGAACAAGCAATTGAAGGCAAATATATCATTGTGAGACGAGGAAAAAAGAAATATTATTTAGGAATCTATTCATAGAATGGAGTGGGTGTGATGCCAAGTAACCAAAAAAGTAAAAATAAAAAGAACGCTTCTTCAGCAGCAAAAAAAAATACAGTTTCTAAAAAGTCAAGTTCAGCTGCAACCGAAAAGAAGAGTTCTAATTCTAATGTTTCTTCTAAAAAGAAGAATGCTGTGAAAAAAGAAACTACTCAAAAGAAAGCCTCTATTCAAGAAAAAACTATAAAGAGTTCTGCTAGTAATAAAGGAAAGATTAGCAAACAAAATCAGGTAGGATCTAAAAGTTCTAAAAAGAAACAATCTACAACGAAAAAAGTACCTAAATTTAGTACAATTTCTAATGTGAAAGAAGATTCTAAAGTAGATGTTTCCAAAGAAAGTGAGAAGAAAGTAGTAAAAGGTGATTTGACACCTAAGTCAAAAGATGTTGATAAAAACAGAATCCAAAAAGTAGGAAATCTGAAAAGTGTTTTTCAAACTATTCAAAATAAATTTGTTAAGAAAAAATCAAGGAAAACGGTATCTAAATCAGGGAAAAAAGTAAGTACTATTCCTAAAACTAGGGGTAAGAAAACAGAAGTTGCTACAACTAAAAAAAGTTTAGAGATTACTCCAAAATCTAAGAAATGGCTAATCTGCATTTCTGTTATTTGTGGTCTAATTATTCTACTAGAAGCAGGTTACTTTATTTATCATCAGATAGAACGTGAACGCAATACTATTTATTATGATAGTTTGAACTCTCTTATTATTGATGATACGGATATAGTTGCTGTAGGAAGTGGTAACTTTAAATATAGTAAATATAATGACTATACTAAGGGACTTGAGAAAGCTAAATTCATAAAATATGATAGTAGTGGCGAAATTATATTCGAAAAAATGTATGATAAAGGCATTAATACCACTTTTAGTTCTGTTATTAGTGTAGATGATGGCTATATTGTAGTAGGCAGTGGCGAATTTAGTGAGGAAGAGCAAGAAGAAGGTGGTAGAGAAGCTATTATCATAAAATATGATAAAGAAGGAAATATTGTTTGGGAGAAATATTACCAGGTAGTTACCAACACTAGATTTAACAAAGTGATTGCTACAGCAGATGGATATGTAGCAATTGGTCAAAGTATATATGCCAATATGGAAATGGGAAATCATACAACTGGTGGTGGAATTATCGTAAAATATGACTTGGATGGTAATGAAGTTTGGCATAATAATCATGGTGGTATGAAATCCGGTAATTTTAATGATATTGTGGAAGTGAATGGAGATTTTTATGTTGTTGGTAAAGATGCTACAGATAGTGGTAATCTAGTAAAATTTAATAAAGATGGTGAATATCAATGGCATAAGAATTATAGTTATACTGATGGAATTGGTTTTACTGGTATCGTTTCTTTAGATCAAGCTTTATATGTAGTAGGATCGAAAAAAATATTACCTGAAGGAACTGGTGATGATGATAATCGTGATACTACAAATACAGATGCATTATTGGTAAAATATGATTTGAATGGAGAAATTATTTTTGAAAAGAACTTTGGTGGAAGTAATTATGAACGCTATAATTCTATTTTAGCTTATCGTGATGAATTATATGTAGTAGGACATACTAGTTCTAAAGATGCTGGCTTAAAAATTAATACAGATGGGGAACTGATGACGGGAATAATAGTTCGTTATGATTCAGAGGGAAATATTTTAAAGAAAGAAGCTTTAGGTGGTAGCAATAATGATAATTTAACAGATATTACTACAGATAGTGTCAGTCTTTATATTAGTGGTTATAGTAATAGTGATGATGGTAATATTACAACGGCTATCAATAACGGAAAAGATTACTTCGGTAAAATGATTAAACTTGATTTTAAATTTAGAACTTTAATGATAAAATAAAACATATCGCTCGATATGTTTTATTATGCAAATGGATTTTCAATTTCTGCTGTTTGTAAGTTAGTATTAGAAAAGTCTGTGATTACTACATATAAACCAATTAATGCTGGAATTAAGGATATTAAGGATGCAACAATTTGCAGAGTAAGAGCGTTGGTGTCTTGATTTGTACTGGATGCCAAATTTTTAGCTTTATAATTTAAGTATAAGAAAAATAGGATTAATAGTAATATAAATATTTTATTTAATAATGCCAATGTTTGGGACTCTTCTGTAGTTAGAAATCCTTCTTTTCCTAATGCTCTTTGCCTTTGATTTAAAATGATGGTGATAGAAACGGCTAAGGATACAATATAAAGGATACATCCAATTAATTGACCATCAATTATAAATAATTGATCGTTTTGAATTTCTTGTTCACTCAATTTATCACATCCTCTTACCTTTTTAATTATATGTAATCCATTGAGAAAAAAGAAAAAACTTCATTTAGTGAAGTTTTTAATCTTATCTGTTATAGAATTCAACAATCAATGATTCATTAATATCAGCGTTAAGTTCGCTTCTTTCAGGTAATCTAACAAGTTTTCCTTCTAATTTCTTATCATCAAATGTTACAAATTCTACTCTTTTTGTAATCTTTTCTAATGCTGCTTTGATTGCTGGATGGTCTTTTGAGTTTTCTTTTACTGCAACAGTATCTCCAACTTTAACACGATAAGATGGAATATCTACTTTCTTTCCGTTTACAGTAATATGACCATGGTTTACTAATTGACGTGCAGCACGACGTGTTGTAGCAAGACCTAAACGATAGACTACATTATCTAATCTTGATTCTAATAATCTTAAGAAGTTTTCACCATGAATACCTTTCATTTTAGAAGCTTCATTGAAAGTTTTCTTAAATTGTCTTTCATTTACTCCATATAAAAATCTAACTTTTTGCTTTTCTTTTAATTGTTCTCCATAGTTAGATAGTTTTCCTTTACGATCCTGACCATGTTGACCTGGACCGTAAGGACGACGAGCTAATTCTGTACCATTTTCTAAAATTGAGAATCCAACTCTACGCGCTTGTTTGCGACTTGGTCCTGTGTATCTTGACATAATGTCCTCCTTCGATATTTTTTGTCATAAACATCGAATCCTATGAAACCATTTATTAGGGTGTTTATGTTTCAGAGGTTCGCTAACAGTGAAGTTACTACTCATTTCATAAACACATTAATAATTTTTCATAGCACTGTTTGATGAATATGCAGTTTAGATTATATATAAAATAAAGGTTTCTGTCAATTATTTTTTTGTAAAAGTGTATATTTAGGCTTATTAAGTTCTTATCATTTATCGAAATCATATGTTTTTTAATGATTCATTTTAATTTTTGAGTATCATAGAGTAAAAATTTTGTCAAAAAAATAAGTAAAAACATTCTTTCTATGGTAAAATATATTTATAGTAAAAATAAGGAGTGGTTAGAAAGTGAACGGTGTTTATTTATTGGTTGGAACTTTCTTTATTATTGCAGTTATTTTGGTAACTGTTGTTTTAACGCTGCTTAGTAAGCATAAATATAAGGTGTTCAGAGAAGAAGTAGAAATGTTAGATAAAGAGAAAAATATGATAGCTAGTACGCCGGTATTATCTGAACTTTCCAAAGTGGAATCGATTGTTAAGAATGATAAAATGGAAGAAAAATATAAAAATTGGCAGAAGCGATTTGAAATCATTAAAGAGGATAAAATTAATGTGATTAATGATATGATTAATGAGTTAGATATTTCCACTAATCAAAAAAATTATAAAAATATCGATCACAAATTGGCTAAAGTAGAAATGGAAATTTATAAAGTTAGGGAAAGTGCTAATGAATTATTAAATGAAATTCAAGAAATTACAATTAGTGAAGAAAAGTATCGTAGTATTGTAACGAAATTAAAGGCTAAATATCGCAAATTGATGAATGAATTTACTACTCATCATGATGATTATGAAGATATTGCTGAAGCCATCGAGTTACAATTTGAAAATATTGAGAAACGTTTTTTAGACTTTGAACGTAGAATGGAAAAAAATGAATATGATGAAGTGGTTCATATTGTCAAAGCTTTGGATACTATGATTGATCATATGGGAATTGTAGTTGTAGAAGTTCCTAATTTAGTATTACTTGCTGAAAAATTAATTCCTAAGCGTATAGAAGAGATTTTAGCTATTCAGGAAGACTTAACTGAAAAGGGATATAATCTTGAATATTTGAACATTGTTTATAATATGGAAGAATGTAATAAAAATATTAGTACTATTTTGGATCGGATTCGAGTATTAAATTTAGAAGATTGTATGTTTGAACTGAAAACGATGTTAGATTATTTAGATTCTCTTTTTAATAGTTTTGATCAAGAAAAATTGGCTAGAAAGAATTATGAAGCATTGTCCACTTCATTTGAAAAAAAACTGAAAAAAACCAATCGTATTATGAAAGATATTTATGGACAACTAGATGATATTAAAAATATGTATGATTTAAGTGATGAGGATATTCAAGATATTCAAGATATTAAACTTAGATTAACAAGTACTGTAAAAGAATACAGAGAATTAGTGAAACAGGCAGAAGCTAAGGAGAAACCTTATACATATTTATATAAACAGTTAGAGATGTTAGAGAATATTCTTCAAGAATTGGAAAATTCACTAGATATTAGTTTAAAATCTTTAGGTAGTATGTATGATGATGAAATTCGCGCTAGAGAACAATTAGAAGAAATTCAGGATTTATTAAAGCAATGTAAAATAAAAATTAGAAGTTATAAATTGCCGATTATTATTAATAACTATTTTATTGAATTATCAGAAGCGAATGATGCAATCAATGAAATTATTAAAGAATTAGAGAAAAAACCAATTGTGATTAAGGTATTGAATACTAGAGTAGATACTGCTCGCGATTTAGTATTAAAATTATATAATACGACTAATGATATGATTAAAACAGCTCAATTAGCCGAAATGGCTATTGTATATGGGAATCGATATCGTAGTGAGGTAAGAGAAATTGATCGTGGTTTAGATAATGCTGAAATGTTATATCATAAAGGTAATTATAAAGATGCTTTAGAAGTTTCGTTGGCTTCTATCGAGTTAATCGAACCAGATATTCATAGTAAGTTATTAAAATTATATGGAGAAAGCTAGTCTTTCTTTTTTGTATATTTCTGGTATTATATGATTACTTTTGTAATGACATGACTACTAATTTAGAAAAGGAGGTTGTCATAATGTCAGAAGTTAATCAAAATGATTCTAAAGAGCTGCTTTATAAATATTACTCAAAAAGGGATAAGAAACTGTTAGAAGAAACATTGCGTCGACAGTCCTTGTATTTGAAAATATCTGGTATTGATAAAAATTATAGATCAATTATTCAAGATGCATCCAAGCTTTTTGTTGATCTTTGTTTTCATCAAACTATACATGAATATTTTTATTTATATCGATACATGTTAAAACATGGTTATTTTTCTATTCAACCATTTCGATATAAAGATATTTGTGATAGTTTGTTTGATGGTAGATGCATCATGAGCGGTTATGGTAATTGTCGTCATATTAGTGGTCTATACCAAGACATTTTACAGGAGATTAGAAATTCCTATGCTCCAGATTTTGCCTCTTCTTTATTGGATGTCTTCTTTCCTGATACTAGTTTAGAGGAGGAATTAAAAAGTCAAAAGATAGAAGCTAATCACATTAGTGTTTTAGCTAGTCAAAATGGATGTTACTATATACAAGATGTCACGAATAATTTGATTTTTACTACCAGCCATTTATTAGAAAATAGTCCAAAATTATGTTGTGATTCTATTTTGAAACATGAAAATATTCTTATTTTTCCAGAAAGTTTTATGGCTTATTCTTCTTTATCTAAAAAAGATTTAATCTATCATTTACAAAAAATGAATGATTCCAATTGTATAAGTAAGAAAGAATTAAAACATATTAGAAAGCAAATGAAAAAGCAATGCCAAGAGAACATAGATATATTTCAAGATTTTTATGATAGAAATATAGATGATATTGAAAAAGTTTATCAAAAAGTAAAAAAACGAGGCAGCTTAAAGAAAGATCGAGATGAGTAAGTATAGAAATATGCTTATCTTTTTGTTATAATAAAAAGGATTTTAAATAACAGGTGATTTTATGATTTCAGTTGATGACTTCTTTATAGCAGAAAAATCGATAGATATTTCAGATTTGTTAGCAGAAATAGAAATACCTACTCGATTGATAAATATTTTGAAAGGTATGACTTTTTATAGCGAAGATGCTTTTTTTCAAATGGCTGATAAACTGGCACTAGAACATACTAGTCATTATCTTTTTCCTAATAGATTCATATCCTTTTATCCACAAGTAGTGGAAAGACATGCTACTCATAGTTTGACTTGTAACATATCTGGTGTAAAAATTAAAAAGGGTAGTCTTTATTATACTTATCACCCTTTTATGGAAGATTTACAAAGTGGTAGAGTTTATACTATTTCAAAGAAGATTGTTGCAGAAGCTAGTTTTGTGGATTTATTTCCACAGGATTTATTTACCTATGAAGAGTGGTACTATAAAATAACAAATGCTTATTATCAAAACGAGGATGTTATAGATTTTTATTTTTTGAGTAAGGAATGTGGAGAGAGTTGCTTAGATCCTTATTTATTAGGACTTAGTAAGAAGAAAAGAAAGAAGTGAGGTTATGATTTATTTAGATTATAGTGCGACAACCCCGGCCAGTAAAGAAGTGGTAGATACTTTTTCTAGAGTAAGTTTGGATTATATTGGCAATCCTAATTCTTTGCATCAATTAGGAGTAGAAGCAAAGAAATTAATGGATGCGGCAACCAAACAAGTTGCAGAACTATTAAAGGTAAAGATGAATGAAGTGATTTTTACTAGTGGTGCTAGTGAAGCTAATAATTTAGCAATTATGGGAGTAATTGAAAAATATCCTAATCGAGGAAGGCATATTATTACGACAAAATTAGAACATTCTAGTGTTTTAGAATGTGTCAACTATTTAGAAAAAAAAGGATATGTTATTGATTATGTAGATATTCAAGAAGATGGGTTAGTTAATCTAGAACATCTCAAAAGTTTATTGTCTAAAGAAACAGTTTTAGTCAGTATTCATCATGTGAATAGCGAGGTTGGTTTTTGTCAAAACGTAAATGAAATTGGTAAAATTTTAAAAAATTATCCTACTACTATTTTTCATGTAGATGGAACCCAAGCTATCGGCAAAATTCCTATTTCTTTAGAAAATATTGATTTGTATAGTTTTAGTAGTCATAAGTTTTTTGGATTAAAAGGTGTTGGTGGTTTAATAAAAAAAAGCAACATTGAACTTGAACCTATGATTCATGGTGGTAAAAGTCAGACCATTTATCGTAGTGGAACACCAGCTCTTGCTTTAATAGTAAGTACTGCTAAAGCATTAAGACTTGCCTTTACTAGTTTAGATAAAAAATATGATTATGTAAAAGAACTTAGTGACTATTTCAAAGAAGAAATTACTCATATGGATGGGGTTATATTAAATAGTAATCAAAACTCGATTCCTCATATTGTGAATATTAGCGTCCTTGGTATTAAACCAGAGACTATGCTTCATGCATTAGATGAAAAAGGAATCTATATTTCTACTAAGACAGCTTGCTCTAAAGATAATAGTGATTCCTTAACCCTTACCACTCTTGGTAAAGACTCTAGTATTAGTGGATATTCGATTCGTATCAGTATCAGTTATATGACAACGAAAGAAGAAATCCACACTTTTGTGGAAAACTTAAAAATATGTATCCAAAAATTAAAATTTTAAATTTAGGTGGATTATCAATTATCAAAAAGAGTATAAAAAATATCTGATAGCTTCTATATTAGATGCAGCTAATAATAAAATAGCAAGTACCTCTTTTATAAGTGCTTTTGCTATCTATTTAGGATTGTCTAATTTTGCGATAGGTATTTATGCAGTATTAGATGTAATGACGAATGTGATTCAAGTTTTCGCAGCACCACTTTTTTCTAGAATAGGTCAGTCCAAAAATGTAGTTTTAGTTAATTATACTATTTATAGGTTATCTTCTGTTTGTTTTGCATTAATTCCTTTTATTTCTAATGATATTAATATTAGAACTTTTTGGTTTTTTGTGTTTGCTTCTGTCTATGCCATTACTGGAGAACTTGGGTATATTACATTTGTTAATTGGAGAATGACTCTGTTAAAGAAAGAAGATAGGACTAAATTTGCAGCTATTAGAAATATTTATAAAAATACAGTAGTAATGTGTTTTAGTTTATTGATGGGAGTCGTTTTAGATCAATTTACAAAAGTGGGATATGAGTTATATGGTTTTATTATTTTATTTATTATTGTGTTTATGATTGCTTTTATCGATATTTTTATTAGGATCAAGACTTATAAACCAAAGATTGATGATAGACCAATTAGCATAAAAGAAAATATTTTGTTACCTGCAAAGGATAAAGATTTTAGGAAAATACTTGTAATAGGTGGACTTAATAGATTTGCTTATGGAATTGGTATTATGTATTTGAATGTTTATTTATTAAGATATTTACAAATTAGTTATTTATATTATAGCTTTTTGAATCTTATAATTTGTTTATCAGAAGCATTTTTTAGTAAGCTATGGGCTAAACGAGCTAATGGTAGAAATTGGAATCAAGTGTTGTTACCAATGTGTTTTATTTTTATTCTTTCATTTTTGTCTTTATTATTATTAGATAGTTCTATTTTAGTTTATATTTTACCCATTATATATATATATTATTTGGGTTAGGAAATAGTGCTTATGAAATTTTTGATCATGTCGCTATATATGAGTATTCAAAAGATAATTATCAAACCTCTTATGTAACATTTGAACGATTTATAGAAGGGTTGGTAACTATGCTATTACCTATACTTTCTTATACTATATTAGGAGAAAGTGATTATTGTATAAAAATAACTTTTTTGATTTCAGTTATTGCATATCTAAGCTTATTTATTTATACTAACATTAGGAAGCATTCTTTTAATAAAAAGTAATTTACACTCAAAAGTGAGGAGAAATTTATATGGGAAGATTCAGTGAAATTCATAAAAGTATATTTGGACGATTAACAACATCATCAAAAGATACGCAAGAAAATCATGAGGAAGCAAGTATTGATATCAAGGAAAGAAATGGTAGAGATTTTGGTGATTTAGCAACTAGTGTTGTTAAGGTTAATCAACGAATGGGAATTTGGAAAGTTCAAAGAGAGAAAAAGAAAAAAATTTATCAAGCATACTCTGAATATATAGAATGTTTGGAAGCTTCTTTAAGACATATAACGAATGATTCTGAAAGATATGATATAGAACAACAAATAAAAAATTTAAAACAAACGCAACAACAGTTTTATGTTCCTACATTATTAGAAGGTTCTAGATATGATTTATTCAAGAATCAAGAAGAATTGAAAGATACTTTAGAAAACTCTTCTTTTGAACTTGTTAAAAGAATTGGTAGTAGAATTCAAAAAAATTAAAAAAGTTTAAAAAATAGAAAGTTGGAGATAATAATGGAGAGAGTAGTATTAATTAAATATGGTGAACTAACTACCAAAAAGGGAAATCGTAAATTCTTTATTCAAACTTTATATCAAAATATTAAAAAGAAATTAAATGGACTTGATGTTAAAATTAGTCGAGATATTTCTCGTATGTATATCGAATTTTTAGATGATGAAATGGAGTTAGTTTTAAAAAAGTTAAATCAAGTATTTGGAATTCATACTTATCAAGTTGCCTATAAAATAGATACTGATATCGAAGCTATCAAAGAATTAGCAACAGACATTATGAAAGAAAAAGTTGGTACTTTTAAGGTAGAAACAAAGCGAGCTAATAAGAATTTTCCTATCCCAAGTACAGAATTTAGTAGACAACTTGGTGGTTTGATTTTAAAAAATAATTCTAATTTAAAAGTAGATGTTCATCATCCTAATACTACTTTAACAGTGGAGATTCTAGATCGTTATACTTATTTATATACAGATATCTATTATGGTCTTGGTGGATATCCAGTTGGAGTACAATCGAAAGGAATGCTTATGCTTAGTGGTGGAATTGATTCTCCTGTTGCTGGATATTTGGCTTTAAAGCGTGGTGTTAGAATAGATGCTGTCTATTTTGAAGCGATTCCTCATACTAGTTTAGAGGCCAGAAATAAAGTAATTGAATTATCCAGAAAATTATGTCAATATACAGATACTATTAAATTACATATTGTACCTTTTACTAATATTCAAGAAGCTATTTATAAAGAGTGTAATCCTGAATACTGTATTACTATTATGCGCAGAATGATGTATCGTATTATGGAAAGACTTGCAAAAAGAAATAAAGGTCTTGTGATTATTAATGGGGAAAGTATTGGACAAGTTGCTTCTCAAACCTTAACTAGTATGTCTGTGATCAATGCTGTTACCAATATGCCTGTTATTCGACCTGTTGCTTGTTTGGATAAATTAGAGATCATTGATCTTGCTAAAAAAATAGATACTTATGATATTAGTATATTACCCTATGAAGATTGTTGTACTGTTTTTGTACCAAAACATCCAGTTATCAATCCAAACCTCAAAGAGTGTTTATTGAATGAAGAAAAATTTGATTATGAACAAATGATTGAAGATACTGTTAATCATGTACAAACTATGATTATTCAAGAAAACAATCCAGAAGAATTTAGTAATTTATTATAAAAAATAAAAGGTAAAAATTACCATAGCAAATTATGTATGAATTGGAGAATTTTTCACATTCTATTAGTGTATAGGAGGTGAAACAAATGAACCAAAATTCAAATAAATCTTCAATGAAGATGAGAGTACCAGGAGCTAAACAAGCTATCGATAAAATGAAATACGAAATCGCTAACGAATTCGGTGTAGCTTTAGGTGCTGATACTACTTCTCGTGCTAATGGTAGCGTTGGTGGTGAAATTACTAGACGTTTAGTTCAATCAGGAATGAACAATATTAGCGGAAGTTACCAAAATAAATAAGTAAAGTGTTAATATAATGATATATTGATTCTTAAAAGATAGGTGAAATTCCTATCTTTTGTGTTTTCTTCTAAAATATGGCGATTTTTTGGTTCTCTTTTTATAAGTTCTTAAATGTCGTTGTATCTTTATTTTTAAAGGTTTGCAACATTTTTATTTTTGGAAGATATTCACATAAATTTTTGGGATTTCTTATGTTTTTACTTTCAAAAATAGTAAATTAGTAGTAAAAATTATATATTTATTGTAGATTTAAATATTATTAAAGTTTAGATAAGGAATTTTTGGTGGCATAATAATAGCTGTGCACTAATAAGCGAGACTGGTAATGTAGCCACTAAATTTTCCACCATAAATTATATTAAAAAATTATTTACAATTTTTATCATATCTTACTAAACTTTTAATCAAACTTTTTACGGATTCTTCCATCTTATCTTCGTAATATGGAATTACTTTACTCCCGCATTCATGACGTAAATTTTCTAAAACTTCTTGAAAGCGTCTATAATCGCATATCACTTCATAATCGGAGTACCCTATTGTATGACGATATCTCTCATGTGGAACTTGTAATAAACCTTGACATGGACGATATTGTACTGGAAGCATACAACCTTCACCATTTTCTAGGATACAAGGATTCCATTCAGTTGTCCATGAATAAATAGATTTATCATCTGCTCTACCACGTGGACGTAATATTAAGGTGTTTCTATCATCAGGAGATCCTGAAATACAGATTAAACCCGTATTTAATATATTTTTCATATAATCGATATCACATATATCAAGAAAATCATATGGAGAAAAGATGCATGGAGCAGTGTGACAACATTCTCCACAATTACTACACAATGTTGGATTACAAAATACTTCTTCTAAATTAGCATTATCTTGGGTCAATTCTTTGTAACCATATTTTCCTTGAACAAGATTAATTATATTTTTTCTCTTCCATTCTAAATACTTCTTTTCATAGTTATTCATCATATTTACCTTCCTTATATTAATTTAACAAAAATAAAATTTTATAATAATTTCTTTTTATAGCTTGCTATTATACTACTATTTGGATTTATGTCAAGTTTTAAAATGATGTGTGTCTATTTTATGAAAGCTAGCTCACTTGTAAAAGTTATAGGGATAGTTTTATAAAATACTTTCAAAAAAAAATCTTGTATAGTATAATAAATAAAAGGAGAGATATTTGTGAAGATTTTATCTGTTAATGCTGGTAGTTCTACTTTAAAATTTCGTTTATATGAAATGCCAGAAGAAAGTGTATTAATGAAAGGTACTATGGAGCGTATTGGGTTAGATGGTTCTAATCTTAGTATCCGAATTGGGGATGAAAAGATTCAAAGAGATGTTGTGCTTCAAAATCATGCCGATGCTGTGAATGTATTATTAAAAGAACTATTAGACCAAGGAGTGATATCCTCTTTGGAGGAAATTAAGGCAGTTGGTCATCGTATTGTACATGGTGGTAATTTATATTCTAGTAGTGTGGTTATGAATGATCGTGTCATTCATGAAATTGAAAATATTTCGGATTTGGCACCACTTCATAATCCAGCTAATTTAATTGGTGTTCGAGCATTTACGGAAGCAATTCCAACCGCTGTTCAAGTAGGATGTTTTGATACTGCTTTTCATCAAACACTAAAGGAAGCTGACTATTTATATCCAATCCCTTACGAATGGTATGTTAAATATCATATTCGTAAATATGGATTCCATGGACTTAGTCATAAGTTTATTACGGAGAAAATGACAACTATTTTGAAAAAAAATCCTAATTTAATTATCTGTCATATTGGAAATGGAGCTAGTATTTCTGCTATTAGAGAAGGAAAAAGTATAGATACTTCGATGGGATTTACTCCTAATGCGGGAATTATGATGGGAACGCGTAGTGGGGATATTGATTATACTTTGATTTCTTATGCTATGAAGAAAACGGGTTATAATTTAGATAAGATTGATAGTATATTAAATCGTGAAAGTGGTTTAGAAGGAATTGCTGGTATGAGTGATTTAAGAGACTTAGATCGTGCTTTTGAGGCTGGAGAAGAGAAAGTAAAACTGGCTTTTGATATGTATACGAATAAGATTGTGGATTATATTGCTAAGTACTTTATGAAATTAGAAGGAAAAGTAGATGCCATTTGTTTTACAGCTGGTGGTGGAGAAAATGATACGATTATTCGTGCAGAAGTTTTGAAGAAGTTAGGTGCTATTGGTGTAATGTTAGATGCAGAGAAGAATGATAGTATGATTGTTCGTAAAGGTATGGAAGGAATTATTACGACTGATGATTCTAAGATTCCTGTATATGTAGTAGCAACAGATGAGGAATTAATGATTGCTCGAGATGCATTTGCGCTTCTAGGTTAAAATAAAATGGATGAAATAAAACAAGAGGTATCCATTTGATATCTTTTATATGTGAAGGGAATTAAATTCTCTTTTTTTTCTTTTCTTTTTAGTGTATAATAAGGATGTTAGAAAGAAGGAAAATTATGAAAATAATGTCTATTAATGCGGGGAGTAGTTCTTTAAAGTTTAGTTTGTTCGAAATGAACGAAAAGAACTGTATTGCTTCTGGCTATTTTGAAAGAGTAGGGTTACCTGGAAGTTTTTATACTATTAAATATAACGGGGAAAAAATTCGAGAAGAGGTAGATATGCCAAACCATACAGTAGCAGTAGAAGTACTATTAGATCGTTTAATATCTATTGGTATTATTCAAGATTTATCTGAAATTGATGGTATTGGTCATCGTTTAGTACACGGTGGGGATAAATATAAATCTAGTGTTAGAATTACAGATGAAGTAGTAGAAGATTTAAGAAAATATTCAGAGCTTGCACCACTTCATAATCCAGCTAATATTCTAGGAATAGAAGCAATTCAAAAAGCCCTTCCTAGTGTACCAATGGTAGGAGTTTTTGATACGGCTTTTCACCAAACCATGGATCCAGTGCAATATATTTATCCTGTACCTTATGAATGGTATACTAAGTATGGAGTTCGTAAATATGGTTTCCATGGAACTAGCCACTGTTACATTAGTAAACAGATTCCGAGGTTATTAGGAACAGAAGAATATAAAGCTATTATCTGTCACTTGGGTAGTGGTGGTAGTATCTCTGCTGTTCAAAATGGAAAATGTATCGATACTACAATGGGATTTACTCCACTTGCGGGCATTATGATGGGTACTCGCAGTGGGGATATTGATCCTTCTATTATTCCTTTTATGATGCAAAAAGAAGATAAAACCGTGGATGAAGTGATGGATGATTTAAATAAAAGATCTGGCTTTTTAGGTGTAAGCCAAACTGCTAGCGATTTTAGGGATATTTATGTAGGAATTACTTCTGGTAATGAGCAATGTCAATTGGCTTTTGATAAATATGTTCAAACTGTAGTAAACTACATTGCTCAATATTATGTAGAATTAGGCGGAGCCGATATTATTTGCTTTACAGCAGGAGTAGGTGAGAATGCTTCCGAAGCTAGAATGGCGATTATGGAAAAACTTACTTGTTTAGGTGTTAAAATCGATTTAGAGAAAAATCAAATTCGTGGTAAAGAAGTTAAAATTAGCAGTGATGATTCTAATATTGTTTGTTATGTTGTGCCAACGAATGAGGAATTAATGATTGCGGAAGATACATTAACTCTTATTGGAGAATAGAATAGGATAAATTATTATGTTTCGAAAAATTTATAAAGCCATAAAAAAATATGATAATATTGTGATTGCTAGGCATGTTGGAGTAGATCCAGATGCTATGGCTAGTCAAATTGGTTTACGAGATTCGCTCCTTGCTACTTTTCCAAAGAAGAATGTTTTGGCAGTTGGGAATGGTGGCGGTAAGTTTTCTTATCTTGGTAAATTAGATCATTACGAGGGAGATGGAAAGAATACTTTATTAATCGTGCTAGATACACCAGATCAAAAAAGAGTAGACTGTAATAATGTCGATCAGTTTGAGTATCGAATAAAAATAGATCATCATCCTTTTGTAGAAAGCTTTTGTGATATAGAACTTGTGAACGATAAAAGTTCCTCTACTTGTGAACTGATTATGGAAATGATTTATAAAACCAAATTGAAAGCTACAAAAGAAATCATGGAAAAATTATATCAAGGTCTAGTATCCGATACAAATCGTTTTATGTTTAATAACACCACAGCTAGTACTTTTTCGATTGTTAGTCAAGTTATAAAAGACTATAAATTAAGTGTATTTGAACTACATGCTGATCTATATATGAGACCACTTAAAGAAATTCGCTTACAAGGATATATGGCTCAAAATATGAAAGTAACCGAATATGGTGTTGGTTATATCAAGATTACAGAAGAAGTACTAAATGATTTTGGAGCCGATGTTGCTAGTGGTGGAAACTTGATTAATAATTTTAATTATATAGAGGAAATTTTAGTTTGGTTAGCCATTACAGAGGATACGAAAAATAATATTATTAAAATCAATATTCGTAGCCGTGGCCCTGTTATTAATACAATAGCAGAAAAATATAATGGTGGTGGTCATAAAATGGCTAGCGGAGCTAAAGTGATGACTATGGATGAAGCAGAAAATCTGATTCAAGATTTAGATGATGCTTGCAAAAGATATCTAGAATCTTTGGAATAATGAGGTGATAGGATGAAAGTTACAGATGTTAATTTGGCAGTTCAAGCTGTTAGGAGAAGTCAATATCCAGAAACAGATCTTCCAGAGTTTATGTTAGTAGGAAGAAGTAATGTTGGAAAAAGTAGTTTTATAAATACTTTGGTGGGAAGAAAAAATATTGCTTATATTTCTGGTAAGCCTGGAAAAACACAAACTTTAAATTTCTATATCGTAAATCAAAGCTTTTATTTAGTAGATGTGCCTGGCTATGGTTATGCGGCAGTAAATAAAAAAACTCAAGAAAAATTTGGGAAAATGATTGAAGAATATTTAGAAAAAAGAGATGAGTTGATTCGTGTTTTTATGCTAGTTGACTTTCGTCATAAACCAACGGAAGATGATAAATTAATGTATAACTTTTTGAAATATTATAATATTCCTGTAACAATTGTTGCCACTAAAGTAGATAAAGTTGGTTCTAGTAAAATGGAGAAAAATAAAAAATTAATTTTGGATACTTTAGATTTGGTTGTAGGTGATGATTTGGTATTGTTTTCCAGTGTTACAAAATTAGGAAAAGAAGAAATTTTAAAGAAAATAGAAGATTTGATAGTAGAAACTATATAAATGATATCAACTAAAAAAGTTCATTCGAATATGAACTTTTTTGTTTCTTATTTTTTTTCTTTTCATATGGTATTATAGGTGATTATCTTGAAAGCAAATTTTATAAATGATGATCATTTTGTCATTTACTATTTATCGAATAATCAATTTAGAACAGAAGAGGAAATGAAATCTTTTTTTAAACTTTTGAACCATCATTTAAATCATCAATACCATTATGAATTTCATGGCTTTTATCATGTTGAAATTTTTTGTTGTCATGGATTGTATGTGTTAGAATTTGAGAATATTGACGATTATGGTAGTAGCGATTTTGATATTACGATGCTGTTAAATTCTATTTTGCTTTATGAGTTTGAAGATTCTGATATGGTAAAAGGAGATAAGATTTATTACCGTGGTAAGTTTTATATAGAAGTGTCTACTGTAATGGATGATGATATTCACTTTTTTGAATATGGAAATATTGTTTATGGAAAACAGGTAGATGAAATTTTAAGTCATGGTATTTTAGTGTCTATATGATCACTTTTTCACTCATTATTTTTTATAATCTTTCCAGGAATTCCAACTACAGTGGTATTGTCTGGTATATCCGTTAAGACAACAGCATTAGCACCAATTTTTACATAGTTTCCAATTTGAATATTTCCCAGAATTTTAGAACCACTTCCAATGAAAACATTGTTGCCAATGGTTGGATGTCTTTTTCCTTTTTCTTTTCCAGTTCCACCAAGGGTTACTCCGTGAAATATCGTTACATCATCTCCAATTACTGCTGTTTCTCCAATTACTACGCCCATTCCATGATCAATAAATAGATTTTTCCCAATGATAGCACCAGGATGAATTTCAATTCCTGTTTTTCTTTTTGCTTTTTCACTAATATATCGAGCTATCCAAAAATGCTTTCTTTTATAGAAAAATCTAGCAATTCTATAAAAGTATTGAGCTTTAAAACTAGGATATAAAAATACCTCTAAAGTAGAATGAATAGCAGGATCATTCTTTTTGATTATCATTATTTGTTCTTTTATAAAATTCATAGACTTCACCTAGTATAGTGTATGAATCTTTTTGATAAGGGTTTGTTTGATTGTCATTATAAAAACTAATGATTATTCATTAGTTTCTATAAATATTTTATAAGTAATTTCTGGGTAGTTTGTAAGAAGTCCTAACTGTTTAAAAACCTGTTGTAAATATGGCGTAGAGCGATCTCCCATATAATGATCATATATAAATGATAGATAATAATCTGTATGAATATATAAAATGGTTTCTTTTTTTTCTTTTAATAGTAAATCAATAATCGTATCATTAAAAGAATTCATAGTCATAATATAATAATCCACATCGACAAAATTTAAATCACTATTATAGATTACAAAACCAATTCTACGATTTTTAATTTTTTGTTTCATAATTGTAACGATGCTTCTATTAATACTATGTAAATGAATTTTTAAATTAGGAAATTGATTAATACTTTCTGCTATTAAATCAATATATAGATTCATTTTTTCAGTAGTTTCTTGAATATTATAATCCGTTAAAGGTCCTGTTCGGAAGGGGTTAACATTGATATAGATATCTTTTGTCATATTTTTTTGATTCAGATTTTCTAGAGTATTTTCTAAGGGCTCAATTTCATAATTTTGTAATTCTTCAAGGGTACTACTTTCAATAGTATTGATATTAGCATCTATATTGGTATTAACATTATAAGTTAAAACTTTATTATCTTTGGTAATCGCCATATTTAAGGCTATGGCATCAATATAATCTTTTTCAATTGCATTATTTAAAAAATCATTTGTATTAAGAGCATCTGTCTTTTGAGCTATTATTCTCATATAATCACCATTATATTTTATGTGCTTTTTTTGATTTTTAGAAAAGTAATCAGAAAAAATTAATAGTTTTACTTATAAATTTTATATTAGTTACTGGAATTATATAAAATAATGTGATAAAATAAGCTCATCTTTAGGAGGTGGAATCTATGAATTTACCAACTGTTGCTTTGGTGGGAAGACCTAATGTTGGAAAAAGTACTTTGTTCAATCGTTTGGTAGGTAGCAAAGTATCTATTATTGAAGATATACCAGGTGTTACACGTGATCGTATTTATAGTGAAGTAAGTTATAAGAATTATAGATTTCATTTAATTGATACAGGTGGAATTGATGTTAGTCAAGAATTATTTAATAGTGAAATTAAAATACAGGCTGAAATTGCCATAGAAGAGGCGGATGTGGTTGTTTTTATTGTCGATGGGAAAGAAGGAATAACTACTAATGATATGGTTGTCCGTGATATGCTTCTTAAGAGTGGTAAGAAAATTATTGTTGCCATTAATAAGGTAGATAGCAAAGAAAGTTTAGAACATCAATATGACTTTTATGAACTGGGTTTTGATACTTATATTCCTATTAGTGCAGAACATAATACAGGAATTTATGAACTTTTAGATGCAATTACTATGGATTTTCATGAGTATGAGGAAAAAGAGGAAGATACTAGACTTAAATTTTCTGTGATTGGAAGGCCTAATGTTGGGAAAAGTAGCTTAATTAATGCACTTTTAAATGAAGAAAGAGTAATTGTTTCTAATGAAGCGGGCACTACTAGAGATGCCATTGATACGGTTATGAAATATAATGGGGAAGAGTTTATTATCATTGATACTGCTGGTATGAGAAAAAAAGGAAAGGTTTTCGAATCTGTTGAAAAATATAGTTTACTACGTAGTTTAAAAGCAATTGATCGAAGTGATTTGTGCTTACTGGTTATTAATGCCGAAGAAGGAATCATTGAGCATGATAAGCATATTGCTAGCTATGCATTAGAGAAAGGTAAAGGCTTAATTATTGTTGTTAATAAGTGGGATACCGTTCAAAATCCGAATACGAAAGAATATGAAAAGATCGTTCGTAGTGAATTTCAATTTTTAAGTTATGCACCAATCGTTTATTTATCAGCACTTACCAAAAAAAGGATTCATACCTTAATGCCTGAAGTATTAAAAGTATCCCAAAATATTAAAAGAGAGATTAAGACTAGTGTTTTAAATGAAGTAATTACTGATGCTTATACTTTAAATTTACCACCATCTTATAAGGGAAAAAGACTTAAAATATATTTTACCAACCAATCTGGTATAAAGCCACCTAAATTTACATTTCATGTAAATAATAAAGGTTTAGTACATTTCTCATATGAAAGATATTTGGAAAATAAGTTAAGAGAAAATTTTGACTTTGAAGGAACTCCGATTGTACTACAATTTAAAAATAGAGGTGAAGAATCATGAATAATTTAGAGCAATATGCAGAAAGTTTTAGAAGAGGATTATATCGATTTTTATATACGGATGAAGGAAATTGTCAAATGCCTATGATGAATAAAGGAAGTTTAGCTTCTATTGGATATTACGATGGTTATCAATATGGTGAATATTTAGAAATAACCGGACAAACTATGAGTATTAGTGATGAACACTTAATGGCTGTTATCGATAAATGTCATACCCAAGCTTTTCATAAATATAAAGAAAATGAAACTAGGTATCTATATTATAAAAATGGTTTTATAAATGGAAAGTCTGCTATTTTGGAGAAAATTATAATGGATGATGAAACAGTTAATCAACTACCTGTGATTGATTATAATAATTTAGAGTCTATTGGTTATTATGATGGCTATTCCTATTTTTTAAATGATTTTATACAAAATGGTATCGTTAATCAAAAGGATGATAGTACCATGAAACTAGAAGAAATTTCAAGAGCCTTTTTTAATCGAAGAGAGAATGATTCAATGAAAGAAAAAGGACAATCAAAATAGAGATGAAAGAAATCTTTCAAAAAAGAAATGATCTAATATTAGATTATATTTCTCAAATTTTAGTGTATGGGTCTAATACCAAGGGTACTATTTCTATTGATAAAAATCATTTTGAGGATGGAAATTATTTGATTTTGACAGTGAATGTTTTAAAGAACAGTTATTTCAGATGGCATGATTTGGGTATTTTAGCCAAAGAAAGTATTTCCTTTTATTCTTTTGTTTTGGAGTCCATTTTAGAAAAATTTAAAAAATTTGACATTTATTTTATGGATCATCATACTCTCGCTATTGTGAGTTCTGTGAATCATAATGAGATAGACATTCATTTTACATTTACCAATCAAAAAGAAAAAAATTGGTTCCAAAAGCAAGAGAGCTTGTTTTATAATAAAAACAAATAGGAGGGATTTTATGGGATGGCTGTTAGATAGAAAAGATCCAAAGACAGAATTGGAAGGATTAGATAGAGCTCAGAAAATATTGGACGAAAGATATAAATTAGGTCAAGTAATGGATAGTGTTTATCAAAAACAATGCCTAGAATTTCAAAAACGTAGGGAAAAATATGAAAAAAAGTTAAAAAAGCAAGGGAAGGTATACGATTGAATTTCTACTTTTCATAGAATTTATCATATCAGTAAAATCATTAATCACAATTAAAATCTCTTACATATAATGATGTAGGAGGTTTTTTTATGTTTGGTGATTCTTTTTTTAAAAAAGTGGAGGATAAATCAGGTGTTAACAAGGAAACTATCTTATCTTTGGCAAATAAGTTGCAAAAATCTAATATGAAAGATGAACAAGTATTAAGAGAATTAGTTCAAGAGATTGGAGAAGTAGCTGGAAAAGAAGTTAGTAAAGAGAAAGAAGATAAGATTGTCAATGCAATTTTAAAAGATAATGTACCTAAAGACATTGATAAGATGATATAGTTTTATGAAAGTACCATTAAGATATCAAATGACTAGTTATGATTGCGGCCCTACAACTTTATTAAATGCATTTAGTTATCTTTATGAAAAAGAAGAAATTCCTGCTATCATTATTGCGGCAGTTTGGCGTTATACTTTAGATTGCTTTAATAGTAAAGGCGATTGGGGTGAAGGAGGCACTAGTAGAAGTGCTATGAGACTGTTTGCTGCATGGTTAAAAGAATATGCTAAAAGTCAGGATAGTTTGATGAAAGTAGAGTATTTAGAAAAAGAGGAAGTTACTTATCATAAATTTATACAGCTTTTTCAAGAAAAAGGGGTTGCAGTGGTTAGATGTTATCAAACCGATGAGCATTATGTATTGATTACCAAGTTTTTAGATTCTTATTTTTATCTATTTGATCCCTATTATGTAGATAAAACAAATGTAGGTAAAGAGGTATCTATTTTGTTTGATTGGGATCATCCTTTGGAGTATAATCGAGTGATTCATCAAAATAGATTGTTTTCTGAAACGAAAGATGATTTTTCATTAGGTCCTATTGTTGATAGGGAGTGCCTCTTCATTACGAATTGATTTTTTTTCAAAAATGTGGTATTGTATGTTTAATTTAAGGGAGTGATACCATGTTTGAAAAATGTAATATTTATAATTATAAGGGATTGTACTTAAATGAAGAAGAATTAGAGGAATTAAAAATACAATGTTCGAATGGAATTGAAATTATTGGAATCCTAAAAGATTATCAAGATGTTTATATCTTTATGGATGATGAACCTAAAGAAATACCAATCAAAAATTTATATAGCATTTTGAGTAGTTCAGAAGGAAAATATAAGGATTATTGTTATCGAATTAATAATGGTTGTTTTATTTTAATGCCTTCTATTGAGGTGTTTTATGGTATTTTATATGAGGGTAATAATTTGCTTTCTTGTTATAAGGATAAGGATAAAAGAGATAAAGTATTATTTAAAATTCAACAATATGGTGTCGATGATTCTCTTATCCAAGATATGAATGAAACTAGGGATATGGTAAATGAGTTTGCACATCAACAACAGTTAACGAGAATGCGAGACGTTCTTAGTATGAAGATTTAGTAATCCACTTCGGATTACTTTTCTTTTGTACATTGTCATAACTTTCTTATCTTTACATATATTTAAATGAAAAATAGAAAGTGAGTGTTAGAGTATATGGATAAGAAAGAGATTATCAAAAATATTGCTTTACGAACAGGTGGAGATATTTATTTAGGGGTAGTAGGTGCAGTTCGTACCGGAAAAAGTACTTTTATTAAAAAGGTAGTAGAAAATTTAATTGTTCCTAATATCGAAGATGAATATGAGAGAAAAAGAGCACTGGATGAAGTTCCACAAAGTGCGGCAGGGAAAACTATTATGACTACAGAACCTAAGTTTGTTCCTAATACAGCGGCTAAGGTGCAAATTGATGATTTTAGTTGCAATATTCGTTTAATTGATTGCGTTGGTTATTTAATCCATAATGCAAAAGGAGCAGAAGATGAAAATGGTCCAAGGCTTGTCAAGACACCTTGGTATGATGATCCTATTGCCTTTAGCGAAGCTGCTGAAATTGGTACAGAAAAAGTAATTAAGGATCATTCTACCATTGGAATTGTAGTTACTACAGATGGATCTATTGGTGAGTTTGAGCGTAGCGATTATTTAGAAGCAGAAACTAGAGTAATTCGTGAATTAAAAGAGTTAGGAAAACCTTTTATAGTCATTGTAAATTCTACACATCCAATGCTTCCGGAAACTGAAAAAATATGTGAAAAATTAAAAGAAGAATATGATGTGCCAGTACTTCCTATGAATATTGAAAATATGAATCAAAAAGATATGTATGATATTTTGAGAGAAGCATTATATGAGTTCCCAATTTTAGAAGTAAAAGTAAATATGCCAGAATGGATTGCGATTTTAAATCCTAAAAATGAAATTAAAAAAAGTTATATTGATGCTATTCGTGAAAGCGTAGTAGAAGTGGATAAATTAAGAGACGTAGAAAAAATCAATGAGCATTTTATGAATGTAGAAAATATTGCGAAATCTTATTTATCAGATATTGATCCATCTACTGGTGAAGTTATTATTAGTCTAGAAGCTCCTAGTGAACTTTATAATAAAGCGTTAACAGACATTATTCATATTGACGTTACGAATAAAGCCCAGTTATTATCGCTATTTCAAGATTATAATGAAGCCAAACGTGAATATGATCAAATTAAATATGCTTTAAAAATGGTAAAACAAACTGGTTATGGTGTAGCCTCTCCTACATTAGAAGATATGAAGTTAGATACTCCTGAGATTACGAAACAAGGACCAAGATATGGGGTAAAACTTCGAGCTACTGCTCCATCTATTCACATGATAAGAGTAGATGTGAATTCAACATTTGAACCTATTATTGGAAGTGAAATGCAGAGTAAAGAATTAATTGATTATTTAATGAAAGATAAAGAGAAGGATCCAAGTAGTATTTGGAAAAGTGAAATTTTTGGTAGAAGCTTGGATGTCATTGTTCAAGAAGGAATTCAATCCAAGATTAGCATGATGCCAGATAATATTCGCTTTAAACTTCAAAATACTTTAACTAAGATTGTAAATAAGGGTTCTAATAATATGATTGCATTTGTGTTATAAGAAGAGAAATCTTCTTTTTCTTTTGTAAAAAGTATGATATATTAATGCTGTTAGCTCAAAAGATTATGGATAAAAAGAGATAACCACTTTTTGTTTATTGTATTCATTCGTTTGATTTAGATTCTAGTATTTAAGAGGGAGATTAGTATATGGATTTAGCAAAAAGTAAATATGTTATAGTGGAATTGATTCCTACTTCCATTTCTAAGGACAAGGGAGAGCTTGTCCAATTATCAGCTTTAAAATTAAATGGCATTCAACTATTGGATCGTTTTGATTATCGTTTGAATGAAGAAAAAATTCCTATTCATGATTTTATTGAAATGTGTAGTTATGATAAAGAATCATTCACTTATTCAGAAAGTACAGATAAGATTTTAGATAAATTTCAGGAATGGATTGGTGATTTTCCATTGCTTATTATTGATAATATTTATACGAGAAATTATTTACAAGATATCACCAATCAAAAGGAATCCATTTTTGAGTACTTAGATATTGAAAATGATGATCATGCTATTGATACTATGATTTCTAAATATCATTTAGAGCCTAGTAATTATATTGTGGATCTATTATACGAGGCTTTAATTCAAGAGATTGGTTAATTTTTCAAAATTTACTGTCATTTTCATAAAATTTCTGTCAAATTGGTTGATTTTATTAGTATTTCATGCTATTCTTTAAATGTAAGCATAGTATGTGCTTAAAATAAGATATGGAGGTTTATTTACATGAAAAAAGCAGAATTAGTAGAAGCAGTAGCAGAAAAAGCAGGATTAACAAAAGCAGATGCAACTCGTGCAATCGATGCTACATTTGAAACTATTAAAGGAGTATTAGTTAACGGAGATAAAATCACAGTTTCTGGATTTGGTACTTTCTCAGTAGGAGAAAGAGCAGCTCGTGATGGACGTAATCCACAAACAGGAGAAACAGTTCATATCAAAGCTAGCAAATCAGCTAAATTCAAAGCTGCTTCTGCATTAAAAGAAGCTCTTAACTAATATAAATTAAGTAGTATTGAAAAGAATGAATATATTCATTCTTTTATTTTGGGCAGGTGATCACGATTATGAAAATATTATTTTTATGCTTTTTTGTTTTGTTTCTTTCTTTAGGATGTAGTACTTCTTCTGTAGAAAGAAATAAAGAAGTTGTTCCTATTACAACAGAATCTGTTTTTTCGATGATAGATCAAGAAGATGTTTATATTATTGATGTTAGGGAAGATTATGAATATGCTAGTGGCCATATCAAAAATGCTTACAATATTCCTTTATCTAATATTCATGAAATCCAAAAACTTTTTATAGAGTTAGATAGTACGATTATTGTTTACTGTAGAACTGGTGTTCGCAGTCGAAAAGCAGCGGAAATTCTATTGGATTTGGGTTATCAAAATGTTTTTGATATGGGTGGTATTGATATGTGGAATTATGAATTGATATCTGATGGAAGCGTTGGTAATTCATCCAAAAGATGATACAATGTATAGTATTTTATGGCACATCTTAAGTATACGAAAAGATGTGTTATAAAATTATTGTACCTAATTTCTAACGAAAATTCGTATAAGGCGAAAGTAGTATTTTTCTTTTTTGATATTTTGAAAAAATCTAGATTATTTGACTACTTAGTGTTATAAAAATAACGATTTTAATCAAAATTAAGTAGAATTCCCCTTACCCCATGAGAATGATAGCTCTCGAAATTTTAAATATATAAATTAATTATTGCAGGGCCGTCTAATATCATATTGAAAAGAATAACTAAAGTTGATAGAACCACATTTTTCACATTTAAATTTATTGAATTTTCTAGATATAGTAGAAATAAATTCATTAGTTAGAATTTTTGAAATAAGAAATCTACATAAATTAATATTATCCTTTTTATTTTTATTGGATAAAATACCATAATGCTTAATTTTGGTAAAATTATTAGGTAAAACATGAAGAAGAAATCTTCTAATAAATTCATCTGCAGTAATAGTCATAAGTTTAATTTTAGAATTATCTTTATAGTCTTTATATTCAAAAGTAACATTACCATTTTCAATATTTTTAATCCTTTCATTAGAAATAGCGACTCTAAAAGAATATCTACCAACGTATTCAACTACATTTTCTGCTTTACCTTTGGGAGGCTCAATATAAGTAATCCAAGTTTTATTGTAAAGAGGTTCAACAAATTTATTAAATGATTTAATATCATTGATATTATCTTTTAAAATCAAATTATTAAATTCATGTTTTAAATAATATAAGAACTTACCTCTAAATAAAGAACCTAGTACTTGTACTTTAAAAAGATAATCTTTATCACATGAAAGCCAGCGATTATTTGTTAGCCCTCCACCAGTAACTATAGAATGAATATGAGGATGAAATTCCATAGTCTGCCCCCAAGTATGAAGAATAGAAGTAATCCCAACTTTCGCTCCTAACCATTTAGGATCTTCTGAAAGTTCTAAAATAGTTTCAGAGGTAGATTTAAATAAAATGTTGTAGCATATCTCTTGATTGTATAAGAATATTTCGTTTAATTCATAAGGGACAGTAGTGATGATGTGAAAATATTTTGAATTTAGTAGATAACTGGATTCTTTTTGAATCCATTTTTCACGAGCATAATTCTGACACATTGGACAGTGTCTATTACGGCAGGAATTATAACCAAAATATTTTTCACCACAATCTTCACAGGTACAAATATGGCAACCTAGTTCTTTAGTGCCACAATTCCTAATAGCATTAAATACTTTCCACTGTTCTTCCGATAGATTGTGATTTTTAACATATTCATCACTATATTGTAGAAATATATCTTGAATAGTATATTTAGACATACTTAATACCCTCTAACTGATTAAAATTTTGAGAAAGATGTAGATAAATAGTAGTAGTATTTAGATTAGTATGTCCAAGCATTGACTGTAATATTAATAATGAGCCTCCATTAGAAAGATAATAAGTAGCAAATGAATGTCTTAAACTATGAAAAGTAATATCATTATTTAATTTATGTTCATCTTTAATAACTTTGAAATAATTAATAATAGTTTTTTCATTCATTGAACCATTATTATTACTAGGAAATAAATATCCAGATTTAATATTATTTTTCTTACAATATAGAGCTAAAAATTTAATAGTAATATTAGGTAAAATAGTATATCTATCTTTTTTACCTTTAGAATTTTTAATAAATATCGTATGCTTTTTAGAATTCAAGTTTTCAATTTTAAGTTTAGCAATTTCGCTAACTCTAAGTCCTGAACAAAAAGCAAGTAATAACCAGCATTTATGCTTAAGATTATTTTCAGAATTAAATATTTTAATAAAATCCTCTTTTAAAAGTATGGAAGGCATACGCTTTCTTACTTTACAACATGGTAATTTCTTTTTGTTTAGGCATTTATCAAAGCAAACAGCAAACAAGAAGCAAATAGAACATTCAGCTAGGTTTAAAGTATTTTCACTTACATTTAAATTAAGATATTTTATTTTTAAATAAGATAGAATATTATCTTCGTTTAATTTATTAATATCTGTATTTTCATCATAATAATTTAAAAATCTTTTGATATGTGATTTATAATTATCAAATGTTCTATTACTTCTACCTCCAATCTTTAAAGTATCCTCAATTTTGTTCAACCATTTTTCTTGGTTGATTTTAGTATTTTTCATAAAAAAACTCCCTTCTAATTTATCAAAGAGCGTAAATTTTTAGACTAAATTCCGTTTTTAAACGGAGTTTTTTCTTTTTCAGATTTATTGCCGTTTTTATAATGATA